>CATMHL010000039.1 GCA_950068185.1 uncultured Pelagibacteraceae bacterium | reverse complement strand
TAGCACTTTTTGAAGAATAAATAAAAATAATATCTGGTGATTTTTTTTTCAAAAAATCCAATGTTATCTCATCAATTTCTTCAATGGGTAGTGTAGTATAATTTGAAATCCTATCTACTGAAAAGCCTGCCTTTATTAAATCAACATCTAAATCTTTGGAAATAAATTCACTACTTAAGTAAAGAAGTTTTCCTGACTTATTTTCAAACGATCTGATTATTAATTCTATTAAAGAATCTACAGTACCCTCGGAAGAATAAGTATTTATAAAACCTGCTTGCTTAGCTGCAAATTCTGTTATTTTGCCAACGCAGTAACATTTAATTTTTGAGTCAAATTTATCAACATTAAGAAATTTTATGGCATTCGAACTAGTAAAAATTACTGCCTTGTAATTTTGAAAATTTATTTTTTCTGTTTCGAGTTTCTCAATTTTAATTACGGGAAGATGCGTTACCATATGACCCAGTTTTTTCAATCTTTCAATAAGATACAACGAATCTTCTTTTGGTCTTGTAATGACAATATGCAATTTAATTTCCTTGTACTTTAAAATCTGAACCAGCTTTTTTTAGTAATTCTTCTCCAACTTTGTGGCCTATATCTTTAGCTTCATTAAAATTTCCTGAATTTTCAACAACAAATTTTTTATTTCCGTCGCTTGAAAATAGTTCACTTTTCAAAATAATTTTCTTATTCAACAATTTAGCTAGACCACCAACGGCTGTATCACAGTCTCCACCAATTGCTTCGAGTAAAGCGCGTTCAGCTTGAATGCAGCAATATGATTCTTTATCATTTATCATTTTAACAATATTCAAGGTTTTGTGATCATCTTTCCGGCACTGTAAAGCTATAGCTCCCTGCCCTACAGCTGGTAACATTTGGTCAGTTGAAAAAATCTCTTTGACTTCGTTTTCTAAATTGAGCATTTTAAGTCCAGCTAAGGATAAAACTATAGCATCAAACTCTTTATTTTTTAGTTTACCAATTCTAGTATCAATATTTCCTCTCATTGAAACAATATTAATATCATTTCTTAAAGAATTTAACTGAGCTTTTCTTCTGAGTGAACTCGTCCCAACCTTTGATTGTGATTTAAGTTTAAAAAAAGATGTACTTACATTACTTAAAAAAGCATCTCTGGGATCATTTCTTTTCACTACAGCATTAACACATAATCCATCTGTCATTTTTGTAGGTAAATCTTTTAAAGAATGAACAGCCAAATTTATTTTGGTATCCAATAACTCATTTTCAATTTGTTTTGAGAAAACTCCCTTGCCTCCAATATCTGATATTTTTTTATTTTGAAATATGTCTCCTGAAGTTTTTATAATTTTTATCTTTATTGAATTATCACCAAATTGTGGATTAGATTTTGATAATAAATCTTTAACATGCTCAGCATAAGCCAAAGAAAGCTTACTTCCTCGTGATCCAATTATAAATTTTTTATCTTCTGCCATTATTATTAAAAATTACTTATGTTATATTATTTTTTTATATTGATAGACAGATAATCAAACATGAAAAAAAAGCTCACTTTTTTGGGAATAGAAACAAGCTGCGACGAAACTGCAGCTGCTGTTGTAAAAGAAAATACTGACGGAACTGGAGAAATTTTATCAAATATTGTTTCTAGCCAAATCGAGGAACATAGGGAATTTGGTGGTGTAGTTCCTGAGATTGCCGCAAGAGCTCACGTGGAAAAAATAGAATTCATAGTTCAAAAAGCAATCAAAGAAAGTAACTTAAATTTAGAAAATTTAGATGGTATAGCAGCCACTGCTGGTCCTGGATTAATAGTTTGTTTAACTGTCGGTTTAAACACCGGCAAAGCAATTGCTGGATCTTTAAACAAACCTTTTATAGCTGTTAATCACTTAGAAGGCCACGCACTAAGTCCAAAGATTAATAATAAAATTGAATTTCCATATTTGTTACTGTTGATTTCGGGAGGTCATACTCAATTTTTAGAAGTCAATGGAGTTAATAATTACAGAAGACTTGGAACCACAATTGACGACGCACTTGGTGAAGCTTTTGATAAAACTGCAAAACTTTTGGGAATAGAATTTCCTGGAGGACCAAAAATTGAAGAGTGGGCAAAAAAAGGTGACAAAAATTATTTTACATTGCCTAAACCAATTCTTAAAAAGGGGGGCTGTAATTTATCTTTTGCGGGACTTAAAACTGCTGTGCTTAGAACTTCTAAAAAATTAAAAAATGAGAAAGAAAAATATCATTTGGCTGCATCTTTTCAAAAAACTATTAATGAAATTCTTTACGAAAAAACTAGAGTGGCTATGAAAGAATTTTTAAAAAATAAAAAAAATAGACAAAATACTTTTGTAATTGCTGGAGGCGTTGCTTCAAATTTGTCAATAAGAGAAAATTTAACTAAACTAGCTAAAGAAAAAAATTTTACATCTATTTTTCCTCCAATAAATTTATGTAGCGATAATGCGGCAATGATTGCTTGGACCGGTATTGAAAGATATAAAATTAACTTAATTGATAATTTAGAATTTCCATCAAAAGCTAGATGGCCATTAGATAGTTCGGCACCTTTTTTAAAAGGATCAGGGTTGAAATTTTGAATGTAATATTGATTAATTAAAAATGAAAAAATAATCTGATAAAATTTTTCAAATAACCAAATGAATGAAATTATCAAATTTATAAAGAAAACACCAAAAGCCGAATTGCATGTACATATCGAGGGTACTCTCGAACCAGAACTTATGTTTAGGTTAGCCAAAAGAAACAATATAAAAATTCCTTTTGAAAATATTAATGATGTAAAATCTGCCTATAATTTTAGCAACCTTGAATCATTTTTGAATATATTTTACCAAGGATCTAATGTGTTGATCAAAGAACAGGATTTTTTTGATTTAACCTGGGCCTATACATTAAAATGTAAAGAGGACAATGTAGTTCATACAGAAATTTTTTTTGATCCTCAAACTCACATAAATAGAGGAATCCATTTTGAAGTTGTTATAAATGGCATTTATAAGGCCCTTGTAAAAGCTAATAAAGAATTTGGCTTAACTTCAAAGATTATAATGTGTTTTTTAAGACATCTTGATGAGAAGTCTGCATTTGAAATATTGGATCAGGCTTTAGTTCATAAAACTAAAATTGTTGCAGTCGGACTTGATTCTTCCGAAGCGGGACATCCTCCAAGAAAATTTGAGCGGGTGTTTAAAAAAGCAATGGAAAAAGGTTTTTTAACAGTAGCTCATGCTGGTGAGGAGGGTCCTCCTGAGTATATTTGGGAAGCTTTAAATCTTCTTAAAGTAAAAAGGATTGATCATGGCGTGCAGTGTCTTCAAAATAAAAAACTTGTTCAAAAACTACTAGATGACCAAATTCCTTTAACAATTTGTCCTCTTTCAAATATAAAACTTTGTGTTTTTAAAAAACTTAAAGATCATAATTTGAAAAAATTACTGAATAATGGACTGATGGTAATGGTTAATTCAGATGATCCAGCTTATTTTGGAGGTTATATAAATAAGAATTTGATTGAATGCCAAGCAGCACTAAATCTTTCTAAAGAAGATATAAAAAAATTAATCATCAATTCTTTTAAGTCATCTTTTTTAAAAGAAGATAAAAAGAAAGAATGGATTGAAAAAATTTGAGCAATAACAAATGAAAAAAAAGACGTATTGGTTGCTCAAAACTGAGCCTGAAGAATGGTCATGGCAACAACAAGTAAATTCTGGCGACAAAGGAGCGGAGTGGAACGGAGTTAGAAATTTTCAAGCGTCAAAAAATTTAAGAAATATGAAAATAGGTGATAGGTGTTTTTTTTATCATACGGGTAAATCAAAAAGCATCATAGGTATAGTTATAGTTATCAAAGAAGCTTTTTCAGATAAATCAGATAAAACTCAAAAATTTGTATCTGTCATTGTTAAAGCTTCATATCCCCTGAAAAGAGAAGTAAGTTTAAAAGAAATCAAAAAAAATAAGGATTTTAGAGATTTTTCTCTAGTAAAACAAAGTCGCTTATCGGTTATGAAAGTTAGTTTAAAATACTGGAAAAAAATATGTAAGATGGGTAGAGTTTAACACCTGGGGATATTTCTATGGCAAGAAAAAGAAAGAAAAGGATTAAAAAATTAAAAAGGAAGAAATCAAAAAAGAATAAGAAAAGGATACAAAAGCTAAAAAGAAAAATAAAAAAATTAAAAAGAAAGAAAAGAACCAAAAAAACTAAAAAAACAGAAACTTCTAAATCAAACAAACTAATCTTTAGAGTGCCAAAAAAATGGTCTCAAAGTGCTTATATTAACAAAAGTCAGTATGAGAAAAAATATAAATTATCAATTAAAGATAATGAGGGTTTTTGGAAAAAAGAGGGACAACGAATAGATTGGATTAAACCTTATACAAAAATAAAAGATGCTAAATACAGTAAAACTGATGTTAGAATTAAATGGTATTATGATGGGACTCTTAATGCATCAGTAAATTGCATTGATAGGCATTTAGAAAATAAAAAGAACAAAACTGCAATTATTTGGATCGGTGATGATCCAAAAGATTCTAAAAAAATTAGTTACAAAGAACTTCATGAAAATGTGTGCAAGGCTGCAAATGGTTTAAAAGAACTTGGTATAAAAAAAGGTGACAGAGTAACTATCTATTTAACTATGATTCCCGAGTTGGCTTATGTCATGTTGGCTTGCGCAAGAATTGGCGCAATTCATTCCATAATATTTGGTGGCTTTTCTCCAGACTCAATATCTGGAAGAATTAATGATTGTCAGTCTGATTATATCATTACTGCAGACGAGGGTATTAGGGGAGGAAAAATAATACCTCTGAAAAAAATAACTGATGAAGCTTTGGAAAAGTGTCCTAATGTAAAAAAATGTGTCGTGGTAAAAAGAACAGGAAATGAAGTTAATTGGATTGATGGTAGAGATGTTTGGTATGATGAAATTACAAAAATAGCTTCAGAAAAATGTGAACCAGCAGAAATGGATGCAGAAGATCCACTTTTTATTCTTTACACATCTGGATCAACAGGAAAACCTAAAGGAGTTCTGCATACTACTGGTGGATACATGGTCTATGCTTCAATGACCCATCAATATATTTTTGATTATAAAAAAAATGATATTTACTGGTGTACAGCAGATATTGGTTGGGTAACGGGACATAGCTATATCATTTATGGACCTCTTGCGAATGGTGCTACTACCATAATGTTTGAAGGTGTTCCAAATTACCCTGATACTTCGAGATGGTGGCAAATTGTCGATAAATATAAAGTAAATATTTTTTACACTGCTCCTACGGCGCTAAGAGCTCTCATGAGAGAAGGGACAGAACCTGTAAAAAAAACAAGCAGAAAATCTTTAAAACTTTTAGGCACTGTTGGTGAACCAATCAACCCAGAGGCTTGGCTTTGGTATTATAAAGTTGTTGGGGATTCAAGATGTCCTATTGTTGATACTTGGTGGCAAACGGAAACGGGAGGAATACTAATTTCTCCTCAGCCCGGGGCAATAGATCTTAAGCCTGGCTCCGCCACAAAACCATTTTACGGAATTAAACCAGTTATTGTTGACGAAAAAGGAAATACTCTTGAGGGAGCATGTAGAGGAAGATTATGTATAGCTCAATCATGGCCTGGACAAATGAGAACTTTATATGGGAATCACCAAAGATTTATTGATACTTATTTTTCACAATTTGACGGAAAATACTTTACAGGTGACGGATGTAGAAGAGATGAAGATGGATATTATTGGATCACGGGAAGAGTGGATGATGTAATCATAGTATCTGGTCATAACTTAGGTACAGCAGAAATAGAAAGTGCTTTTGTTGCTCATCCAAAAGTTGCTGAGGCTGCTGTTGTTGGCTATCCACACGATATTAAAGGAAATGGACTTTACTGTTATGTCACACTGAATGCCGGAGAAAATCCATCGGGTGAATTGGAAAGAGATTTAAAATTTTGGGTAAGAAAACAAATTGGTCCAATTGCAACGCCTGATCTAATACAGTTTGCACCTGGTTTGCCAAAAACAAGATCGGGTAAAATTATGAGAAGAATACTTAGAAAAATTGCGGCAAACGAATATGACCAATTAGGCGATACCACTACTCTAGCTGACCCAACTGTAGTTGAAAGTTTAGTAGAAAATAGGAAAAACAAATAAATAATAAATGAATGGTTTGTTAAGAACTCTAATTAAACCCGATTGGGACGACAACCCAAAAAGATCTGAAATTCTACATGCTGCAAATTTGCTTCAAATAGGAGAGTTTCAACTAATTCAATTAGCTTACAAAGCTTGGTATAAAGAAGACCTTCCCGGAGATAAAATAAATAAAATATTTAGTGAATATATGGTCACAGGAATAATACCTATTTGGGTGATGTATTATGCTAAAGATATTCTAAAATTAGATCGAGCACATGTACTAGATGATTATAATGAAAAATATCATGTTTATGACCACGAATTTGGAGCATATATTTACGACGAAAAACAAAGAAGAAGACGTGGAGTTTTGTACGCAACTATTATTGCATTTGTTTTTATTGCTAGTCATTATATGGCAATTAATTATGTTGAGGATGAGGAATCTGCTAGCTTTTACCCACCATATATTGAGAAACGAGTAGTCTACCCAGAACTTTATAAAGACAAAAACAATAATTAATGTTTGATTTTATTCCACAAGAATATGAGAAATTATTTAATATTATTTTTTTAACAGCCACGGCTTTAATTGCTCATCATGCTCTTACGTATAGAAACTCTGATGGTAAAAAAGATTTTGTAAGATTACTTTTTGGTTGTATTGCTGCAGTTTATTTTGTTTTATTTCTTTTCAAAAATGTTTTGGGAGTTAATTTACCTGGTTTGGGTAATTAAAGTTTTCCTGGTTTGTGCATTACTTGGCCTTCATCTAATGCTTTTATTTTTAAGACTCTGTCGTTTTCAGGAAGTTGAAGTTGCTCATAAATATATATAGCTCGTTTTTTCACTGATGAAGATTTAAATTTATAATTAAGAATGACTGTCCCAAATCCTGGACCTCCAACAGCTTCCTCATCTATCTTAATTGCTTTTAAATAATCTTCTAAAGCTCCCTCATAATTTTCTTTCCTATCTTTAATTATTCCTCTGTTGGCATATGCTGCAGCTAAAGTACCTATTCCAGTTAGATCATCATCTTGAATATTTTTTTCTAAAAAGTTTATTAAATAATTAAGTTCTTCATTTGCTTCTGGATACGTTTTTTGTGAAATAAATACTAAAGCTTTACACATAATCGCTCCACGATGATTGGGAGTTTTTTCTAATGCGGTATTAGCTGCCTGGATTGCTTTGTCGTATAGTTTATCCTTCAAGCGCATATCACAAACCTCGGTTTCATAATCTCCTGGAGGTCTATTCATAAATGATCTGATTAATGCCCAAACTGTAAACATGACAAATGTTAATATTGCCATGTATACAACAAATCTTTTTAGAACTCTTACGTTCATTAATTAAAAACCTGTTTTACATAAATATAGCTAAAGACAACGCATAATAGTACCGTTGTAAATGTTGCTCTTTTTTTTAAACTGCTTTTCTCTTCTTCAGAAATCGACTGTTGTGTTTTTTGTTTTTTTCTAACGTATAAAACCCATATCAATTTCCTAACCGGAAAAAATAAAGCTGTAGTTAAAAGTATGATCCATAAGGGATCGTGGAATGTTATGTAGAAAGCAGCCCAATCCATAAGATCATTATTATATTGTTATTTAATTGGTAAATAACATTCATAAAGACTATAATTTCAATTATTAGTTGTATATGCATACTTTTACAAAATGGTTGATTTAACTAATTTATTATGCAGAACTTCGTCCTTAAATGCTTGGAGCTAATATTCTGAGCATTTTGTGTTTTATAAAACAAGAAAAATAATCAAAGGGGGAAACCTTTATGTCAGCAAAAATAACGTGGCTGATTGTGTTCGTATTACTCTACTGGGCGTATTGTATATTCTGGGGAATAAGAGGAGCACAGCTGGCGAAAACAGCATCTGACTACTTTATATCGGGAAGAAAACTGCCGATGTGGGTATTCGTTCTTGCCGCCACAGCTACATCATTTT
>CATMHL010000038.1 GCA_950068185.1 uncultured Pelagibacteraceae bacterium | reverse complement strand
ATTGCAATAATACTTAGAGTAAAAATTAATGGAGTAAAATAATCTGAAGCTACTGGAAATAAACCTAATGAGAATCGCATAAATCCGTATCCTGCCATCTTTAAAAGTATGGCTGCTAAAATTACCGATCCTGCAGTTGGCGCTTCAACGTGAGCATCCGGCAGCCAAGTATGAAAAGGCCACATTGGTAATTTAACAGCAAATGAACTAAAAAATGCCAACCAAAGCAAATATTGGTATTCTTGGGGTATTCTTATATCTAATAATTTAATTACATCTGTAGTACCCGTAATCCAATAAATAGAAATAATGGCAATTAACATCAAAACGGAACCAAGTAATGTAAATAAGAAAAACTTAAAAGCTGAATAGACTCTCTTTGGCCCGCCCCAAATGCCAATGATTAGAAACATCGGTATAAGTCCACCTTCAAAAAATAAATAAAATATAACAAGATCAAGAGAACAGAACACTCCTAACATAAAAGTTTCCATTACAAGGATTGCAATTAAAAATTCTTTGAGCTTAAACCTAATACTGTTAATACCTGAAAAAATACATATAGGTGCTATAAATGTGGTAAGTAATATAAATAAAATCGAAATTCCATCAATACCTAGCTGGAAATTAATAAAGCCCTCCATCCAATTTTTTTCTTCAACAAATTGAAATTCTGACGTTGAGGTATCAAAAGAATACCAAAGGAAAATGGAAAGGAAAAAATTTGTTAAGGAAGAAAAAATTGCTACATATTTTGAGTTTTTTACAACAGCCTTTTGTTCTTCTTTGGTAACCAAAATAAATAAAGCTCCAATAAGTGGAATAAATATGATTGCGGAAAGGATTGGAAAATTCATTTAGTATAAAATTAAATAAGTTAATAATATAGAAAAACCGATCAGCATTACAAAAGCGTAGTGATACAAATAGCCGCTTTGAAAATGTACTGCTTTATCAGATATAATTTTAACTAACCTAGATAGACCATCTGGTCCGTAACGGTCTATGGTATTAATATCTCCTTTTTTCCAAAAAAATAATCCTATTTTTTTTAGTGGCTCTACAAAAATAAAATTGTACAACTCATCAAAATACCATTTGTTTACTAGAAAATTATATAAGACTTTATTTTTTAAAACAAAATTTTTCAAAATTTTTTCATTTGCTACAAATAAATAATATGCAATTGGAATCGTAATAATAACTACTGTAGGTGTTATAACAAGTAACCAGAATGGTGGGCGATCATGTTGAATAGATTGTAAAAATAAAATTGAACTACTCCAAAACTGTGAACTATCATAGCCTATGAACATTTCTTTAAATAATATACCTGTTAAAATTGCACCAATTGCTAACAAACATGATGGTATCAACATTGTTAGAGGAGACTCGTGTATTGAACTTAAGTTATTTTCTTCATTATTATATTTTCCATGAAAAGTTTTAAAAATTAATCTCCATGAATAAATTGCAGTTAATAAAGCCGTAGAAATTCCTACTGCAGAAGCAAAGTAGCCGATGGTGCTACCTCTTAAATAAGCAAATTCGATAATTGCTTCTTTTGAGTAATAACCTGACAAAAATGGAAACCCGGTCAAAGCTAATACTCCTATTATCATTAAGACATAGGTGAAGGGTATTTTCCTCCAAACCCCTCCCATTGAACGAATATCTTGTTCGTTATTAAACGAATGTATTACGCATCCAGAACCAAGAAACAAAAGTGCCTTAAAGAAAGCATGCGTAAATAAATGAAAAATAGCTACGTGATAAGCACCGACACCAGCTGCAAAGAACATATAGCCTAATTGACTACAAGTTGAATAGGCAATGATTTTTTTGATATCATTTTGAACAAGCGCCACTGTTGCAGCAAAAAATGCTGTTGTCATTCCTACTGCTGTAACCACGTTTAATGCTACTTGGGAATATTCAAAAATTGGTGAACATCTAACCACCAAAAAAACACCAGCAGTTACCATTGTAGCTGCATGAATCAATGCAGATACAGGCGTTGGGCCTTCCATCGCATCCGGAAGCCAAGTATGTAATAAAATTTGCGCAGATTTTCCCATCGCACCAAGAAAAAGAAGAAGGCAGATTAGTGTAATTAAATTAAATTCAATTCCCAAAAAAATAACTTGCTTTTGTATTAATAGAGGAGTTTGTTGAAAGACTTCATCGTAATTTACTGTTCCATAAAAAAAGAAGATTAAAAAAATACCAATAGCAAATCCGAAATCACCTACCCGATTAACAATAAACGCTTTAATAGCCGCTGCATTAGCTGAAGGTTTTTTGTACCAAAAACCAATCAATAAATAAGAACATAATCCAACACCTTCCCAGCCAAAATATAATTGTAAAAAATTGTCAGCGGTAACCAAAGTAAGCATGGCAAAAGTAAACAACGACAAATATGCCATAAAACGTGCTTTGTGCGGATCATCGTCCATATAACCTATTGAGTAAAAGTGAATTATGGATGATATTAAACTTACAACCACTAGCATAACGGATGTTAACGGATCAATATTTATTGACCAATTGACATGAAAACTTCCTGAACTGATCCAAGTAAATATTAATTTATTGCTAGAATAATCTTGTGTTAGTACATCATAAAAAATAAAGAAAGATAAAATTGCAGAAATTGATACAAATGAGCTTGTTAAAATCTGACATGATTTCGCCCCCAATCTTTTTCCGAAAAAACCTGAAATAATTGAACCTAGTAAAGGTAATAATACTATTGCGTATTCCATACTAGCCCTTCAAAGAACTGATGTGTTCTACATTAATTGAACCTTTATTTTTATAATAAATTACTATTATTGCTAAACCCACAGCAGATTCTGCTGCAGCTACTGTCAAAATAAACATTGCAAATACCTGGCCAACCAAATTTTGTAAGTAAATAGAAAAAGACACTAAGTTAATATTTACTGCTAAAAGGATTAGTTCGATTGACATCAAAATAATAATGACATTTTTTCTATTTAAGAAAATTCCAATTATTCCAATAGTAAAAATAATTGCTGCTAAAGTTAAATAGTGCCCTAATCCTATTTCAATCATCAAGTTTTACTCCCTTGCCGCTCTCAACCTCAACTAATGAAACTGCACTATCTTTCTCTCTTTGTATTTGATCAAAGTAACTCTGTCTTTTTATATTTTCTCTCTTACTAAATGTGAGAGTAATTGCTCCAATCATTGCAACAAGGAGGATCATTCCAGATACTTGAAAAAGATGAATATAATCTGTGTATAAAATATTACCCAATGCATGAGTATTACTAATATCCATATTTAAATTTGTGGCTGATAGAGGAACAAAAGTACCTTTATATTTCCATCCACCAACTACAACTAATAATTCAAGAAAGATAATTACACCAACAATTGAACCAACGGATATATTATTAATAAGACCCTTTCTGCTGGGCCGTTTTGCTAGTTGTTCAGTTATATTCAACATCATAACCACAAAGAGGAATAAAACCGCAACAGCTCCTACATAAACAATCAGCATTATCATTCCTAAAAATTCTGCACCTATCATAATAAATAAGATTGAAATACTTATAAAAACTAAGATTAAAAAAAAAACGGAATAAACTGTATTTCTTGAAACTGTGACCATTATTGAAGCAAACACAGCTATGGTAGAAAAAAAATAAAAAAATAAAGAATGTGCCAACATTTATCTAAAAGGTAAATCTGCTTTTATATTTTCAGCTAAAACGGTCTCCCATTTGTCTCCATTTTCTAAAAGTTTTTGTTTGTTGTAATAAAGTTCTTCTCTAGTTTCCGTTCCAAATTCAAAATTTGGACCTTGAACAATCGCATCTACTGGGCAAGACTCTTCACATAAACCACAATAAATACATTTAAGCATATCTATGTCGTATCTTGTTGTTTTTCTGCTTCCGTCATTTTTAATTTCTGATTCTATTGTTATAGCTTGGGCAGGACAAACAGCTTCGCACAATTTACATGCTATACATCTCTCTTCTCCATTTGGATATCTTCTTAAAGCATGTTCCCCTCTAAACCGCGGGCTTATTTTTCCTTTTTCAAAGGGGTAGTTTATAGTTTTGGATGATTTAAAGATTGTTTTTATTGCAATTAGCAATCCAGCAACGAAATCTGCCATAAATACTGTTTTAATTATTCTGCTAATTTTCATTATTTAATTATCCTGCAACGGGCAACATGTCTAAAAAAAATAAAAAGCTTGCTGTTAAAACAACCCAAATTAATGAAAGTGGAAGAAAAATTTTCCAACCCAATCTCATCAATTGATCAAAACGATATCTTGGTACTATAGCTTTAACTAGAGAAAATAAAATAAAAAGTCCTAAAATTTTAAATATCATCCAGAAAGCTCCGGGCAATAAATTAAGTGGATAAATATCAATCGGACTTAACCATCCTCCTAAAAAAAGAATTGAACCTAAAGCACACAAAAGTAAAATATTTGCGTACTCCCCTAACCAAAACATTGCATACATCATTCCTGAATATTCAGTTTGATAACCTGCCACTAGCTCAGACTCAGCTTCTGGTAAATCAAATGGTGGCCGGTTTGTTTCAGCTAAAGCTGATATAAAAAAAACAACAAACATTGGAAAAAGTGGAAAAATAAACCACACATTTTCCTGGGCCAATACTATTTTATTTAAATTAAGTGAACCTACGCAAAGCAATACATTGACGATTATTATTCCAATTGATACTTCATAAGACACCATTTGAGCTGCTGATCTAATAGCACCTAAAAAAGGATATTTTGAATTAGATGCCCATCCACCCATTATAATTCCGTAAACACTCAATGATGAAACCGCAAATAGGTATAATATTCCAACATTAATATTAGCTAAAACCATCTCATTACTAAATGGAATAACTGCCCACGCTATTAAAGCTAAAGTAAGAGTAATTATTGGAGCCAAAACAAATATAACTTTGTTAGCGCTCGCTGGGATAATTATTTCTTTGAACATAAATTTCAAGGCGTCGGCTAAAGTTTGCAAAATTCCAAATGGTCCCACAACATTCGGTCCTTTCCTTTTTTGAACAAATGCCCAAACTCTTCTATCGAGCCATACTATTAAAGCTATTGATACTAAAACTGGTAGGAGTAAAAAAATTATTTTATAAATTTCACTAAAAAATATGTTTATATAAATCATTAACTAGCCTTTTCAATTCCTGTAAATAAAAATTTTTTTGATATTTGTCTACACTCACTCATCACTTTTGATGATCTGGCAATTGAATTTGTATAGTAATAATCAATTGGTTTTACTGAAATATTTTCCTCAATAAAATCAACTTCATTAGTTTTTTTAACGCCATTATTAATTTTAGATTGAATATGTTTATTAATAGATTCTCTCAATTGTTTGACATTGTGATATCCAAGTGGTTTTTTCATCATGTTGGCAAGATCTTTAAAAATAATCCAATCTTCACGTGCATCTCCCGGAGGGTAAGAAGCTTTGTATGCACTTTGCAATTTTCCTTCTAAATTTATAAATAAGCCATTTTTTTCAGTATATGCAGCGCCCGGTAAAATAATATCAGCAATTTCTGCGCCTCTGTCTCCATGACTTCCTTGATAAACTACAAATTTATTTTTTTTCTCAAAATTAATATTGTCAGCTCCTAGTAAATATATAAGTTTGAAGTCATCATTCTCTAATTTATTAAAAAACGAAAAGTTTTCTGCTTCATTTATAGAATATACATCACAATCAATCGCTCCTACTCTGGATGCTTGCTGAGTAAGAATATTTAAAGCATTCCAATCTTTTTTAATAAAATTATTATAAGATAAAAAATTTTTTAACGTTTCAAAAACGTACTTACCGGATTTTCCATAAAGAGCTGAATCTCCTATAATAATCATTGGTTTTTTTGCTTTTTTAATTTTATGTGAAATTTCATGCGAACCCGATACAATTTCTCTAATGATCGAAGTGTTAGAGCCAATGTTTTGATAAGGATAGGTTAAATCACCAGCATCACCTATTGAGTAAATTTTTAATTTATTTTTTATATATGCTTTTCTAATTCTTGCATTAAGTATAGTAGCTTCTAATCTTGGATTCGTTCCTACTAAAAGAATAAAATCAGAATCTTCTATTCCGTTAATTGATGAATTAAAAATATAATTCATTCTTTCTTGTGGATTAATATAAATTCTATCTTGTCTACACTCTAAATTTGTAGAACCTATACATTTTTCAAAAAAAGATTTAAAACTATAAATCATTTCCAAATCTGCTAAATCACCGACTAATCCGGCCACTTCGTTTGGATCAAATGATTTTAATTTACTAATTAAAAGTTTTAATGCTTGATCCCAAGATGATTTTTGTAACCTTCCATTCTCTCTAATATATGGTGTGTCCAACCTCTGTTTTAAAAGACCATCGCATGCATATCTCGTCTTATCTGATATCCATTCTTCATTAATATCTTCATTAACCCGCGGCAAAACTCTTTTAACTTCCCATCCGTAAGTATCGACTCTGATATTAGAACCAACAGCGTCCATAACGTCTATTGTTTCGGTCTTTTTAAGATCCCATGGACGTGCCTCAAAAGCATAAGGTTTTGATGTAAGTGCTCCAACTGGGCATAAATCTATGACATTAGCAGACATTTCTGACTCCATGGCTCTTTCTAAATAAGTTGTGATTTCCATATCTTCTCCTCTGCCAATTGCTCCAAGTTCAGGAATGCCTGCAACTTCGGTTGCAAATCTTATACATCTTGTACAGTGAATACACCTTGTCATTATAGTTTTAATAAGAGGACCCATATATTTTTCTTTGACTTGCCTTTTGTTTTCTGAGTACCTTGAGTAATCAAATCCATAAAACATGGATTGATCTTGTAAATCACATTCACCTCCCTGATCACATACTGGACAATCTAAAGGATGATTTGCTAATAAAAATTCCATTACACCTTTTCTAGCTTTATCTACTAAAGGTGTGTTTGTTTTAATATTCATTCCCTCTACAGCTGGTTCAGCACAAGATGCTATCGGTTTTGGAGATTTTTTATTTTCAACCAAACACATTCTACAATTGCCTGCTATAGAAAGTCTCTCGTGATAACAAAAACGTGGTATTTCCGCTCCTGCTAATTCGCACGCTTGAAGAACGGTCATACCTTCTTCAAATTCAACTTCTTTATTGTTGATTATAATTTTAGGCACTATCTTTCTCCAAAAGGTGTTGGTCTATTAGATAAGGAATCTTTAAACTTTTTTTCACAATTGGTTCCCCATGACATCTTTTTTCAATTTCTTTTCTAAAATGACGAAGCAACCCTTGTACTGGCCAAGCAGCACCTTCTCCGAAAGCACAAATGGTATGCCCTTCTATCTGTTTTGTGACATCATATAATAGATCTATTTCTTTATAAGTAGCTTCCCCTATGGCCATTCTTTTAAGCACTCTCCACATCCAACCACATCCTTCTCTACAAGGAGTACATTGACCACAACTTTCATGTTTATAAAACTTTGCTATTCTGGCCATACAATTAATAATGTCTTGGTCTTTGTTAATCACAACCACCCCTGCGGTCCCTAGACCACTCTTAGCTTTGATAAGAGAATCAAAATCCATGGTAATTGTTTCACAAATACTTTTTGGCAATAACGGCATTGAAGATCCTCCTGGTATCACCGCTTGAAGATTATTCCATCCTCCAATCACTCCACCCGCATGTTTCTCTATTAAAACTTTGAGGGGTATACCCATTTCTTCCTCCACATTGCACGGATTATTAACATTACCAGAAATACAAAAAATTTTAGTTCCAGTGTTTTTGGGTTTACCTAGAGATGCAAACCATTTTGCTCCTCTTCTAAGAATGGTTGGTACAACTGCTATTGTTTCAACATTATTTATAATTGTTGGACAGCCGTAAAGACCAACAAGCGCAGGAAATGGAGGCTTAAGTCTTGGTAGACCTTTCTTTCCTTCCAAACTTTCTAATAATGCTGTTTCCTCGCCACAAATATAAGATCCCGCCCCATAATGAAGATAAATATCAAAATCCCACCCTGAACCACATGCATTTTTACCTAAAAAATTTTTTTCATAAGCTTGGTTTATAGCTTCCTGTAATCTCTGACCCTCCCTAAAGTACTCTCCTCTTATATAAATATAACAGGTGTGCGCGCTGATCGCATAACCAGCAAGCAAGCAACCTTCAATTAGTTTTTGAGGCTCAAATCTTAATATATCTCTATCTTTACAAGTTCCTGGTTCAGATTCATCTGC
>CATMHL010000037.1 GCA_950068185.1 uncultured Pelagibacteraceae bacterium | reverse complement strand
CATGCTTTCAGCCATCCTCGTTCTCCTTGTGGCTTTTATTGTTATCGAGATTTATCTTTTAATTAATAGAAAAAAAAACAAAGAACAAGATAAGCTAGTTGAGGAAACAAATCGTTTAAGAGAAGAGGTCAATAAATCAATTAATGATATGTCTTCATCCTTTAATAAGGATTTTACTAGTTTGTCAAAAGATGTGACAAGAGATCTAGCAAGTTCACTAACCCAAGTGAATGAAAAAGTAGGAACCTTTAACAAACAGGTAGAAGATTTAAATAAAAGTCAGGTAAATTTTAGCAAGATTTTAGCGGGGGTTAAAAAATATGGTACATTGGGCGAATTCAGTCTTGCCTCTCTTTTACAAGATTTATTACCGGCTTCTCAATATATTTCTAATGTACGAATGAAGGATGACACCGAAGAAAAAGTAGAATTTGCCGTAAAATTACAAGACGATGTTTTAGTTCCGATAGACTCGCACTGGGCAGTGGAAAAGTTTCAAGCTATTATTGATGCCGACGAGTCAAAAGATAAAAAAGCTATGGTAGATGCTAGAAATAAACTAGCAAGTGCCTATAGAACCAAAGCAATAACAATTCAATCGAAGTATATTGTTCCACCCAAAAGCGTTAACTTTGCAATTTTATATGTCCCTGTTGAGTCTATTTTTTCCGAACTTACTAGTTATAGAGACCCATCTAGTAAAGAATTACTAACTCAAGAATTAATGAAAAAATACAAAGTGTCACTAGCGGGTCCAAACACTCTCTCTGCTTATTTGCAATCTTTGCATATGGGGTTCATTTCGTTGAAGATAAAAAAGCACTCGGTTAAAATTTATGATGATTTAAGAAATATTACATCAAGATTTGACAAGCATTTCGCCGGAATTGATGGACTAAGAAAAAAGTTAGAAGAAGCTATGAGTTATACAATGGATTTTGGAAAGTCGGCACGTTCTATAAAAAATACACTAGAAAATATTAAAGATCCCGATTTAGTTGAAAAAGCAACCAAAGAAGATGTTGACAAGATCAAAACATTGAATAAGTAATACTCAATGCCAAATTTGGTTTTTTATGATTTTGAAACATGCTCTTCAAATGTTTCTTATGGCCAAATAATTCAAGCAGCAGCAGTACTCGTTAACGATAATTTTCAGGAATTAGACCGGTATGAAGGACGTTGCAAATTAAGTCCGGGCGTTGTTCCCGAAGCCATGGCTTTACTGGTAAATAAAACTACCCCAAAGATTTTGAAGGAAACAAACTTGTCTCATTATCAAATGATAAGGCAAATGATGGATAAATTTAATCAATGGAAAAATTCAATTTTTATTGGCTACAATTCCATTAATTTTGATGAAGAATTTTTAAGAAGAACTTTATTCAAAAACCTTGAGTATCCCTATTTGACCGTCACAAACGGAAATGAAAGGGGAGATTTATATAGTTTGGCGAGAGCAGCGCATCTTTACTATCCAGACTGTATTAAAACACCAATTAGCGACAAAAAGAATCCAATTTTCAAGTTGGCGGAGTTGGCTCCAATGAATAATATTAAACATAACAACGCACACTCAGCAATAGGAGATGTCTTAGCAACTATTGAAATCGCAAAACTCTTAAATAAAAACGCATCCAATGTTTGGAAGGCAAGCTTGATGACAACCAACAAAGATAAAAGCTTTCAACTTATTAAGGATGAGTTGCTATTCTGTACCGATTTTTTTTACTACGGCAAATCGATTCCTTTTATATTAACTTTTGTTTGCCAGCACCCTCAATGGGGTTACCCGATGTGTTTTGATCTTAAAGCTGACCCTTCTTACTATTTGAATCTATCAATGCAGGAATTAAAAAAAGAATTGCTAGATAAAAAACCAAGAGTGGTCAGGACCATTAAACATAAAAAACACCCAATAATTATGAATCCTAGTTATGGCGTTAATTTTGACAATTACAAACAACTTGGCATTTCCAAATTAAAGCAGAGAGCTAAATTAATTCGAGAAAACAAAAATTTTGCTAGTAAAGTTAGTTCAATTTTAGATGATGATGCAAGAGACAAGCAGGATTTAGATTCACAATTAGACATCTATCCAGAAGAGTCGATATATAAAAAATTTACAACAGGCGAAGATAACGCAATTATGCCCGAATTTCATAAGGCTGACTGGAAAGATAAGTTTTCAGTTATACAAAAATTTAAAGACGAACGATTAAGATATTTTGGAAAAAAGATACTTTATGAGGAAAGTCCTCAATCGTTGCCAAAAGGTGAATATAATGAAATCCACAAAGAAATTGCCTCAAGAATCCTAAGTTCGAATAAAGAGAATTGGAATACTATTCCACGGACCTATTCAGAAATTGATACATTAAGAAATAAATTTAGGGATGACAAAGATAAACTGAAAGCGCTTGAGGAGATTAATTCATATATTGAAGAGATGGAAAAAATGTATCAAAAGAATTGACAATCATTTTTTTTCAATTAGCAAAAACCTGACCTCTATTTTTTCTATTCTTTGGCCCAATCAACTTATTAAAATTTTTGTTAAAGTAGTAATGACTGGCTTTATTTAATTCTTTAGTGTCGTATTTTTTAGATTTTTTCAGATATTGTTATTGCGATTCTTGAACCTGTTCTAATTACTTTGTCCATAATTGAATATAATCCTTTAGTAGTCGCCCCATATTCATAAGCAATATTTTTATGATTGATTTCATCTTCTTTAAATTTTTCAATTTTTTTCTTTAAATCCTTTTCGTCATTTCCTAATTTTTTAAGTTGATTCGTGTAATGTTCGTCAATTACTTCCTCGACCGAAGCAGTAGTTAGCATCGTAGCTTTTTTTCCAAGCAAAGCAGAACCAAAACCTAGCGCTACACTCATGACATCCCACAATGGAAGCAAATATGTGGGTTTTATCTTTCTTTTTTGAATTTCTTTTTCAAAGTATTCTAAGTGTTCTTTTTCCTGTTCCTTCATTTCCTCAATTTTATCTTTTAAAGTTTCATCTTGTTTAATAGTTTTTAATGCTAGCAGTTGTCCCTCATATATTTTTATTGCACCTCTCTCTCCAGCATGATCCACTCTTATAATTTCTTCTAGAATTTTTTTGTCAGTTTTTTGCATAATTTAAATATAATTTTAAAAATATAACACTTAGCATAATAGATAAAATAGTATTAATTGTGGCAAGGGATAAACCCAAAACTAAAAAACTGACGTCTTTACAACTTATTATATTATATTTATTTAGTTGTTCGAGAAGTTGTTCTTTTGACAAGGTTCCCGATAAATCTCCTGCTTTGCATACAAATGATTCATTAAAAAAACCTTGCTCGATGCCAAAATGATAAAACGCCAGAACAGCGCTAGCTGTAAAAATTAAGAAAAGTATAAATAAAGTGATTTTTTCATATTTTTTAAAAAGAAGTATTTTAATTAATAGTAGAATTGAAAGAAAATAAGGAATTCGTTCATAAATACATAATTTACATGGTTCATGGCCTAACCAATATTGAATTATTAAAGCAGATATTATTGTTAAGGAAATAATAGCGAGGATAAAAATTAGTAACACATTATTTGATTGTTTCGACATTATTTATTTAAAAAATATGAAAATAAATTCCTGCGGCTATTATAATAATTATTACAGCTATTATTGTAGCCCACCGACCACCTTTCTTTTCCAAAAAAGGGCCAAATTTTGATCCAAATTTATAAGTTAAGTAAGCTACTAAAAAAAACCTCAGACCTCGCGTTACAACACAAATGAAAACGAAAGACGTTAAGTTGAAGTGAATAATTCCACTAGAAATAGTCAAAAGCTTGAATGGCAAAGGCGTAAAACCTGCGGTGAATAATATACCTAACCATGCTTTAAAACCTCCACCTGTCGAAAATTTTTCTTTAAATGTAACAGAGTATTCATAACCATAAAATTCGAAAATTTGTATCGCAATTTCGTATAGAGAATAACCAATATAATAACCAAACAAAGCTCCTAAAACTGAAAAAATTGTTGCTATTAAAGCTACTTGAATAAATTCATTTCTTTTTGATACTACCATCGGAACAATCATCACATCAGGTGGTATAGGAAAAAAAGAACTTTCTATAAATGCCTCGATTGCTAAAATTTGCTTTGCGTACTTATATCCTGCCCAAGTAACACATTTATCATATAGTTTTTTAATCATTTTTATTGTTTAAAATTAATTTAATCTTTTATACTATTTTGCCATGAACAAGAAAATTGTTTTAAACGATGACTCTGGCAATCCCGTTGAGGTTGATCTAAAGATATTTATTGACCATATCAATCACTATCATAAAACTGGCACAAGCATACATGAGGAAAGAGGTCACAACTTCACAGTTAATAAAACATTTAGGGAAAAATTGAAAAAAATGTCAGAAGGTTAATGAAAGAATTTTTAATTTTTATAAACGAATAAAACTATTTTCATATGCCTTTGGCCACTTTTTCATTGATTCTTTTTCAAAAATTATATCGGAATCAAGATCTGATAAAATCCAATGATCTCTTTCCATTTCACCTTCGAGTTGACCACTACCCCATCCAGAATATCCTAAAATAACCAAGCTTTTTTCTGGCCCCCTATCCTCAGCGATATCAAACAAAATATTGTAATCTTGGCTAATTGAAATACCGCCGTAATTTTTAGTGCTTTCACTTTGATATTCACTTGAATGTAATACAAAAATTTTTTTTACTTCAACAGGTCCACCCCAAAATATTAGAATATTTATTCCATATAACTTTTCTCTTTCCTCTGGTGTATTACTTAAGGACGGATCTATTAACATGGCTAGAGGGATTGACCCCATGGGTTTGTTTATGACAAGACCCCAGGCGCCGTCTTCATCATTTTCTAACATAGCGATTACTGTTTTTTCAAATCTATTATCATTCATTTTTTCTGTGGCAATTAGAAAGTTATTTTTAACGCTGCTATAAAATTCACCTTTAAAGTAATTTTCGGGGGTTTTAGCTAAAGCAAACACGTGGTGAAACAACGTAATTTGTAATGTAATAAATAAAAATAACAATATTTTTTTCTTCATAAATCTTTATAATAATAGCACTATGAATATTGTTACAGATATATTTCTGCCTTTTGCACTAGCTTTTATTATGTTTGCTCTAGGATTGGGGCTTACAGGCGTAGACTTCTTGAGAGTTATAAAACAACCTAAAGATTTTTTTGTAGGAGCAATCAGTCAAGTTCTTTTACTTCCAATCATTGCTTTTGTTTTAGTAAAACTATGGCCAATTTCTCCGGAGCTTGCAATTGGTGTAATGATTATTGCTGCTGCACCTGGGGGTGTTACGTCAAATATATTAACATCATTTGCCAGAGGAGATGTCGCTCTATCCATATCTCTTACTGCAATTATAAGTTTGTTAAGCGTAATTACTGTACCCTTTATAGTAGTTTCTTCGTTAAACTTACTAGGATTAGAAAATATATCTAAAGATATTTCTTTACTTAGTATGGCACTAAAAATGTTTTTAATTGTAACGGTTCCTGTAATTCTTGGAATGTTATTTAGAAAATTTGCATCTAATGCTGCTATCAAGTTTGAATCAATTGCAAAAAAAATATCAGCTGTGCTATTTATAATTGTATTACTTGGAGCAATTTTAGCTGAAAGAGCAAATGTTGTTGCCTATTTTGCTCAAGCAGGACTGATCACATTAGTATTGAATGTTGTCATGATGTTTGTAGCTTTTTATGTTGCTCAACTGCTAGGAACAGGACTAGCTCAAAAAAAATGTATTGCTATTGAATGTGGTCTACAAAATGGAACATTAGCTATCTTTGTTGCAACCTCTTTATTTGGTGGCGGCATGTACGTTATTCCAGCAGCAACATATAGTTTAATTATGTTCGCAACTTCTTTAATATTTGTATATTTAGTTAGAAAAATTGTTTAGAAAAAATAGTTTAAGCTAAATATAATAACAATATAATATTTTTAATATTTTAATGGCTCCATTTTATCCTTAGGTAATTTTTCAAACTCTTCAGTATAGTATTCTTTATTTTCTCTCATTATTTTTTTTATTTTTCTTCCCTTTTCTAAATTATAAATATGCTATCAAAAAGGTTCTAAAAAGTGCAGGGTGAGGATTTAATTTAATCCTCAGGTTGAATCTTAATGTATTGCACGCCATGAAAAAAAGTGTTCAAATAATCATCAACTACGGAAAAATTATGGGCAAAGGTAAGAGAGAGAGAAAAAAGAAAATTAGAAAAAAAATTAAGAAACAAATACCAAAAATAAAGCTTAAGAAGAAAAAAGCCACGATCATTAGTAAGGAAAAAAAACAAACTAAAGGGAATGGTTTATTTCAACCGTTCTTTAAGGCTTTTGAAAATTTTAAAAAGAAACAAAAGATTGAAAGTTTTAAACAAATCAAGTTTGGGGGTAAGGAAAGAGAAAGACAAATTAAAGAAGAACAAAAAAGATTAAAAGAAGATGAAAAAAAATTACAAGAAGATGAAGAAAAAAGATTACAAGAGATCAGGTTCGTCGGAAAAGAAAGAGAAAAACAAATTAGAGAAGAACAACAAGAACGAGAAAAACTAGATCAGATTTATAAAGAAAAAATAGCAAAAGTGGAGCAAGAAAAGTTAGTTCAACTTGCAGAAGTCAGTAAATTAAAAGAAAAAAGAATTCAAGACGAACAACAAGCGCGAGAAAGACTAGATCGCATTTACAAAGAAAAAATAGAAAAAGCAGAACAAGAAAAAATAATTCAACTTGCAGCAGTCAGTAATTTGAAAGAAAAACGAATACATGACGAACAACAAGCGCGAGAAAGACTAGATCGCATTTACAAAGAAAAAGCAGAACAAGCTGAACAAAGAAGATTGAAAGAGGAAGAGTTACGAAGATTAAAAGTTGCAGAAGAAAGAAGACTCAAAGAGAATGAGGAAAAGAGGTTGCAAGAAGAACACAGGAGATTAAAAGAAGATGAAGAAAGAAGATTACAAGAGGAGAGGACAAGAAGATTGAAAGCTGAAGAAGAAAGACGCTTCAAAGAAGAGGAGGCCAGAAGCTTAAGGGAGGAACAAAGAAAATTAAAAGAAAAAGAAATAAGATTAATAGAAGAAGGAGAAAGAAAATTAGAAGAAGCAGAGGAAAAAAGACTTAAAGAAGAAGAAGAAAGGAGACTAAAAGAAGAACAAAGAAAATTACAAGAAGAACAAATAAGATTAAGAGAGGAAGAAGGAAGAATATTAAAAGAAGCAGAGGAAGATAAATTAAAAGAAGAGGAAGAACAAAGATTGCATGAGGAAGAAGAACAACGATTAGAAGAACTTCAGCGTGAAAGAACGGAAAGAGAGAAAAAACTTAAAGACGAGCAACAAGCACGAGAAAAACTAGATCGGACTTACAAAGAAAAGGAACAACAAGCTGAACAAGAAAAGTTAGTTCAACTTGCAGAAGTCAGTAAATTGAAAGAAAAAAGAATTCAAGACGAACAACAAGCGCGAGAAAGACTAGATCGCATTTACAAAGAAAAAGCAGAACAAGCAGAACAAGAAAAATCAGTTCGTTTTGAAGAAGCAAGAGGAATAATAGAAAAAAGACTACAAGTGGAAGAGGAAAACAGACTTAAAGAGGAAAAAATAAGAAAAGTAAAAATGGAAGAGGAAAGAAGATTGAAAGGGGAAGAAACAAGAAGATTACAAGAGATAGAGGTAAGAAAGGAAGAGGAAGAAATATTAAAAGGGCGAGAGGAAAAAGAATCAAACGAAACACAGGTACAGGAAAAAAAAGAGTAAAAAATAAAATATAAAAATATTATTGGTCTTAACTTTAGCTAAATTCAATGAAAAAAAAACAAAAAAAGAAGATTAAAAGAAGAATCAATAAATTTAAGAAAAAATCTCGTAAATTCAGCAAAGGAAAGAAGCTTAAAATTAGAGGAAAAATTAAAAAAAGGAAGTCAAAAAAAAAATTAATTCAACTTGAGAAAACGCGCAGATTAGAAGAAAAAAAAATTAAAAAAGAAAAACAAGAACGAGAAAGACAAGATCGAATTTATAAAAAAAGAGTAGAAAAAGCAAAACAAGAAAGATTAGCTCAGCTTGAGAAAGCGCGCAAATTAGAGGAAAAAAGGCAACAAGAAGAAAAACAAGAACGAGAAAGACTAGATAGGATTTATAAAGAAAGAATAGCAAAGCAAGAGGAACAAAAATTAAAAGAGCAAGAGGAACAAAGATTAAAAGAGAAAGAAGAAAGAAGATTAAAAGGGGAAGAAACAAGAAGATTACAAGAGATAGAGGTAAGAAAAGAAGAGGAACAAAGATTAAAAGAGCAAGAGGAACAAAGATTAAAAGAGCAAGAGGAACAAAGATTAAAAGAGCAAGAG
>CATMHL010000036.1 GCA_950068185.1 uncultured Pelagibacteraceae bacterium | reverse complement strand
GGATTTGACAGCTTGGTTCTTTGAGCTGCTAAACCAGATTTATCTGTTGTATAGGTATCGCATCTTCCTGAATCATAAGCTGCAACAACTTCATCCGCTTTTTCGAACACAACTGGTTCATATGTAATACCGTTTGCAGTGAAAAAGTCTCTCATATTTAATTCAGTTGTTGTACCTATATTAACACATGCAGAAAGGCCGCTTTTAAATTGGCTAGTGGAAGTAATTCCAGAAGCTTTTCTGACCATAAAACCTTGTCCGTCATAAAAGTTCACACCAACAAAAGTTAGACCAATGTCAGCATCACGAGATAATGTCCATGTTGTATTTCTTGATAGGATATCAATTTCTCCAGCTGTTAAGGCAGTAAATCTTTCTTTAGCGCTTAGTGGAGTAAACTTAACTTTACCAGAATCTCCAAGTACCGCTGCCGCAACAGCTCTACATACATCTACATCGACACCCGTCCAGTTTCCTGCTGCATCAGCATTAGAGAATCCTGGAAGGCCCTGAGAAACACCACATCTTACAAATCCTTTTTTTATAGTATTTTTCAGAGTTTTTGATTTCTTTGCAGCCATAGCTTCGGTGCCTAACGCAAACAGCACAGCAACTACTGCTATCAAAGAAAGCAAATGTTTAAATGTTCTTTTCATTATCATTTCCTCTTTTTGTTTATTGTTAACAATAATAAGCAAAAAAGTTTGAGTACTTTTTAGCTTTAAGTACACACAATATGATTTATAAAATCAGTTTGATCAAACTTTAACTTGGCATACTAACTTCTATATTTAGTTAACATAATAAAATAATAACAAAATAGAGATTCTTACAACCTATTTTTAGTTCGTTTTAAATATTGAAATCTTCAACCATCATTTAAGAAATGCGTGGGTTCACATGAGTACACTTTATAAAATGCAGTAATTTAATTTTTATTATTTTTGATAAAAAGTATCGGTCTTCCAGCGATTGAAATTAGAATTACATCGCCAGATTTAAAAAATTCATGAACAAATCCAGCAAATAACCATCCTTCAGCTAAAACAGTATTACATTCAATTTCCAAGAACTGTTGACAGTATAAGATTTTGCAGGAAGACCATATATAGAATTAGTAATTTTAGGCATTTCACATTTTACAAAAAATTCAATCAAATCTAAATGCGAATATTACATTAATCAATAAAATATAGATTAGATAAGCATTGGTATTAATAAACCCTTAAAGAGGTTAATAATTTCAAAAATCAATTTTCTTTATGTGGCGGTCGTTTAGAATTGTAGGATTTTAAGTGATCAAAACTTATATCGCGCTGTGTCAAGAGCGTCTCAAAGATTAAAAACATACAAGAGATATCTTTTTATTTTACTACCTTTAAATGAGGACGAGAAACTTTATTAACTGTTTTCTGTAAATTTATTGCTGAAGGGCCTTTGTTCGAGTTTTCAACTTCAAACGTTAATTGCTCACCTTCTTTTAAATATTTTAAACCAGCATTTTGAACGGCAGAAGAGTGAACAAATATATCTTTTTCTTCACCTTCTCTTTTAATAAAACCATAACCCTTAGCACCATTGAACCATTTTACCTCACCATTAAATCTTTTTTTCTTTTGCTTCTCATCGAATCTTTCTTCTTCTTTTAACTTTTGTTCTTCTTTTAACTTTTGTTCCTCTTCCCTTTTTAACTCTTGTTCTTCTGCTATTCTGCTTTCCTCTTTTAATCTTCTTTCTTCTTCTTTTAACTTTTGTTCCTCTTTTAACTTTTGTTCCTCTTCCCTTTTTAACTTTTGTTCTTCTGCTATTCTGCTTTCCTCTTTTAATCTTCTTTCTTCTTCTTTTAACTTTTGTTCTTCTGCTATTCTGCTTTCCTCTTTTAATCCTCTTTCTTCTTCTTTTAACTTTTGTTCCTCTGCTATTCCGCTTTCCTCTTTTAATCTTCTTTCTTCTTCTATTCTGCTTTGCACTTTTAATCTTCTTACCTCTATTAATGCTTTTTCTTCTTCTCTTAATTGGTCAACTCTTATAAGTTGATCCAATCTTTCTTGTTCTCCTTTTGCTAATCTTTCTTTATAAATTCGATCTTGCCTTTCTCTTTCTTGTTGTTCTTCCTTTATCCTTTTTCCCAGTAGTCTTCGCTCTTCTTGTGCCTTTAATCTTCTTTCCTCTTCTTCTTTGAATTTTTTTACTTTTTGTAATCTTCTTTCTTCTTGTTCTTGAAGTCTTTGTTCCTCTCTTTCATGAAGTCTTTGTTTCTCTTCCTCTTTTAATCTTCTAAGTTCTTCTTTTTGCTTTTTAATTTTCCGTTTCTCTCTAAAATTGATATACGCCTTGCTGAGCGGTTTAAGTTTCAAACGTATTGCTCTCCAAGCATCCGATAGATCCTGCTGTTCTGTTCGTTTTCTAACGTTTGAACTTTTTATCTTTTTTAATTTACTTCTTGCTATTACTTTTTCGTTATTCTTCCCCTTTTTCATCTCACTAACCCTTTTCCATCTCACTATATCCTAACAAAAAATTTCAAGAAAGTCAGTCCCTGTTTTTTTGAGTAAAACACACATATAATGAAAGATAGTTTTTCCTATCCTTTAATCTTTTAATTTTCTTTTTTGTGTTATGATAATACATCTAATGCTATTAATAATTAAATAAATGACCCTTACGAGAAGATTAATGAATATCAACAAGTCGCCTCGACGTATTGATAGAAATGTTGGAGGCCGTAATAAGAAAATAATAATCAAAAGCTATCCAAAGAAAAATTATGAAAAAAAGAAAGTCAGCTATTAAAGAACTTAAACCAAACAAGATAGGTTTTCGATCTAGTGTGAGTATTTATAAAGAAAAATTCTCTGACAAAGAAATAACATTCAAGCCAAAATTCTCTATCACAAAAAACATTACTTTTGCCAGTTACGGAAAAATAGCAAATAATTTGGCTAAAGCTTTTAAGAGATTTAAGGCATCGAAATTTTAAAAATACTTAAATTATTGGAGCGCCCCACAGGATTCGTACCTGTGACCCTCGGTTTAGAAATGCGAAGGTCTGTGATTACGAATTGTATCGAGTTGTATCGTTTCGTTGATCTACGATAATTATTTTACAAAGTGTCTACGAAAATGGCTTAAAGACTCGCTTACCTAAGCTACGAAACTGGATAATGACTGTCTAATAAAGAGGATAAATTTTTATTCAATTTTGCTTGGCTTTTTTATTTGTTTTATTAAATTGTTGTTGCATTTGCCGGTTCTTTGAATTTGATTTAAATTCTTTAAGCAGACTCTTTATATTCATCCATCGTGGGGCAAGAACAGAATAGATTTTTATCTCCATAAACATTGTCTACTCTACTAACAGGAGGCCAGTACTTGTACGATTTTAAAATTGCAGAAGGATATGCTGCAGTTTCTCTATCATACTTATGTTTCCATTCATTAGCTGTAAGTTCAGTATGAGTATGAGGCGCATTTCTTAAAGGATTATCATTTTTATCGAACTCTCCAATTTTAACTTTATTAATTTCTTTTTTTATTTTTATTAATGTTTCGCAAAAGCGATCAAGTTCAGATAAACTTTCACTCTCAGTTGGTTCAATCATAATAGTTCCAGGTACTGGCCAAGACATAGTTGGTGCATGAAAACCAAAATCAATTAATCGTTTTGCAATATCTTCTTCTGTAATTCCGGTTTCTGTTTTGGTTGGGCGAATATCAATTATACACTCATGGGCAACATTTCCATTTTTTCCTGTGTAAAGAATAGGAAAATGTTTATTCAATTTTTTTGAAATATAATTGGCATTTAAAATAGCAACCTGGGAAGCTTTTTTTAGTCCTTCAGCTCCCATCATTTTAATATACATCCATGAAATTACTAAAATACTTGCGCTGCCCCAAGGCGCAGCTGAAACTGCTCCAATTCCAGTTATAGGACCACAATCTTTAATCACTTCATGTTTTGGAAGAAAAGGATCTAAGTGTTTCTTACATGCTATGGGACCCATTCCAGGTCCACCTCCACCATGAGGAATACAAAATGTTTTATGTAAATTGATATGACATACATCAGGACCAAATTTACCTGGTTTAGCAATTCCAACTAGCGCATTAAGATTAGCTCCGTCCATATATACTTGGCCACCATTATCATGAATGATCTGACAAATTTCTTTAATTTTTTCTTCAAATACTCCATGCGTTGATGGGTAAGTAACCATTAAGGTCGATAAATTTTTTGAATATTGTTTTGATTTGGATTTTAAGTCTTCAAAATCGATATTGCCATTTTTGTCACAAGCTATAACAACTATTTTCATTCCAGCCATCTGAGCACTTGCTGGGTTGGTTCCATGTGCTGAACTTGGAATAAGACAAACATTTCTATTTTTATCACCATTTTCCAGATGAAATTTTCTAATTACCATTAATCCCGCAAATTCACCTTGCGCACCTGCATTCGGTTGTAAAGAGACGCCTGAAAAACCAGTTATCTCTCTTAACCAATTTTTTAAATCGGTAAATAAATTTCTATACCCTTCCATTTGCTCTACTGGTGCAAAAGGATGTGGTTCATAAAATTCATTCCAAGTAACCGGAATCATTTCTGATACTGCATTTAATTTCATGGTACAAGAACCTAAAGAAATCATAGATCTATTTAAAGAAATATCTGAGTCTTCTAATTTTTTTAGATATCGAGTCATTTCAGTTTCTGAATGATAAGAGTTAAAAACAGGATGTGTAAGATATTTCGATGATCTTTCCAAATTTTTTGGTATATTACTTAATACAACTTTACCTGTCACATTAATTGACTCTGCGCTATTGAAAATTTTTAGAAGTTCATTAGTCTTTTCAACATTCTTCCTTTCGTCAAATGCCACAGACAACATGTTCTCATCAACTAATCTTAGATTAACTCCATTTCTCAGAGCATTTTTATAAATATTTTGTGTTTTATTTTTTGTGAGAATAGTAACAGTATCAAAAAAACTATCAGAATAAAGTTCATAGCCTGACTTTTTAATCTTGTCAGCAAAACTTTTCGCTAACTTTGATATTCTCTCCGCTATTTGATTAATACCTTTAGGCCCATGATAGATCGCGTACGCAGCTGAAATTATTGCCAATAAGGCTTGTGCAGTGCAAATATTGCTCGTAGCTTTCTCTCTCCTTATGTGCTGTTCTCGAGTTTGCAATGCCATTCGCAGTGCTTTTTTTCCTAATCGGTCTACAGAAACTCCTATAATTCTTCCTGGCATTACTCTCTTGTATTCATCTTTAGTTGCAAAAAATGCAGCATGGGGTCCGCCGTAACCCATTGGAATCCCAAATCTTTGAGAATTACCAACAGCAATATCAGCACCAAGCTCTGCTGGAGTTTTGAGTTTTGCCAAAGCTAAAAGATCACATACTAAAATGGCTTTACCATTTTTTTTATGGATTTTGCTTATTGCTTCACTAGGATCATTAATGTCTCCCAATGTTCCGGGATATTGAAAAACTCCGCAAATAACGTTTCCTTCTATGCTTTTTAAATCTTTTTCTTGATCACCAACAACTAATTTTAAACCAAAAACTTCAGTTCTCGTTTTAATTACATCAATAGTTTGAGGGTTACAATCTCTGGAAATAAATACCTTATTTGAATTATTTTTGTCTAATCTACGACTTAATCCTATAGCTTCCGCTGCAGCGGTAGATTCATCTAATAATGATGCATTCGCTATGTCCATGCCGGTAAAATCTAAAACCATATGTTGAAAGTTTAACAACATTTCTAATCTTCCCTGAGCTACTTCGGGTTGATATGGAGTGTAAGCGGTGTACCAACCTGGATTGCAATAGATATTTCTTAAAACAACGTTTGGCATGTAAGTATTATAGTAACCCATACCTATATAATTTGTGTATAATTTGTTTTTCTCTGAAATAACTTTTATCTGTTTCATTGATTCATGCTCAGAAGTTGGATCGCCTATTTTTAGTTTATCTTTTAATAAAATATTATTTGGAACCGTTTTTTTTATTAGGTCATCCAAAGAATTTGCGCCAACCACCTTAAGCATTGAATCTATATCTTCTTCAGATGGTCCAATATGTCTTTTAATAAATTCTTTTGATGTATCGTTAATCATTTTAATTAGGATTTTCTTTTGCAAATTTATCGTAATCAGCTTTACTCATTAATTCATCCAATTCTGATTTATTTTTTATTTTAATTTTAAAAAACCAGGCATTTCCCTCAGGATCTTTGTTTACTGCTCCAGGGTCGTCTATAATTGATTGATTAGTTTCTGTAATCTCTCCAGTAATTGGTGTATATATGTCACTCGCTGCTTTTGTTGATTCCACAACACCAGCTTGACCTTCTTTTTTAACATTTTTTCCTTTTTCTGGTAGCTCTACAAAAACTACATCTCCCAACATTTCTGCTGCATGTTTGGTAATACCAATTGTTGCCACGTCCCCTTCTACAGAAGCCCATTCATGTTGTTTTGAAAATTTTTTTTTACTCATTCTCACCTCACATAACTTTTTTTGTAAAAAGGAAGTTCAGATACTTGAGCATTGTATTTTTTTCCTCTAACTTCCAAGAGGATGTTAGTTTTGGGTTTTGAAAAATTATATTTGACATACCCCATAGCAATAGGGCCGTTAACACTTGGACCGTAAGTACCACTAGTTATTGATCCAATTTCTTGGCCGTCAACTGAAAAAATCTTAGTTCCTTCTCTAGCAATTATTTTTCCAGATGGTTTAATTCCTATTCTTAAACGAGACAGTTCACCATTCATGTCTGATTTAATTTTATTGTAGCCTGAAAAACCTCCTTCTTCCCTTCTTCTTTTAGAAATTGTCCATTTAAGATTCGCTTCAATGGGTGTTGTTGATTCATTAATATCGTGCCCGTAGAGACATAAGCCTGCTTCTAACCGTAAGGTATCTCTAGCTCCTAATCCTATTGGTTTTGCACCTTTGACAATCAAAATCTTTGCAAATTCTTCAACCATATTATTTAGTATTGAAATTTCAAACCCATCTTCTCCAGTATATCCAGATCTAGTAATGTAAATTTCAGTTCCGTTATAAGAAAAATTTTTTCCATTCATAAACTTAAGAGATGAGGTGCCACTAATTATATTTTCTAAAATTTTCGATGCTTTAGGTCCTTGTAACGCAACTAGAGATAAATCTTTATGCAGTGTTAATTTAAATTTTTCACCAAGAGCTTTTTTGATAATTTTATAATCATTATCTTTACAAGCGGCATTAAGAATAATATTAAAACCTTTTTCTACTTTTGTTACAATTAAATCATCATAAATGCCTCCATTCTCATTAGTAAGAAAAGTGTATTTTAACTGATTGTGTTTAATATTTCTTAAATCTATAGGAATAATTTTTTCTAAAGCTGATATTAAACCAGTGTTTCCCTCAATGGACAATTGTCCCATATGAGATACATCAAACAAACCTGCTTCGCTTCGAGTAAATTTATGTTCTTCTACAATACCTGAGGTATATTGAATTGGCATTTGATATCCAGCAAACGGCGCAAACTTCGCTCCTAGACTTTTATGATATTCGTATAAAGCTGTTTTTTGTGTTTCCATAATAACTCTTAATAAACCCCCTCTGTCTTGTTACCTGAGAGATTTACTCCTTCGGTGAGGCTAAGCCTTCTTTCCAGAGTTATTATGTACGGTCCTTTTGCCTGAAAGTTTCCGAGGTGGTTGCTCCTTCGGCGTTGCGAATTCTCAGCAATCTCTACCGTTTCATTTTTACACACCAATAGTATAACATAATCTGCGAAGTTGTACCAAGCATTAAGTGTGACCGAGAGTGAAACGAAAAGGGAAAAAGAACGTGACACATTAGATTATTGTCGCGCTAGTATTCAAAGTTGTCTTTGGAATCTCGAAAGTCCAAAAATTGAGCAATTTGATAAAGACTGGTTTGTTAAAGATCTAAGGGAAAATTTGAATAAAAAAGAAAAAGCCCTAGCCAAACTTGAATATCTAAAACATAGCAAACTTCGATCTGAAATGTTTAGATTAAATATAACAACTACCCCTGATAGATTTTTAGATTGGTTAGATGATATGAAAAAGCAAAAAGGTATAAACAATTTTTGGAAAGAAGAACAATACAAGGAATGGCGCGAGGATATAAAAAAGCATCCTGAAAAAGTCATTAGGATGACATGAAAACATTTAAATTTTATCTGCTTATAATTGGTATTCCCATAGGACTATTGCTACTTAGCGCTTTATTAGTTTGGTTGGGGCGTTTAACTTAAAACTTTATATCAATATGAATGAATTAGAAGATAAAAATTTAGATAGCTTTATTTGGTCAAGTACATACGAAAGATATGAAAAAAATATTTTAAAAGACAAAGAAGATAAAAAACTTGGTCAATGGAATCTGAATGAAGATAAAATAAAAAATTTAAAATATTCTTATGTATTTCTTAAAGATTCTGGAGGTTTAATAGTTAAAAAGTATACAATAGAAAAATTCGAAAAATCAGGTTTTGATAAAGACTTTAGTGATCCGAATAAGTGGTGTTTTATTTTTAGTGAAAGTGAGGATTTTTTTGCAGAATATCCTAAAGTTGTTCAAGGAAGGCAATATGGTAGCAGTTTAGAATTAGATAATCTTAAAAAACTTCCTGATAACGAAGTTAAAATCCGTCTAAATCAATCACAAAACATCAATTCTCCAGAAGGCAAGCAA
>CATMHL010000035.1 GCA_950068185.1 uncultured Pelagibacteraceae bacterium | reverse complement strand
AGTTGGAAGGTAAAAGTGGAAATTATGAGTGTACTGCTCTGACCAGCTGAGCTACAGGCCCTAAGTAAATTCCTCACGTTCTATAACAATTAATCCGTACATTCCATTGTTAATTGTCATTCTAAATTATACCGCATCAACTAACAATTTTCTTATATATTTATATCTCGTTATCTCACATAAAAAATCATACAATATAGCATGAAACGAATGAAATCGTTGACCAAAACACAATATGAAGAATGTTTTGCAAAAGCACTTACCTATGTTGCTCAGATTTTAGTAGGTGTCTTTTTTATTGCTGCACTTATTTTTCCAATATTCTAACTGCCTTTTATAGAAAAAAATTCTCTTCTATTTTCTTTTGTATTGATAAACATACAAGACAGCTTTCCAAGTTCAGGATAAACCGCTCCTGTATCTAGATTAATACGATTTGATTTTTCTTCAACGATTTCATTTGGAGTGTGTCCATGAACTATTATTTTTTCAAAGTGTTGGTCGCTTGCAAGAAATTCGGGAGCACGGGTCCAGATCATGTCGATTTTCCTTTGATTATTGAGTGGTCGGTTTGGATTAATGCCTGCATGGACAAAAAAATAGTCTTTCCAAGTATAGGAAAATTGAAGATCGTTAAAAAATTTTAAATGGTCAGAAGGTAGACTTTTAACTAATGTTTCTCTTATTAATTGCTCCCGAGACGAGCTATTATTCAACTTGTTAGTAATTGTGCTTCCACAGTAACTTATTAAAGTGGCAGCACCACCATTATAAAGCCACGTCCCCAGGCTATTCCGTTTATTATTAACAAAATCTAAAAGCATTTGGTCGTGGTTGCCTCTAAGAAAAACACATTTAAAATTCCTAGGTTTAAAGTTAATGATAGTGTCAATGGTCTCTCTAACATTGGAACCTCTGTCAATATAGTCACCTAGATAAATCAAAATTTTATTGCCCATAACTTTTTCGGATTTATTAAGGATCTTTTTGTGAATTTTTTTCAACAAACTGTTACAGCCGTGAATATCACCTACGGCAAAGACTTGTGAAATACTATTCATTTTAGGTTTTTTATTTATTGTTTTAGTTTAACTAATTTATCTTTTTTCCAGATTCCTTCTTCAACCTTTCCATTAAAATGTGTGAAAGTTCCTTTTCCATGTCGTAAACCTTTTTTCCATTCTCCAACGTATTTGTCTCCATTAGCATATGTATAAGTACCCGTTCCATCGCGCCCACGCTGGTTGTCTGGTTTGTTATATTTACCTTTTTTCCATTCTCCAACGTATTTGTCTCCATTAGCGTATGTGTAAATTCCTTTTCCATAATATTTACCTTTTTTCCATTCTCCAACGTACTTATCCCCATTAGGGTATGCGTAAGTTCCCTGTCCGTGTTGTTTACCTTTTTTCCATTGACCAACATATTTTCTACCAGCATGTGTAAAGGTTCCTTGTCCGTGAGGCTGCCCTTTATAAAACTCACCGACATATCCTGGCTTACCTTTTAAGTTCAGGAAAGTGCCATGACAATTTGTCCATTTTTTAGTTTTAAAAAATTTTTTTAGTGGATTTTTTATATCATTTCCTTCACATTCAGGTAATGAACTTTGTGCCAATGTCATGTTGCAAAAAATTAAAACTAGAAATACGTATAGAGATAGTTTTTTTGGCATACAGTATCTTAACAAAAATCTATCTCCTTACGTACTCATTACGTACTTTTTTTAATGAATCTGTTACGCCAAAAATTAAGCTTTTTAATAAAACTGTTTTTCAAAAGACGCTCTGACCAACCTGGACCGGCCCAGGAAATAATCATTCAGAGCTTTATGAGTGTACTGCTCTGACCAGCTGAGCTACAGGCCCCTATAATAAATTAGGTTTTACTTGAGTTTGTAAGCTGTTTTAAGTCGCTAGATTCAATTTTAGGATTGATTTTTTCTATGAAAGATATGAAGAAGGCAATCGGATACCAGAAAGTTCATCTTTAAGAGAACTTACAGCTTGTAACCTTAAATTTGGGTCTGTAATTTTTTTGCTTAACTCTTTGTTTCCCAAGATATCATAAATTTCTGCAACTAAATTATAAATTTTATCTTTTTTTTCAAATTCCAAAGCAATTAGCAATGTATCTAAAGCAGCATAGTATAACTTATTTATATAAAAAATTTTACTTCTTAAATAAAGATATTCAGAATTTTTATTAAATTCTTCACCTAATTTTGACAATTCTAGTTGAGCTTCATTTATTTTTTTTATTTTTATTAATCTTTCAATTTTTTCTAGTCTATCATCATTCATATATCTTTTTCCGAACAAAATTTTTGTGATCTGATAAATATTGATTCCACCAATTAAAACATTCTTTTCTTTTATACAATATTTTATCGTGACTCCAATTATCAATAATTTCCTTTGCTTCGTTCCATTTTTTTATCTTAATCAAAGGATTGTTTGGATAAACGTTGTCAAAATAATTATAAACACTTTCAACAATTGGTATAGTTCCGCATTGGAGCGCCTCATAAATTCTATAACTTTCAGGATGAAAAAACCCTGCGGGGCAAGGTGCGAAATTTGTGTCAAAATATATTTTTTCCATCTCCTTAACGTTCATACTTTTTTTTTTATCTGCAAATTTATCAATACGATTAACAAAATTTGGTTTTATTTTTTCTAGCTGAAAATTCATATCATGTCTGCTCGATTTATGCTGAGTACCAAAAAAGCACCATTTAAATTGCCTTTTTTTATTTAAGTCAAATTTCTGTTCAAATCCAGATTTGTAACCAGGTGGAATACATTTTACCTTATTGCTTAGAAAATATTTTGGACTACAACAAGTTCTCCAAACATAATCAAAATATTCATAAATTAGCTTAGAACGTTTATCTAAGTGTTCATCATTAATATGAAAAAGAAAAATTTTTTTTGTTAGTGTTTTAAGCATTTTGTAAAAATGCTCTTTAAAGTGTATTCCAGAATCTACAATGATAACTGTATCTCCTTTGTTTATTTCTTTTTCGCTATTAATAGATGTATAATTTATATTTTGAAGAAAAAAATAAATCCAATCCTTGAAGTTTTTTTCATGATATTTTCCCCAATCTAATTCAAAAGGATCATCTTGCTTACGCGATGTATTCCAAAATAATTTAATCATTAAAGGTCTTAAAAAACTACAGTATTATTTTTCCAGGAAACTTTTTAAATGTTTTGATCTGCTAGGATGTTTAAGTTTTCTCAGAGCTTTAGCCTCGATTTGTCTTATTCTTTCTCTGGTCACAGAAAATTGTAAACCAACTTCCTCTAAGGTATGATCTGTGTTCATTCCAATACCAAAACGCATCCTAAGCACTCTCTCTTCCCTTGGGGTAAGAGTTGCTAGAATTTTAGTTGTGGACTCTCCTAAATTAGATCTTATTGAAGCATCAAGAGGTTGTAAGGCGTTTTGATCCTCAATAAAATCTCCAAGATTACTATCTTCTTCGTCACCCACGGGTGTTTCTAAAGATACAGGTTCTTTAGAAATTTTTAAAACTTTTCTTACCCTGTCTAAAGGCATGGCTAACTTCTTAGCAAGTTCTTCGGGTGTAGCTTCCCTTCCGCGCTCGCTTAAAATTTGTCTAGACGTTCTAACTATTTTGTTAATTGTTTCAATCATGTGCACCGGTATTCTAATTGTTCGGGCTTGATCAGCTATTGATCTAGTAATAGCTTGCCTAATCCACCAAGTTGCGTAAGTAGAAAATTTATATCCCCTTTGATATTCAAATTTATCAACAGCTTTCATGAGTCCAATATTTCCTTCTTGAATTAAGTCTAAAAATTGCAAACCTCTGTTTGTATATTTTTTAGCAATGGATATAACGAGTCGCAAATTGGCTTCTACCATTTCCTTTTTCGCTATTCTTGATTCTCTCTCTCCCTTTTTTATTTTGTTTACCAATTTTTTAAAGTCAGCAATTGGTAGACCGATTTTATTACTAAACTCAACCAATCTTTCTCTTATTTCATTAAACTCTTTTTTTTTCTTTTTGAAAAAATTTTTCCAATTTGTTTTTTCATTTAAAAAAGATTCTAAATTTGGATTAATTTCATTACCCAAATAATACTTAAGAAATTCATTTCTAGAAATTTTATTTTCTATTGCCATTCGCATCAAAAGACCTTCCAAAGAAGTTATTTTTTGACTTTCTTGATAATGCATTTCAACCAAATTTTCTATCACTGATGGATTAAGTTGAAGAGTTTTTATTTTATTGATTATATTATTTTGAGCTTTTTGATAACTTTTTTCTTTTATGCTTGAAAATTGCTGAGCATTTAGAGCACAGTTTAATTTATTTTTTTGATTTTTAATCAATTCCGTATAACCTTTGCAAAGAATGTTAATAGTGGAAATTACTTTAGGTTTAATTTCCTGCTCCATTGCTGCTAAGGATAGATTAAATTCATCTTCTTCAATATATTCTTGATTTTTAGTTTCAGCTGTAACGTTATTATTTTTCGTTTCCGGAAAATTTTTATTCTGCTTTTCTAATTTGTAATTTATTTTCTTTTTTTCATTTTGTTTATTTTTTTTTAAATTTTTATATTCATCTTCAACTTCTGACTCTTCTTCAATATATGATGAGTCAATGTCTATAATTTCTCTAACCATTAGTTTATTTTGCTCTAATTGTTCTTTCCATTCGAAAACTTTCTGTGCAGTTAATGGACTCTGAAAAAGTCCATTTATCATATAATCTTTTCCGGCCTCTACTCTTTTTGCAATTGCAATTTCACCTTCACGGGAAAGTAACTCCACTCCGCCCATCTCTCTCAAATACATTCTTATGGGGTCATCGCTTTTTTCTGCTTCTTTAACTTTTTCGGTGTCTGAAAATGTTGAATCTTTCTTTTTACTTAAGCGATAATCAGATCTTTTTTCAACTAGACAAACCTTCTTATCAAAAATATGCAAAAAAGCTTCTTCTATATTATTTTGATTATAATGTCTTTTTCCGAGTGATTTTCCCAATTCTTCATACGTGATAAAACCTCGATGAATTCCTTTATCCAACAATCTTCTAAATGATTTTGTAATTAATTTTTCCACAGTATTTTTCGTCTTTAATAACTAAATAGAGGACTTATATATAATAATAAAATAAATAAAATCTAGGGTTTATTTACCCCCCTTTTAATTGATTTCTAAGAGATAAAAGCTCTGAATAAAGATTTTCATCAAGATTTAATGAAACTTTATCCTCTAAAAACTCAATTTTCTTCTGTAATTCAATTTTTTTAATTTCACTCATTATTTCATTAAATATTGAAACAATTTCTGTATCACTTTTATTTTTATAAATTATTTTAACAGGAGCATTAATATTTATCATATTTATAATATTTTTAAATTTTTGATCGAAATCCTCTATCTCCAATTTTTTTCTTTCAAAAAATTTTTCTGACAACAAATAATCGATTAATTTTTGCTTAAATTCATTTATTTTTTTACTTGAAAAGGTCATTTCTGAAATTAATTCTATATTTTTTCTAAAAATATCTAGACTATTTATAACTAGAAATAAAATTGAAAATTCTTTTAATTCTTTTTCTTCAAATCTGCTTCTTTGCTTATATACATCTTTAGTTTGCTGGAGTGGGCTATTCGCTTTTTTAAATTTTATAAAATTATTTTTTCTAAAATTTAAATTAGGAGTAAGTTCATTTATTTTTTGTGTAAAGCTGTCAAGAAAATATTTAGCTAACGTTTTATCTTTCACTTCATTACAAAGAGCTTTAATTCTTTTTTCAAATAATGTAAGAGAATGGGGATTATTTTTATCAACATCTTGATAGTAAGAATTCCAAACAAAATTTTGAATTTCTACCTTGCTTTCAGCTAATCTTATAAAAGATTCTTTACCTTCTTGATTAATATAAGAATCAGGGTCCAAATTTTCAGACAGAGTTAAAAAATAAATATTAAAATCTGCTTTCATTAATGGAAATAATCTTTCTGCCGCTCGAAGTGCTGCTTTTTGACCACTTTCATCTCCATCTAAACAAATAATTGGATTTTTAAAAAATTTCCAAATTAAATCCAATTGTCTTTCGGTCATTGCTGTTCCCAAATTTGCTACGACATTTTGTATACCAAATTTATGTAAATTTATTACATCCATGTAGCCTTCAACTACAAAAATCTCTTCACTTTTACTTCTGAATTCTTTAGCTGCATTAATATTATATAAATTATTCCCTTTTTTATAAAATTCCGTCTCAGGAGAATTAATATATTTTGCAAAAATTGTTTTTGAAAGTGTTCTTCCTCCTATAGCTAAAACAGAACCGTTTAAACTTTTAACTGGAAAAATAATTCTGTTTCTGAATCTGTCTATATATTTTTTTTTGTTTTTATCGAAATAATAAATGCCAGAAGAATTAATTTGTTCTTCATTAAATTCCTTTGTTAACTGTTCAACAAAATCTGTACTACCAGAAGCATAACCAATTTTAAAAAAAATAATTTCTTTTTTCATAGTTTTTCTTTTGTGCAAATATTCAAAAACTTCAGGATGCTTGCCTGAAACTAATTCTTCATGACAGAAATTTGTGTATTTTTCTAAAATTGCATTATAAGTCTTCCATCTATTTTGCCTTTCTTCGTCCTGCTTAGTAAATCTATATGGCGGCATCCCAGCATTAGAAGCAAGTTCTCTTACAGCTTCCCCAAATTTATAATTTTTCGTTTTCATTAAGAAATCAAAAATATTCCCATGCTCTGCTGAGCTAAAACAATGGTAAAAACCTTTTTCGTCATTAACAGTAAATGAGGGTGTTTTTTCATTTGAAAAAGGCGACAAACCAATAAATTCTTTACCGCGTTTTTTTAATTTTACTGATTGTCCTACAACTTGAGAAACTTTTAATCTTATTTTTATTTCATCTAAATACTCTTTAGGATATTTCATGAGCTTAATAAATCTTTTACTATTGTATTTACTTTCGAAAAGTCAACTGAATCATAATATTTTTGTTTTAGTTGTTCCATAATTTTTCCTATATCTTTAATACTTGAAGCTCCTACCGTTTCTATAATTTCTTTACAGATTTTTTTTGTCTCTTCTTCACTTAGTTGTTTTGGTAAAAATGTATCTATTATTCTAATTTCAGCTTCTTCAACCTCAAACAATTCCGGTCTTCCACCTTTTTTGTATAAAGCAGCAGATTCTTGTCTTTGTTTCCTCATTTTTCTTAAAACTTTTATAATTTCTGGATCTTTAATTTCTTCTTTTTTTCCTCCACTTCTGTTAGCAATATCTCGTTCCTTAATAGCAGCCAAAATTAACCTAAAAGTAGAAACTGAAGTTTTATTTTTACTTTTTAATGCAGTGTTAAACTGTTCGTTTATTTTTTCTCGTAATGTCATGATTTATAAAAATATTAATTTACTTTACTCATCAAATTTCTTCAAAAGAAAAAAATTCCATCTTTACGAGATAAAATGTTTGTCACATGTTGCGTCAAATCATGTTTTATAGTAAAAGCCTTTAACTCATGAGTTGTATTTGGTAGTAAAAACAAATTTAGACCATGTATCGCAAGATAGTCTCAAAGAGATTAATCCCACAGGCGTTTTAGTTTTAGAAGATGGCACTTTTTTTTATGGATATGGTTTTGGTTATGAAGGAATTGCAACAGGTGAGGTGTGTTTCAATACTTCAATGACAGGTTATCAAGAAATAATTACTGATCCTTCTTATGCAGACCAAATTATAAATTTTACATTTCCCCACATAGGTAATGTTGGGACAAATGAAGAAGATAATGAGTCGAATAAAGTATGGACCAAGGGAGTAATATTTAACACTGATATTACTTCTCCATCCAACTACCGCTCCATTAAAAATTTAGACGTCTGGCTTAAAAAAAATAAAATAGTTGGAATTGCAGGAATAGATACTAGAAAATTAACTAATTATATTCGAGACTACGGAGCTCCAAAGGGCACTTTAGAATTTACAAGCAGCAAAAAACATGATGTTAAAAAATTAAAAAAAATAACTAAAGGTTGGTCTGGATTATTAGATTTAGATTTGGCCTCTAAGGTATCATGTAGCAAACCTTATAAATGGAATTCACTTAAAACTTGGAACAAAAAAAATGGTTATTTAAAAAATAAAAAGAAAAAATATAAGATTGTTGCAATTGATTATGGAATCAAAAAAAATATTTTAAGGTGTTTTTCTGATTTACATTGTGAAGTAATAATTGTACCTGCTGAAACTTCAAGCCAAAAAATCTTGAATAAAAAACCTGATGGAATTTTTTTATCAAACGGCCCGGGCGATCCTGCTGCAACAGGTAAATATGCTATACCTATAATAAAGCAGCTTATAAAAAGTAAATTACCAATATTTGGTATATGTCTCGGTCATCAAATTTTATCCCTAGCTTTGGGAGCAAAAACTTCAAAAATGCATTTGGGACACCGAGGTGCTAACCATCCAGTAAAAAATTTAAAAACTAAAAAAGTTGAAATAACTAGCCAAAATCATGGATTTAAAGTTGAAAAAAATAGTATTCCTAATAACGTTAATATTACTCATATATCTTTATTTGATAAATCTGTAGAGGGAATTGAATTAAAAAATAAACCTATTTTCTCTGTCCAATATCATCCGGAAGCTAGTCCTGGTCCGCAAGACAGTAAATATTTATTTAATAAATTTATTAATTATATTTCAAAAGAAAAAAAATATGCCAAGAAGAAAAGATCTTAAAAAAATATTAGTAATAGGAGCAGGACCAATTATTATTGGACAGGCATGTGAATTTGATTATTCGGGTACTCAAGCTTGTAAAGCTCTTAGAGAAGAAGGATATAAAGTAATTTTAATTAA
>CATMHL010000034.1 GCA_950068185.1 uncultured Pelagibacteraceae bacterium | reverse complement strand
CATAGTTTCCAAGATTATTTGTACTTTCTATTTTTTTATAAGTTGCTAACCAGTATCCTTTCGGCATACATTTTCTCCTTTTTAATTAAGTTTTTTTTAATTATGATAGCAGGATTAGTATGTCAGAAAAATTGATAGTTTCCTGGCCAGAATATTATAGGACTGTAGAAAAGTTACTTATTAGCATTGATGCTAGCGGCTATAAACCAACTTTGTTGGTAGGCATATGCCGTGGCGGAGCTCCAATGATTGATGTTTTAAGTAGAGTTTTAAAATTAAATTGCGCATACCTTGCTGTGAACTCATACTCTGGAAAAGGAATTGAAGATGAACAAAAAGAGATAGTTTTTTCACGAGAAATGAGTTCAATTGCAAAAAATATGGGTGGAAGAATACTATTGTGTGATGATCTTTCAGACACAGGAATCACTTTAAATAAAAGCGTGGATTGGTTAAGAAAATACGAGCCAATTAAAGATAAAATCGAAGATATCAAAACGGCAACTTTATGGAAAAAAAAGAAATCAACCTTTGAGCCAGATTTTTGTGCAGTGAAACTAAAAAATAATCCATGGATCGTCCAGCCGTTTGAGATTTTTGAAGAAATTAGAATTGAAGATATAAAAAAGAAACACAATAAATGAAAAAAGGGCCAGAATTAATCCGGCCCTTTCTATTTTAATATTTAAATTTTTTATCTATACAGCGAAACTAACAACGCTTAAAACTGCAACCACCCAAATAGCAGGTGATACTCCTTCTACTTTTCCAGTACCAATTTTAATTAACGCGTATGTAATAAACCCCATGGCTATTCCGTTAGATATAGAATAGGTCAATGGCATCGCTATCATCGCCAGTACTGCAGGCGCCGCCTCGGCGATGTCATCCCACTCTATGTCCACAATGTTTCTTACAAAAAGAACCGCAACATATATAAGTGCTGCACCATCTATCTCTTTGGGCAAGCTTGTTGCAAGTGGAGCAAAGAATAAACACGCTAAGAAAAGTACGCCAATTACAATTGACGTCATACCCGTTCTACCACCAGCCTTAACTCCTGCACCAGATTCCACATAACTCGTGACAGTTGAAGTGCCCATCAAGGCGCCGGCAACTGTACCAACAGAATCGGCAAGCATCGCTTTTTCAATGTCTTTTACTCTACCTTTGCTATCAATCTTTCCAGAAACATTAGCTACCGAAGTAAGTGTTCCTGCCGTATCAAAAAAGTCGACAAAGAAAAGTGTAAACACAATCGTGGCCATTGACGCTGACAAAGCTGCTCCAAGATCAAACTGGAACAAATGCGTCATTGGTGGAATTGAACCAACCACTCCTTTAAATTCTGCTAGTCCAAATATCCACGCGATTGCACTGAAAACAATAATACCAATAATGATATTACCTTTGATTTTAAGTTTTTCTAGAATACACATGACCACAAAAGCTGCAGCCCCTAGCAAAACAATCGGACTCTTTAGATTTCCAAGCGTCACAAGGGTCACTGGATGATCGGCAACAACTCCCATAATTTCTAGCCCAATTATTGCTAAGAATAAACCGATACCAGCGCCGATGCCAAGTTTTAAACTTTTTGGAATCGAGTTGATTATCCAAGATCTAATCGGGGTCAATGATATGATCACGAAGAGTATACCCGCAACCAGAACAGCTCCTAAAGCTTCTGCTGGGGTATAACCGCCGCCCAAACAAATACCGTACGCCACGAAGGCGTTTAAACCCATACCGGGAGCCAAGCCGATGGGCCAAGTTTTACCATAGAAGCCCATTATGAAACAGGCAACAGCGATCGCTAAAATAGTTGCGGTGAAAACGCCGCCAAAATCAAATCCACCGTCAGCTAAGATAATTGGATTTAAAAACATAATATACGCCATCGTCAAGAAGGTCGTTACTCCTGCAATGACTTCTGTTTTAAAATCTGTACCGTGCTTTTTATATTGAAAATATTTTTCTAACATATTTCCTCCTAAAGTTAATATAATGAAGCAACCTTAATAAACATTTTGAAAGAAGTCACAACAAAATAACTACTGTTAAATAAGGATAACTTAACGAAAAATACAACTTGGAGGTTTATATCTGTTTATAAAATATATGATATTCTATTTTTAATTGTAACTATGAAAACTTTTCATATATTTTCATTAATTGCTTTTCTTTTTTTATTTAATAGTTGTCAAACTATTGAAAACAAATCACAGAGTGCAATAAAAAAAGAAAATGAGAAATTAAGTAAATTTCTTCAACAACCGGAATCAGAATTAAAAATTGTTATGGGTGAGCCAGACAAGATAACTTATGATGATAAGGGATCTAAATTTTTTATCTATGTTTCAAAAAAATATAAAATTACCTGTGAAAGACAATTCGAAATTAATGAAAATAAGATGATTGTGGGGTTTACTAGCAAGGGATGTTTTTAAATACTTGCGGAGATAAAATCTCCGCAAGTAAGGCTCCAATTTAGCTAATTGGAATAAGTTTCTTTTTCTTTTGTTCTGGAACGATTTTTTCACAGTCGATTGTCAAAAGACCATCTTTAAGCTCCGCACCATTTACCTTCACATCATCTGCTATTGTAAATGATCTAGAAAATGATCTTTGAGATATTCCCTTATGAATTATCTCGTCGCCATCTTTTTCAACAGTTTTATCAATTTTTTTAGTTTTAACTGTTAAAAGGTTATCTTCAAACTCAACCTCAACATCATTTTTATTAAAGCCAGCAATCGCTAATTCAATAGCATATTTATCTTTCCCGACCTTTCTGATGTTGTATGGGGGATAGTTATTTTTCACTAATCCACCATCACCTAGCATAGACTCAAACTGATCAAACATATCGTCAAAGCCAATACTAAAAGGTCTTAAAGAGTTAAAGACTGATAGATCCTTACTTGTCATATTTTCCTCCTTTGTTTAGCAAGGTTAATTTATGTAAGTCCCATTAGGCAACTTACAGATTATAGGTAAGAACTTTATTTAAATTTTCAAGTCTATGAATTTAATTTTTTAGAAATTTTTAAAACAAACGCATAGTCCAAGGCAATTTCTTCAATTGCAGAATCTCTACCTGTTTTTCCTCCGTGGCCGGCTTTCATTTCAGTTTTCAAAAGTAATAAATTATTGTTTGTTTTATAATCTCTAAGTTTGGCTATAAATTTTGCAGGTTCGTCAAACAAAACCCTGTTATCGTTCAAACTTGTTGTTATAAAAAGGTGAGGATAATCCATTTTCTTAATATTTTCATACGGCGCATAAGATCGAATATAATCAAAGTGTTCTTTATTATTTTTTGCGTTTCCAAATTCGTTAAATTCTCCTACTGTTAGTGGTAGGGAATGATCTAAATTTGTCGTAAGGGTATCCACAAAAGGAACAGCCATTACCATTCCAAGAAATAACTCGGGAGTTTCATTCATAGCAACTCCCATGAGCAATCCTCCCGCGGAGCCACCCATACCTATAATTTTTCCTTTACTAGTATATTTTTTTTCAATTAGAAATTTTGCACTTGAAAGATAGTCTTTGAAGGTATTTTTTTTGTTAAGCATTTTTCCATCTTTCCACCAGTTATATCCTCTTTCCATTCCTCCTCTTACGTGGGCAGTTACCACGATAATGTTTCGGTTTATTAAACTAAGTATGTTTGAAGAGAATGCAGGTCCCATAGAATTACCGTAACTTCCATAGGCATAAAGAAGAAGATTTGCACTTCCATCCAATTGTGTATTTTTATGCCGAGTTATTGTTAAAGGAATTTTTTTTCCATCATGAGAATTACAACTTAATCTTTGGACGACATAGTCATTCGGGTTGTGGCCCGATGGCACAATTTCTTCTTTAACAAGTTTTTTCTCTTTTGTTAGAACATTGTAGATGTAGGCTTTACCTGGAGTTTTCGGAGATTGATAAGCAATGTATATTTTGTTTGTATTTCTATCTTTTTGCATTAATGATGCACCCGGACTTATTACTTTTTCATCGGTGATAATTAATTCTTCTTCTATATTTGTATCTAAATTTCTAACATAAAGTTTTGCTAAAGCGTCTCTAACTTCTGAACGTATCATCCATTTATTTAGCAAATTAAAACCTCCAATTAACACTCCATTTGTTGCGGGAATATAGTCTTGCCATTTTTCTATATTATCGATTTTACATAAACAGATTTTAAAATCTTCTGCATCTAAGTTTGTGTGAATATAAAAATATCCTTTCCAAGAATCGATAGAATATTCTATTTCTTTTTGCCTTTTTCTAAATAATTTGGGTTTTGGATTAGTTTTATTTACATCAAAGAAATAAATTTCGGAAGTGGTATGATCAGATGTTTTAATTAAAAAATATTTTTCATCGGAACTAATATCAAGCCCACAGGTAAAACCTTCGTCTTTTTCTTCATAAATTAATTGATCGTTTTTTATTGGGGTTCCAATTTTATGTCTATAAATTTTTCTTGGTCTGTGATGCTTGTCTAGCTTCGAATAGAAAATATATTTATTATCTAATGACCAAGTGATACTTCCCGAAGTTTCTTTAATTTCTTCAGAAACAATTTTATTATCCGAAATTCTGCGAACATATATAGTGAAATATTCTGATCCCTTAAGGTCCAAAGAGTAGGCGAGCATTTCATCGTCGTGTGATACCTGCAGATCACCAATACCAAAATATTCTGCATTTAATTTTTTTTTCTCTTTTTCACCTGACCAATACTCTTCAATTTTATTTGTGCCTATTTTTTTTCTTAGTTTTATTGCATAGTTTGTTTCTTTGGTTGTTTTTGTCCAATAAATAAATTTTTTGTCAGTATAGGGAAGACTTTCGTCATCAAGCTTTATTCTACCTTTTATTTCATCAAACAATTTTTTTTGAAATTTTTTGGTGTCTTTTAAATGGTGTTCTGTGTATTCGTTATTTTTTTCTAGATATTTCTGAACTTCAGGATTAAGTTTTGTTGGGTTCTTTAAAACTTCCAGAATATTTTCTTGATGAATCCATGCATAATTGTCTTCCCATGAAATTCCGTGATATTTTTTGATTGTTTTTTGTTGTCTTAATTTTGGTATATTCATTTGACTGAAGATTAATATATGAATTTAGTTTTTTTTGGAATTATTATTTTTATCTTAGTTTTTGTATTGCTTTCATGGTTTACAAAGACTAGCAGTAAAAAAGTTGCAAAGGGAGCTAGAGTTTTAATCTTTATTTTGTCAGCAATTCTTGCAGTACTTTTTGTTATTGCTGGTCGTTTTCTTTTTTCACTTCCCCTATTATTTTTAGCAATGAGTGTTCTTAAAATTAAAGGTTTATCAGCAATTCAAATATTTCAATTGTGGCGTTTATTACAATATTTAAGAAATGCTGGAAGATTTTCATATTATGGCCAATCAAATCAAGCACAACCTTCAAGTAATTTATCTGTAGAAGAAGCATATAAAATTTTGGGCTTAAAAAAAGAAAAAGGATGCTCTAAAGAAGATGTAATTAAAGCCACAAATGGATTGCAAAAAAAAATTCATCCTGACATTAATCCTAATTCAAATACGGAACGTTTAAGCCAAATAGTTAACGAAGCTAAAGAAACGATATTGAAAAACGATTTTAGCTAATTCATTAACTCCAGTGTTTTGCGAAGCACTCTATCAACAGGTATTCTATTTTTACCCCTAGTGTTGTGGCCACAACTTTCCATTGTTTCACCATCTGGAAGTACAACAGATATATTTTTACTATAGGCTCCATAAGCAGAAGGAGGCGAGTCCATAAATAAAAATAAAGATTTTAATCCTAAACCTGAAGAAATGTGTCCCCAACCGGTATCATTACCGATATAATATTGGCATGCACTAATAATAGGTATTGTTTTAGCAATTGTCATTGTAGAAAAAGATACACAGTTTTTTCCAACTGAAGAGTTCGTTATTTGTTTGATTAAATCTTCATCATTTAACCCGCCTGCAAGAAAAAATTTGCATTTAAATTTTGCATTAAGACTTTCAAATAATTTAATATAGTTTTTAATATCCCATCTTTTTGTTGATCCGGAAGCCGAGATACCACAAACTATATTTTTTATTTGATCTGAAATATTAAAATTTTTTTTTGCCTTTTCCATTTCATTTTTATCAAAATAAATTTTAGATTGAGAATTAATTTTTATATCTAATATTTTTTCAGTAAATTCTTTTGCTGTTCTGAAAAAATTCTTACCTTTCTTTGAAAAAAATTTATACTGAAAATTTTGCCTAATGCCTGATAGTTTTGAAATTAGGTAAAGTCGTACAGAGTCGCTATAAATATAAGATTGATCAAACTGTTTTGGTTTAATTTTTTTTATAATACCAAAAAAACTTTTAATTTCCTTTTCATCTAATTCGATCACTTCCTCAACATGAGGGTCATGTTTTAATATTGCATGTGCGTGCGTGTTTTTTTGTGCTAAAACTGTAACGGGTTTAGCAATTCTATTACTAATTGCATGTATACTAGAAATTAGTATTGATAAATCACCGATTCCCATAGATTTTATTACTACAAGAGCTTTGCTCATTTTTTTAATTTAATATAATTTCTAACAAATAAATTGGTTAAAAGCATGGCTATTAAAAAAGGCGTATATGCAGCTTCGATGAGTATTTTCAATCAAGATTTATCCCTTGATATTGAATCTACAATTAAACATTCGGAGAGACTCATAAAAGAGGGGCTCCACGGTGCCATATTTTTTGGATCTACTGGATGTGCACAACTTATTTCTTCTAAGGAGAAAAAAATATTAATTAATAAACTCAATAAAAATAAATTAAAAGATCATTTTATAATTGGAACGGGAGCTAACGCTTTAAATGAAAATGTTGAACTGATGAAACATTCTATAAGTAATGGAATAGATCGATTTCTACTAATGCCGCCTGCATATTATAAATATGATGATAAAGGAGCTTATTCTTTTTATGCAAACGTGGTTCAAAAAGTGCCAGAAAGCAAAATTATTTTATATAATTTTGAGAAACTTAGTGGCTATAAATTTAGCGTTCAAATTGTAGAAAAATTAGCTAAGGATTTTCCCCAACAGATTGTTGGACTTAAAGACAGCACATACAATTTATACGAAGTGCTTAAAATACCAAATTTTTTGATTTTTTCTGGATCTGAAACGAAGTTACTTAAAGGACTGGAATTAGGTAACAGCGGAATTATTTCAGCAATTTGCAATGTAACTGCGTCATTGGCTCGTAAAGTTTATGATGATTTTAATAACAAAAAAAAACAAACTTTTAACGAAAAACTTTGTGCAATTAGAAAAGTTTTCGATAATTATAATTTAATTTCTGGATTACATAGTTTTATGTCATTCGAAAATGAAAAATATAAAAGAATTTTACCACCTTTAAGTTTGCTTTCCGAACCACAACAAAAGGAAATGATGTCTAAATTAAAGGAATTGGAATTCTTTCCAGAAAAGAACATTGCGGCATAAATTATGTTGTTAGCTAGATTTTTATCAAAACTGTTTTCAAAAGAGGGGATTGTCTTGGTAGATTCTCAAGACCAAAAGTACATATGCGGAGAGGTTTCAAATAAAGAAAAACCTCTGACACTAAAATTATTAAAGAAAGATTTAAACTGGAAATTATTAATTTATCCAGAACTTTATTTAGGAGAGGAATACTTTAAAGGAAATATTGAAATTATAAATGGTTCTATACATGATTTTTTAAATCTAACATTTAAGAATATTGGTCGAGGAAAAATCAATACTTATTCTACAATTATTAATAATCTAATGTATGCATGGAAATTTCTAACAAGTTATAATTTTCCTGGCGCTGCAAAGAAAAACGTAGAAATGCACTATAATCGAGGTGAAGATATTTATGATTGGATGCTTGATCAAGAGCATCGACAATATTCTTGTGGTATTTTTAAAAATTCTAATGAAAGTTTGGAACAGGCGCAAACCAACAAACTTTCACACATTGCTAAAAAATTAGATTTGAAACCAGGTCACAGCGTCTTGGACATCGGTTGTGGCTGGGGCGGCTTAAGTCGGTATTTAGCTAAATTATCGGGGTGCCAAGTTCATGGTGTAACCTTGTCATCTAACCAACTGGCTCACTGTAAAGAGAAGGCACGCGAATCTAAATTAGACAATTTACTCAGTTATGAGTTATGTGACTACAGAAATGTAACAGGAAAGTACGACCGTTTAACAAATATTGGTTTTTTAGAACACGTTTCTCCTAAATTTTATAAAACCTTTTTTAAAAAAATAAGCGATTTAATGAAAGATGATGCAATTTGTTTGACCCATACCATTGCTTCAACCAAACCACCTTATGCAGCTAATCCATTCATAAATAAGTATATATTTTCTGGAGGAAAAATCCCGGTCGCCAGCCAGCTCACTAAAGCTATTGAACAAACGAACCTGGTTATTTCAGGGTGGGAGAGTTTGATAGACCATTATAATCTTACTTTGGATCAATGGAGAAAAAGATTTTTAGAAAATGCAGGCAAGGCTAAAAAAAAATATGGTGATGAATTTATACGGCTTTGGGATTATTATCTCTCAAGTTGCAGTGCGGCTTTTAAATGGTCAGATCTTTTAGTCTATCAAATAGAAATTGTAAAAAATTTTTCCTCTACACCCAGCAGAACAAGAGACTATATTTATCAATAACTTATTGGTAATAATAAATTAGTTAATTTCAATGAAAAAAAGAGTAAAAAAAGTTAAGAAAAAAACTAAAAAAAAATCTCATAGATCAAGAAAAAAGAAAAAGCTCAAGCTTAGGAAAAAAGCTAAGAAAACCAAAATTATAAAGAAAACGAAAAAATCAAGAAGAACTAAGAAAAAACCTCGCAAATCAAGAAAAAAGAAAAAGATCAGGGTTAGGAAAAAAGCCAAACGGATTAAAATTTTAAAGTCTAAAAAACAAAGAAAA
>CATMHL010000033.1 GCA_950068185.1 uncultured Pelagibacteraceae bacterium | reverse complement strand
ATAATCCACATAATCCAACTGGAAGTTTTACAGAAAAAATTGTAGTTGATAAGCTTGCTAAGGGCTTAGTAAATTTTCCTCATGTGGTAATTTTAAGTGATGAAATTTATGACAGACTGATTTTCGGCAAAAAAGAAATTCCAACTTTTTTTAATTATCCCGATCTTTATGACAGACTTATTGTACTTAATGGATGGAGCAAGACATATGCAATGACGGGATGGCGTTTAGGTTGGGGTGTATGGCCTGAGCAATTAATTGAACATGTATTTAAATTTTGTGTAAATAATCATTCGTGTGTAAATACTGCAGCTCAGTATGGTGCAATTGCAGCATTGGACGGACCTGAGGACCATCTACATAATATGATGAAAGAATTTGCTATAAGAAGAAAACTTATTGTTGACGGTTTAAGAAGTTTAAAAGGTGTTGAATGTAGTTTGCCCGGCGGATCTTTTTTTGTATTTCCTAATGTTAAAGGAACTGGAATGAACGGTGAAGAATTTACAAAGAAATGTTTACAAGAAGCTGGAGTTGCTATGATACCCGGGACTGCATTTGGAAAATTTGCTACAGATAACGTAAGATTTAATTTTGCTACTTCAAGAGAAAATATAAGTAAAGCTATCGAAAAAATAGACAAAATACTTAAATAATTCGTCTTTCCTTTTTTGACCACTAAGCTTTTAGGCTGTAATATATTTTTATGACTAAATTAGCCATGCCAAAAATTGACCGAAAACTTATATCAATAAAATCAGATATAATTGCAGATCTTAAAAAAATTGTTAAAATTGAAAACGTTTTAGATCATGAAGATGAAACACGACCATTTGAAACAGATGCACTATCGGCGTATAAGCAAAAACCATTAGCTGTTGTTTTTGCAGAAAATACAAAAGAAGTGAGTAAGATACTTGCTTATTGTAATCAAGCAAGAATTAAAATTGTTCCAAGAGGTGCCGGTACTGGATTATCAGGAGGAGCCTTACCATTGGAAGATAGTATCCTTTTATGTCTAGGTAAGTTTAACAAAATTATTGATATTGATTACAAAAATAGATGTGTAGTTGCTCAACCAGGTGTAACAAATTTATCAATTACACAAGCTGTTGAAGATAAAGGTTTTTATTATGCTCCAGATCCGTCTAGCCAAATTGCATGTTCAATAGGTGGAAACGTTGCAGAAAATTCGGGTGGCATTCATTCATTAAAATATGGAACGACAACAAATAATCTTCTTGGTGTTGAAGTTGTTTTCATGGACGGAACCATAAGTAGATTAGGAGGCAAAACTTATGATTCTGAAGGATATGACTTGCTTGGATTAATTGCTGGGTCTGAAGGTCTGTTATGTGTAATTACGGAAATTACAGTAAAGATTCTTAAAAAACCTCAAGCAGTTAAGGCAGCTTTAATTGGATTTCCGACCATAGAGTATGGCGGAAAATGTGTATCAGAAATTATTGCAAGTGGAATTATTCCGGCCGGCATGGAGATGATGGATAAAGCATTAATTCATGCTACTGACAATTTTGTAAAAGCAGGCTACCCAAGAGATGCAGAATCAATGTTAATTGTAGAATTAGATGGTACAGAAACGGAAGTGGACGAACTTATTGAAAGAGTACACAAAATTGCAAAAAAAAATAAATCTTCAAGTATTAAAATTAGTAAAAATGAAAAACAAAGATTAAAATTTTGGGCCGGACGTAAGGCAGCATTTCCTGCATGTGGTGATATGGCTCCAGACTACTATTGTATGGACGGAACCATTCCAAGAGGGAAGCTAGCCGAGGTATTAAACGAAATAGGAAGACTGTCTAAAAAATATAATTTACCCGTTGCTAATGCTTTTCATGCAGGTGACGGTAATCTTCATCCTTTGATTATGTATGACGCTAACGAAAAAAATTCTTTAGAAAAAACAGAAAAATTTGGAGCAGATATTTTGAAGTATTGCGTAAAAGTTGGTGGAGTTCTAACCGGAGAACATGGGGTTGGAGTTGAAAAAAGGGAATTAATGTGTGAAATGTTTAATAATAATGACATTCAACAGCAGATCAAAATTAAAAAAGCTTTAGACGTAAATTCACTATTAAATCCTGGAAAAGTCTATCCGATTTTAAGAAAGTGTGCAGAAGAAGGGAGGATACATGTCCATAGAGGAAAAACAAAATTTTCCGACATACCAAGATTCTGATTCTAAAGAATATCCTCAAAACGAAAGAGAGGTATCAAGTATTATAAAAAAGTTTTATAAATCAAACGTTCCTATAGAGTTAATCGGATCCGGTTCAAAAAAAAAAATAGGAAAACCTCTGCAATGTTCAAAAACTTTAAGTTTATCAAACTTAAATGGAATTATAGAATATTTACCCGAAGAACTTTATATTAAGGTTAAAGCTTGTACTTTAATAAAACAAATAGAAGAAGAGTTAAAAAAAAATAAACAACAACTAGCTTTTGAACCAATTGATTTTGGATATTTACTAAATGGAAAAAGTGATTACGGAACTGCAGCAGGTCAAATTGCTTGTAATATTTCTGGACCACGTAGATTTAAAGTTGGAAGTGTAAGGGACCACGTTTTGGGATTTAGAGGAGTTAATGGCAAGGGGGAGATTATAAAATCAGGAGGGGTGGTAGTAAAGAATGTTACCGGTTATGATTTGAGCAAATTAATTTGTGGTTCTTATGGAACCTTAGTTGCTTTAACTGAAATTACTTTCAAAGTTTTACCCGCTCCTGAAACAAGCGAAACACTCATTATTTATAATCAAAAAATAGAGTCAGCATTTGATTTCTTAGATAAAGCTATAAGTTCTTCAAATGACATTTCTGGAGCTATTTTTTTGCCTAAAGAACCAGAAGTGCCTGGTTGCGTAATGAACATTGAAAAAACCTTTAAATTAAATGACCTTAAGCAAGAAGGTTCGCTTACTGCAATTAGAATTGAGGGATCAAAAAATTCTATTGATCAAAGAATTAAAAATCTAATTGATGAACTTAAAATTATAAATTTTAATATTTCTATTCTTGAGACACATCAGTCAGAAATTTTTTGGAATAAAGTTAAATGTTTGGAATTTTTTTCTTCTTCCAAAAATAATATTCTTAGAATAGTTATTCCACCATCGGAATGTGTTAAATTGGTCTATCAACTTTCTAATAAATATAAATATTATTTAGATTGGGGTGGAGCCTTAATGTGGATGGAGGCTTTTGAATTATCGGAGGAAATGTTTGAATCCATAAGAAAAAAAGTAGTAAAACTTGGTGGTTATGTAACCATGATAAAAAATTCGGATTATCTTCCTTATGTAGAAGATGTGTTTACTATTAGTAGGGATAGATTCAATATATCACAAAATATTAAAAAAAGCTTTGATCCTAAAAGAATACTTAATCCAGACAAAATGTACACAGGCATATAAATGGAAACTCATTTTTCAAAAGAACAATTAAAAGACGAAGATAATAAATCGAGTGAAAAAATTCTTAGAAAGTGTGTCCATTGCGGATTCTGCAATGCTACTTGTCCAACATATCTGCTATTGGGAGACGAGTTAGACGGTCCAAGGGGAAGAATATATTTAATTAAGGATATGTTAGAGAATGATAAACCAGCTAATGAAAAGATTGTAAAACATATAGACAGATGCCTTTCATGTTATAGCTGCATGACAACTTGTCCTTCTGGCGTAAATTATATGCATCTTATTGATCACGGAAGAAGTCATATTGAAAAAACATACAAAAGACCATTTAATGAAAGAGTTATTAGAAGTTTTTTATCAATAGTTATACCCAACCCTACTTATTTTAGAATTATAGGAATGTTAACTTTATTAGTAAAACCTTTCCGATTTATTTTTCCAAAAAAAATTAGTGAAATGATCGACCTTATGCCAGGAAAATTTCCAAAAAAAACACTTCATAAAAAGGAAGTATATTCAGCGCAGAAGACAAAACGTATAGCAAGAGTCGCCTTACTTACTGGATGTGTGCAAAAAGTTCTTTCTCCACAAATCAATGAAGCAACTATTAGGCTATTAAATCGACATGGCATTGAGGTAGTTGTTCCCAAAGGCATAGGTTGTTGTGGTTCTTTAAATCATCATTTGGGCAAAAGTGATCTAGCTCATCAAACTTTTAAAAAAAATATTTCAATTTGGTATGACGAATACTTAAAAAATGGATTAGACGCTATAATTTCTAACACATCTGGATGTGGTACAACTTTGAAAGATTATGAATTTATATTTAGATCAGATGAAGATTTTAAAAAAAAAGCTAAAAAAATATCCGAATTAACAAAAGATATTACAGAATATTTAGATGAAAACATTAAACTTGATTTTATTAGGCGCCAAAATAATGATAAAGAGTATAAAATTGCATATCATTCAGCTTGTTCTATGCAACATGGACAAAAAATTCACGATGTTCCAATAAATCTAATAAAGAAAACTGGAAATCAAGTATTTGATATTCCTGATGGACATATTTGTTGTGGTTCAGCAGGAACCTATAATTTACTTCAAAGTGATATTGCAAAAAAACTATTAAAAAACAAAATTTCAAATATTGAGAAAATTAAGCCTCAATTTATTGCCACAGGAAATATTGGTTGTATTACACAAATTGCTAATGGTACGAAGATTCCGATTTTGCATACCGTTGAAATTATTGATTGGTACACAGGGGGCTTAAAACCTAAAGTTTTAAGAAATTTGTGAAAAAAATTTTAGTTACCAGGAGATTATTAAAATCAAATGAAGAAAGGATATCAAAAATTTGGGAAGCCAAATTAAATTCAAATGATGAAATTTATCCACAAAACAAATTAATTGAACTCAGCAAAGGCTGTGATGGGATTTTATGTTCGATAACAGATAAAATTGACGAGAAGACAATTAATCAACTTTCAGATTCAATAAAGATTATATCTAATTTTGCTGTTGGCATTGGAAATATTGATACAAAAGCAGCAAGAGAGAACAACATAGTTGTAACTAATACTCCTGATGTTTTAACAAATGCAACGGCAGAAATAGCAATGTTACTGATTCTTGGTGCAGCCAGAAGAGCTTCAGAAGCAATAAAGTGGGTAAAAAACAAAAATTGGAAATGGTCCGTTGATTTTTTGATGGGTAAGCAACTTTATGAATCTAGACTGGGAATTTTAGGAATGGGAAGAATAGGAGGAGCTGTAGCTAAAAGAGCAAAAGCTTTTGGAATGAAAATTCATTATCATAATAGATCAAAATTGAAATCTAGTTTAGAAGAGGGAGCAATTTATCATAATAATATTAAAAGTTTATTTTCTGTTTCAGATATTTTATCAATAAATTGTCCAGCAACTAAAGAAACAAAAAATATTATAAACAAAGAAACTTTGGATTTTTTTCCTGCCGGAGCTATTATAACAAATAGTGCAAGAGGAGAGATGATCGATGATGAAGCTCTAGTTCAAGCGTTAATAAATAAAAAAATTTATGCAATAGGTTTAGATGTTTATAATGGAGAACCAAATATTTATCCGGGATATTTAAATCAAAAAAATGTTTTTATTTTGCCTCACTTAGGTAGTGCTACGAAAAAAACCAGAACTGCTATGGCAAATTTGGCAATTGATAACATTGTTGAATTTTTTGATAAAGGAAACTGCACAAATAGAGTAAATTAGATTATATTTGACAATATATATAGCATTAGTTAGAATTTTACATAGCGCCGAGTTGAATCAGATTGCGGGCGCTTAATAAATTCCTGCTAAAGCGACGTAACTTGACCTCCGCTTTAGTCGGTGGTTTTTTTTTGGAAATTGTTTTCATCAAAAAACTGGGTATTTAACTATATTGTGCACTCGATATTTAGTCGAAGCACTAAAAAGGAGAAAAAAAAATGACTAAAGATATAAAAAACCCTGAAACGATAGCGTTGCATGGGGGTGAATACAGAAGTGATCCCGCTACTACGGCAGTGGCTGTACCTATATATCGGACAACTTCTTATGAATTTAAGGATACAGAGACTGCGGCTAATCTTTTTGCCTTAAAAGAGTTTGGAAACATATATACGCGTATCATGAATCCAACCTGTGATGCATTGGAAAAAAGAGTTGCTGCATTTGAAGGAGGTCTTGCTGCTCTAGCAGTTAGCTCTGGACAGTCTGCTTCAGCATTTTCTATACTAAATGTTGCTCAGTCTGGCGATAATGTTATCAGTTCAACCGATCTTTATGGTGGAACTGTAAATTTGTTTACTCATACACTCAAACGACAAGGAATAGAGGTAAGGTATGCTGATCCTTTAGATCCGAAGAATTTTGAAAAACTATTTGATGATAAAACAAGAGCCATATATGCTGAAACACTTCCTAATCCATATTTGAGACCCTTTCCTATCGAAGAAGTTGCTGATATCGGAAGGAAATATAATATACCTTTAATAATGGACAACACTGCAGCACCTATCATTTGTAAACCATTTGAATATGGAACTGCAATAATTGTGAATTCATTAACAAAATACATAGGAGGTCATGGCACCGTTATTGGTGGAATTATAGTTGATGGAGGGAATTTTGATTGGACAGCAAATCCAAAAAGACAACCTTTGTTCAATGAACCGGATCCTAGTTATGGTGGAGCTGTGTGGGGTAAAGTTGTTCCTGAATTAACTGGAGCAAATGTGGCCTTTGCTGTAAGGGCAAGAGTTGTATTACTTCGTGATTTGGGTTCGTGCTTGTCACCAGATAATGCTTTTCAACATATTCAAGGTTTGGAAACTTTACCGTTAAGGTTTAAACAACATTGTTCTAATGCTGAAAAAGTTGTTAGTTTCCTATCTTCTCAAAAAAATGTAGAAAAAGTAATATATCCAACTCTTTATAAAGGAGAGGTGGCGAACAGAACTAAAAAATATTTCAAAGGAGGAAATGGTGCTCTTGTTGGAATAGAAATAAAAGGTGGTGTTGAAGCAGGTAAAAAGTTCATAGACTCTCTTAAACTCCATTATCATGTAGCTAACATTGGAGATGCTAGAAGTTTAGCTATTCATCCAGCTACAACTACGCATAGTCAGTTAACCGAAAAAGAATTGTTGGCTGCTGGAGTGACGCCGGGTTATGTAAGATTGTCAGTGGGAATTGAACATCCTGATGATATTATTGCAGATTTAAAGCAAGCTTTAGACGCTGCTGGAAGCGTAAAACTGAAAGCGGTTAGTTAATTCTAGAATTTTTAAATACTAGAATTAAAGATGTTGTAACCAAAAATAATATTTTTTTTATTGATCATGGAATAGGTGTAGTTATAGGAAAAAATTATGAAAAATGATGACATAGTAATCACAAGTGCTTTTAGAACAGCAATTGGAACATTTCGTGGTTCTCTAAAAGGTATGCAGGCACATGATCTTGGAGCTTTGACTATCGAAGCAGTTATGCAAAAATCAAATTTAAATCCAAACGATGTTGATGAGTTAATAATGGGACAAGTGCTTACTAGTGCCACAGGACAAAATCCAGCAAGGCAAGCTGCTATTCTAGCTAAGATGCCAGTAGAAAAAACTGCATATGTGATAAATCAAGTTTGTGGATCGGGGCTAAGATCGGTTGCTGCTGGATATCAAGCAATTATGTGTAACGATTCAAAAATAATAATTGCAGGTGGCCAAGAAAGTATGACAAATGCGCCTCACGCAATTTATTTTCGTGATGGTGAAAAATTAGATGAGGCAAAACTTATCGACACAATGATCAAGGATGGTCTTTGGGATGCGTTTAATGGTTATCATATGGGAGTTACTGCCGAAAATGTTGCTACTAAATGGCAGATTACTAGAAAGGATCAAGATGATTTTGCTTTGTTATCACAGCTTAAAGCTGAAAAAGCACAAAAGGAGGAAAAATTTAAAGACGAAATTATTCCAACTATTTTTAAAGGCAAAAATCAATTGAATATTGATGAGCATCCAAGAGCGGGTATGACATTGGAACAACTTACAAAATTAAAACCATCATTTAAAAAAGATGGGACAGTAACACCAGGCAATGCTTCTGGAATTAATGATGGTGCTGCCGCGGTGGTTTTAATGAGTAATGATGAAGCAAAAAAAAGAAGTTTGAAACCTTTAGCTAGAATTGTTTCATGGGCTACATGCGGTGTTAACCCATCTTTAATGGGCTCGGGACCAATTCCTGCTTCAAAAAAAGCTTTAAAAAAATCTAGCTGGCAAATAAGTGATTTGGATTTAATCGAATCCAACGAAGCATTCGCTGCTCAAAGTTTGGCGGTAATTAAGGATTTAGGACTACCGAAAGATAGAGTTAATGTAAATGGCGGAGCTATTGCTTTAGGACATCCAATTGGAGCTTCGGGAGCTAGAATATTGGTAACACTCATACATGAAATGCAAAAAAGAAAAGTAAAAAAAGGATTGGCTACTTTATGCATAGGAGGCGGAATGGGCATTGCTATGTGCATTGAAAATAACTTTTGATAAAGTAATTAGATTCAATTACAAATTGTATTGAATTATTTTTTTTTCATATTTTATTAGCTTTTACTGAATTGGGTTTGTAAATAATTGACAAGACTCCTTCATCTTTCTGTGATCTAATTTCCTAAAGTTAATTAACTAAATGACAATTAGGAGGGAAAATAATATGTCAAAGAAAGATAAAACGTTAAAAGGGATTAAAACTCCTTCAAGACGTAAATTCTTTAAAGCTGCTGCTGCAACGGGTGCAGTTGCTGCTGCTACGTTGGCAATGCCTAGTATCGCTAAAGCCGCTACTACTTTAAAAGTACAAGCTGCTTGGGGCGGTGGAATATTCCTAGAAAATGCGCAAGCCTACGTTAAAAGAGTTAACGAAATGTCTGGCGGAGCATTGAAGCTTGATCTTTTACCGGTAAATTCTGTAGTGAAAACAAGTCAAATGCAAGATGCTGTTCATAGAGGCGTTCTAGATGGATGTCACTACGTTCC
>CATMHL010000032.1 GCA_950068185.1 uncultured Pelagibacteraceae bacterium | reverse complement strand
GGTGATACAACTGGACTTTATCAGGGAACACAACAATTAAATCAGGGACAATTAGATAGATGGAATATCATAACAACTTTAAATTATCTTAGTTTTGATAAAGAACTAGAAATAATTCTTGCTAAATCTAAAAGTTTTAATACCAAGGAAGGCAAAGAAGTTGTCTCAAATATGATTAAAGTTGCAGACTTAACACGAAAGGGATTTGTTGGTGGTGATATTTCTACCGTAATGAGTCCTCGAACAGTTTTACACTGGGCAGAAAATTCAGAAATATTTAAAGATATAGGATATGCATTTAGAGTAACGTTTTTAAATAAATGTGATGACTTAGAAAAAAATATAATCGCAGAATATTACCAAAGATGTTTTGGTGAAGATTTGCCAGAATCTACAATTAATATCAAAATATAAATCTCTAAAATGGATGAACGGGAACTTTTAAAAGAAAGATTTAAATCTGCTGTTTCGTCAACAGTTAAAGCTATTTCTGAAAATTTTGATCTCAAAATTAAATTTGGTAGCAACATGTCTTCAAAAAAAAATTCGTTAAATTTACCGGAAATAGCAAGTTTAAGAAAATTACAGGATTTTACAAATTTAAGAGCCTTTGCTGACTCTGAGGCTTTAAAAATAAAATATACTGATAAGAAAATTTACCTTAAAAATGAGCCTAAGGGTGCAATGAGCAAAGCGTTATATGCCATTGCAGAAAAAATTAGATATGAAAAGATAGGATCAGATAAATTAAAAGGTGTCAAATATAATATAACTCAATGTTATGAAAACAAATTTAAAAATAAAAAAATTGAAGAAATTAAAACTGAAGCAGATGTTCCAATAACGGAAGCCTTTGAATTGTATTTAAGAAGTCATTTCTTTAACGTAAAACAAAGTCATACTACAAAAAAAGTGTTGAGTTACTGGAAAGATTCATTTGATAAAAATTTAAAACAAAGATTAAAAGAACTAAATAGTTGCATTAAAAACCAAAATGAATTTAACCGATTGGTTGCGGATATAATTAGCAATCTTGATTTTGAAGATTCAGACTCGAAGGAAAAGGAAGAAAAAAAAGAGACTCCAAAAGAAGATTCTTCTCAATCTGAAAAAGATAATGAAGAAAGCAATGTATCTCTAAAAGAAAAAGCTCAAAGTGGCGATCCTGATTTAAGTGTTTCAGAAAATAACCTTGATTCTTCTAATGACAATGAAGATTCGAGTCAAAAAGAAATTGATGGAGATCCAACTTTAATGAAAAATAATCAAAAAAACTTGTTCAAAGAAAAATATAAAGTGTTTACTAATATATATGATGAAGTAAAAAATGCTGAAGAATTAGAAAATGATGAAGAAATCATAAGACTTAGGAAAAATTTAGATCAGCAACTTACTAATCTACAGAGCTTAGTTACTAAACTTGCGAATAAACTTCAAAGGCAATTATTAGCAAAACAAAATAGATCTTGGGAATTTGATTTGGAAGAAGGTGTGCTAGATTCTTCGAAATTATCAAGGATTATTATTGATCCATTTCATCCATTATCTTTCAAAATGGAAAAGGAAACTAAATTTAAGGATACAATAGTAACTCTTCTTATAGATAATTCTGGATCCATGCGAGGAAAACCAATTTCGGTTGCAGCAATTTGCGCGGATATTTTATCAAGAACCCTGGAAAGATGTTCTGTTAAAGTAGAAATTTTAGGATTCACAACAAAGAATTGGAAGGGTGGGAAAAGTAGAGAGAAATGGAATTTAGAAAACAAACCTATAAATCCCGGAAGATTGAATGATCTAAGACATATTATTTACAAATCAGCTGATAAACCTTGGAGACAATCAAAAAAGAACCTTGGTTTAATGCTTAAAGAAGGTTTATTAAAAGAAAATATTGATGGCGAAGCGCTCTTATGGGCTTTCAAAAGAATTGAAATAAGAAAAGAAGAAAGAAAAATATTAATGATTATTTCAGATGGAGCTCCGGTTGATGACTCAACTTTATCAGTAAATTCCGGCGATTACTTAGAAAAACACCTAAAGCAGACCGTTAAATGGATTGAGAAAAACTCAAATATTGAAATCTTAGCAGTTGGTATAGGTCACGACGTAACTAGATATTACAATAGAGCAATTAAAATAGTTGATGTGCAAGAACTTGGAGATGTGATGATTAACCAATTAACTAAACTATTTTCAGAAAAAAATAAAGAAACTATACACTAATTTTTTTTTCAATAGTTGAAATTTCCTGAACATAAGAAAGTAAAAGTCTAAAAGGAATTAACATCATTAATGCAACAAATATTTTAACAAATAAGTCACCAAACGACAAGGTAACCCAATTTACTTCTGTTCCATAAAATGAAATTGAAAAAAATAAAAAAGTATCGATACTGGATCCAATTAATGATGATACTAAAGGAGCCGCAAACCAAATTTTTTTTCTTAGTTTATCAAAAATATTAATATCAATTAGTTGTGCAACAAGAAAAGCGGTCCCAGATCCAATTGCAATTCTAATTGAAATCAAATCTGAATAATTTGTTGAAAAATAAAATGTTAATATTACTCCTAATATAAAACCCAAATATACAATGTTTTTGGCGGTATTTTTTCCATATCTTCTATTTGATAAATCTGTTATCAAAAATGCTATTGGATAACTAAAGGCCCCGTAGGTTAATAAATCTTGAAATCCCATATAATGAACCGGAAATTGTACAAGATAGTTAGATAGAACAACTGTTAAAGCCATTAAAAATGCTAAAATAAAAAAAAACCTGTTTTCTATCCTAAACATCAATAATTAAGCTTTTGCAATTATTTGATTTTTAAGTTTTTTTGCTTTTGAAGACAGTTTAAATGATCTAACACTTTTTAGATAAAAATCGAATCCACCCTTATAATCTACTGTTCTTACCGCTGAATTGCTAACGTTAAGCCTAATATTTCGTTTTAATATATCGCTTTTAAAAGTCACTTTTTTTAAATTGGGAAAAAATTTTCTTTTTGATTTATTATTTGCGTGACTCACTTTATGACCTTTCAGAGGAGACTTGCCTGTAAGCTCGCATTTTTTTGACATATTGAATTTCCTAAGCAGTATATAGATGCAGTCCGTAATATGGTCAAGACAATATATTAACATATTGACAATCATAATATCGAGGAATAGGTATATTTTAATATTCGTAAATGGAAGTGCACTTGTCTATTGCTTTTTTAGCTGGATTAATTAGTTTTTTATCACCATGTGTTCTTCCGTTAATACCCGGTTACATTTCTTATATTTCCGGAACATCATTTAATGAACTTGTTAAAAAAAAGAAAAATTTAATAGTTATTAAAACAATTTTTTTTACTTTAGGTTTTTCTCTTGTTTTTATAGCTTTAGGTTTAACCGCGTCGTTTATTGGAAAGTTTTTTTTGACCAACTCTGAAATTTTTAGAATTATTGCTGGTGCAATTATAATATTTTTTTCACTCCAACTACTCGGAATTATTAATTTCAAATTTATGAACAAAGATATAAGAATTTTTACAGATCAATATAGTCCTAGTTTAGCTTTTCCATTTCTAATAGGTGCGGCTTTTGGATTTGGTTGGACTCCTTGTATAGGTCCCATTCTTGGATCAATTTTAACTTTAGCCGCAATAGAAGAGAATATTGGTAAAAGTATCTTATTACTCTCATTTTATTCTCTAGGTCTGGCAATACCTTTTATTATATCAGGTATTTTAATTGATAAATTTTTGATTTTTTCGAAAAGTTTTCGAAAACATACATCAACAATTACAAAAGGGGGAGGAATTGTTTTATTGTTAACAGGAATAGCAATTTTAACAGGACAGCTGCAAGTTTTGGGATTTTTTATATTAGAATACTTTCCTTCCTTAGGTAATATAGGTTAATTATAAACCCTTGCCTACGGCATCTTTTATATTATTTAATCCTTCGGATTTTAAAATTTGGATTAATTCTTTTTTAATATTTTTAACTAACAAAGGTCCTTTATAAACTAAACCGGTATAGAGTTGTAATAACGAAGCACCAGCAGTAATTTTCTCATAGGCCGATTTTCCTGAATTCACACCTCCAACCCCAATTATTGGAATTTTGCCATTGAGTTGTTTGTAAAATTTTTTAATCATATCAGTTGATATTTGTTGTAAAGGTTTCCCCGAAAGTCCACCTTCTTCTTTTTTAAAATTGTTCATCAACTTATCTCTATTACTGTTCGTAGTATTGGTAAGTATTATTCCAGAAATATCATTTTTTATTGCAACATCTGCAATTTCAGAAATGTGATTATCAACAATATCTGGCGAAATTTTTAATAAAAGTGGAATATTAATTTTGTTTTCATTTTTTATTTTATTAAGAGCTAGCAAAAGATCTTTGAGCTTTTCTTGGTCATGAAAATCTCTTAATCCCTCAGTATTTGGTGAAGAAATATTGATTGTAATGTAATCTGCTATATCAAAAAAATTTTTCAACCCTAAACAAAAGTCGTTCTTTTGATCTTTGGTATTCTTATTTGGGCCAATATTGATTCCCAATACACCTTTCTTTTTTTCCGATTTAATTCGTTTTTTTATTATCTCAATACCGTCATTGTTAAATCCTAATCTATTAATCAAGGCACCATCTTCTTCAAGTCTAAATATTCTTGGTTTGGAATTTCCAAATTGTTTTAAAGGTGTAACTGTTCCAACCTCCACAAATCCAAATCCAAATCTCAATAGTGAATTATAAACCTCAGCACTTTTATCAAAACCCGCAGCAAGGCCTACGGGATTAGGAAAATTTTTACCCAGTAATTCAGTATTTAAAATTTGCTCATCTTCAACCTCAAACATCTTGCTTGGTAGGTAATTAAATTTAAGTGATTTGATAGCTAAATCGTGTGCCGTTTCAGGATCTAGGCTAAATAAAAAAGGTCTTAAAATAGAAAACATTATTTAATACGTTTATTGATTAACTCTATGGTTTCCTTAATGCCAAAAAAACTTATAAAAAAACCCATTCTCGGGCCATCTTGATCTCCAAAAATTATTTCGTAAATTGCCTTAAACCATTCTCTCAGATTTTCTTTATATCCATTTTCTTTCCCTACTGAATAAACAATCGTTTGTATAGCTTCTGGATCCATTTGATCATTGCAATCATTCAATCTTTTTACCAAATCCTGGAGTGCTATTTTTTCTTTTTCATCAGGTTTTCTATACTTCTTTTTCGGTTTAACTATATCTTTAAAATATCTTAAAGCACATTCCACAAGATTATCTAGAATAGGATGATTTGAAATCTCAATATTTTTTTTATATTTTTTTATAAACTTCCACAAAACATTTTTATCTGTCGCATTACTTGTCCCAACCAAATTCAGTAAAACAGAAAATGGCATCACAGACTTTTCTTTTGGAGGATTTGCATTGTGAACATGCCACACCGGATTCAGTAATCTATGTTGAATATCTTGTCCGCTAAATTTATCTATATAAGACAAGTATTCGTCAACAGCATTTGGAACCACATCTGCATAAAGTTTTTTTGCCCTTTTTGGATTTTGGTACATATACAAGGCTAAACTTTCTGGAGATGCATATTTTAACCACTGATCTATGGTTATTCCATTGCCTTTTGATTTTGAAATCTTTTCGCCTTTTTCATCTAAAAATAGTTCATAAGCAAAACCATTTGGACCCTTTTTTCCAAGAGTTTGACAAATTTTATTTGAAAGAATTGCGCTTTCTATTAAGTCCTTGCCATACATTTCATAATCAACATCAAATGCATACCATCTCATAGCCCAATCTACTTTCCATTGTAATTTGCACTTGCCATTTATAACTTCAGTCTCAATTTTTCTATCGTCATTTTGATAGATAATTTTACCTTCCTTTTTTTTGATCTCAACAATGGGAACTTCTAAAACTTTTCCTGTTTTGGGACAAATGGGTAAAAACGGACTGTAAGTTTCTTGTCTTTCCTTTCCCAGGGTGGGTAACATAATTTCCACAATCTTCTCATATTTTTCTAAGACCAAGAGAACTGAACTATTAAAAATTCCTTTTTTATAAGTTTCGGTTGAGCTTCGAAAGGTATAATTAAATTTAAATTTATTTAAAAAATTTTTTAGCATTTCATTATTATGTTCCCCATAACTTTTAAATTTATTGAATGGATCGGGTATGCTGGTTAAAGGTTTATGCAAGTTTTTCTTTAAAATTTCTTGATTAGGTATGTTTTCTGGCACTTTCCTCAAACCATCCATATCATCAGAAAAAGTTATAATTTCAGTCGGAATATCAATAAGTTGCTTTATTGCATTTGCCACCATTGTGGTTCTTGCTACTTCCGCAAAAGTTCCAATATGAGGTAGTCCGCTGGGGCCGTAACCAGTTTGTAAAATTATTTTTCCTTTTTTCTCAAAAATTTTCTGTCTATCTTTTACTAGCTTTCTAGCTTCAACAAATGGCCATGAGGTAGTATTTTGAATTATCGAATTATCAATCACAATACAAAAGATTTATTAAATTTTATGAGTAAAATACAGGTATAATTAGATCTTATTATGTTGAATTTCAAATATTTTTAAATAACCTCCGACTGCAAAAATGAATAATTACAAAACCGTTTTTTTTGCAATTGGTGTGCTCCTAGTGATATTGGGAGCATTCATGCTTATACCATTTTTTGTGCAATTTATATATGACGAGAAAAATAATACTTTTCTATTATCAGCATTGGTTACAGCTTTTATAGGAACACTTCTTGTGCTTACAAATCTAGAGGAAAACAAAAAACTAAATTTGCAACAAGCTTTTCTTCTAACTACTTTATCATGGTTAGGTATTGCTATTTTTGGATGTTTGCCATTCTTGCTTTCTAATCTTAATTTATCGTTCGTAGATGCTTTTTTTGAAAGCATGTCTGGAATAACAACTACTGGGTCAACGATTATCACTAACCTAGATGATGCTCCAAAAAGCATTCTGATCTGGAGAGCTATTTTGCAGTGGCTCGGAGGTATAGGCGTGATTGTAATGGCAATAACTATTCTTCCTTTGTTAAATATTGGTGGGATGCAATTATTTAGAATGGAGAGCTCTGATACTGCTGAAAAAATTTTACCTAAAACGCGTGAGATAACTTTAATAATTTCAATAATTTATCTTGCCTTAACTTTTACCTGTGGAATTTCCTACTGGGCTGTTGGGATGAATATATTTGATAGCATTGCTCATTCCATGACAACAATTGCAACAGGAGGTTTTTCAACCTATAGCGGTTCAATTGGCCATTTCCAAAATCCAAGAATTGAAATTATTTCAATAATTTTTATAGTTTTAGGAAGTATACCTTTCATTGCTTATTTAAAATTTGTAAAAGGTGACAAAAAAATATTTTTTAAAGATGCCCAAATTAAAGGTTTAATTTATATTTTAATTATTTCTATTTTATTAATGTTTTTGTATTTAATGCTAAGTAATAAAGAATATAGTTTTTCAGAAAATTTAAGGATATCTACTTTTAATGTAGTTTCTGTTTTGTCCGGAACAGGATATGTCACAGCTGATTTCAGTTCGTGGGGAAATTTTCCATTAATATTTTTTCTTTTTTTGATGTTTATTGGAGGTTGCGCAGGATCTACTACTTGCGGTATTAAAATTTTTAGGTTCCAAATACTTGGTCATTTTATAATAAATCAAATTAAAAAACTAGTTTATCCACACGGTGTATTTTCCATAAAATACAATAATGAAAAGATTAACGATACATTTATTTATTCAATAATAACTTTTATTTTTCTTTATTTCTTTATTTTTTTTATTTTAGCAGCACTTTTATCTGTAAACGGTTTAGATTTTATTACAGCAATATCTGGATCTGCTTCAGCAATATCAAATGTAGGACCAGGTTTAGGTAATGTGATTGGACCTAATGGTAATTTTAGTGATTTACCTAATTTTTCTAAATTAAGTTTGAGTTTAGGTATGCTTCTTGGTAGGCTTGAATTATTTGCTGTGTTAGTTTTATTTTTTCCTTCATTTTGGAAAAACTAAAATTTTTTTTGGTGTTTTATGGAGATAGTTAAAAAACAAACATTATCAGAAACGTTTTCCGTTTATTTAGATAGACGGATGGTTCGGATTCTTTTACTGGGAATTATAAGTGGTTTTCCCTGGGTACTCATCGGAAGTAGTCTTAGCCTCTGGCTTAAAGAAGATGGTCTGAGTCGTAGTACAATCGGTTGGGCCGGACTAATATTTGGCGTTTATGCGATCAATTTCCTCTGGGCTCCACTCATCGATAGAATTCGTATTCCATGGTTAACCAATAAAATAGGTCACCGTCGTGGCTGGATCGTAACCATGCAATTTATTATTTTAGTTAGCTTAGTCTTCTGGAGCACAATTGATCCAACAGCAAATCTTTGGGCGGTGATTGCAATTGGCTTGATCATTGCTATTGCCTCAGCAACTCAAGACATAACCGTAGATGCTCTAAGAATTGAACAAATTGGAGAAAATGAAGGTATGTCAATGCAGGCAGGTGCGGCTATGGCAGTTGTTGGTTGGTGGACTGGATATAAATTAGGCGGAGTTGTTGCGCTAAACGCCGCACAATATTTTCAAAATGCCGGAATTGAAAATTACTGGCAAACTACTTTTTTGGTGCTTGGAGTAATTGTGATTGCTTGCAACATAGGTTTAATGTTCGTACATGAACCACAGCCTACTGAAAGACAAATAGCCCAAAGGCAAACTGATCAAATGATAGAAGAAAAGTTAGGATCTTCTGGAACTATAACAAAAATAATTGCTTGGATCAGCGGAACAATTGGCGGTCCTATAATAAGTTTTTTTAAACGTAATGGTCTTGCTATTGCTTTAGGCATTCTCGGATTTGTATTTCTTTTTAAAATTGGGGAGGCTTTTCTTGGACGTATGTCCATTGTCTTCTACAAAGAAATGGGATTTTCTAAAGGTGATATTGCTCTTTATTC
>CATMHL010000031.1 GCA_950068185.1 uncultured Pelagibacteraceae bacterium | reverse complement strand
TATGCTTACGCATCTTTTTATGTAATCACAATTCCTTTTACAGGAGTGATGTTTTTAAAAAGACAATGGATACTTGGAAAACGTTTTGGTTACGTAACACCGGGAGAAATGTTAGCCGATTACTTTAAAGGTGATATGATTCGTGTTTTAACCGTTGTCGTAGCTTTATGTTTCTCAGTTCCTTATTTAGGATTACAATTAGCAGCTTCTGGTAAATTGTTTAACGTTTTATCAGATGGTATGTGGGGCGTAACAACTGGTACATGGGTACTAGCTGGTATCGTGGCCCTTTACGTAGGACTAGGCGGGTTAAGATCCGTGGCTTACGTGGATACTTTGCAATGCGTACTTCTATGGTTTGGAATTGTAGCAATTGGTTTTATTACGTACGACCTCGTGGGAGGTTGGGCAGCATTGAATGAAGGTTTAGCAAAAGTAGCTTTAGTAGAAGGCACCAAATGGGGAGTAACCCCAGGTGACGGATACTCCGCATACTTTGCAATTCCGGGTGTCATACAGTTTACCGCTGGACTAGGAAAAGAAACTCCAGTTGGCGGATTGTGGACAGGTGTGATGGTGTTAACTTATATGTTTGCTCTTATGGGCATTCATTCTTCACCAGCATTTTCAATGTGGGCGTTTTCAAACAAAGATCCTTCACCGTTTGCACCGCAACAAGTTTGGGCTTCTTCATTTGGAATAGGCTTTGCTTTATTCTTATTTACAGCAGCTCAAGGAATGGGTGCACATCTTTTAGGTGCGGATCCAGTTGTGAATGCAGCAGGAGTGAATATATCAAATGTGCTTCCAGAATCGATTGGCACAGGTGGTCAAGGAAATCTTGTACCTTACCTAATCAATACGGTTGGGGATGTAGCTCCATGGTTTGTAGGTCTTCTTGCAGTATGTGCACTGGCAGCGATGCAATCAACGGGTGCCGCGTACATGTCAACTTGCGCATCAATGATCACTAGAGATATCTACAAAAAATTCTTTTCTCCAAAAATGTCTCACGCAGAACAAAAATTTGTGGGAAGAATTTGCGTGGTTATAGTTGTTGGATCAGCTTTAATGGTTGCAACATTCTCTACAGATGCATTAGTTCTATTGGGAGGATTAGCCGTAGCGTTCGGTTTCCAAATGTGGGTACCGCTAGCTTCTGTTTGTTATTTCCCTTGGTTGACAAGACAAGGAGTATCTTGGGGTCTATTAGCAGGAATAATAGGTGTAATAATGACGGAAAGTATTGGTCAAAATTTATTTGGCGATAGCATTCCGTGGGGTAGATGGCCTTGGACAATGCACTCTGCATTCTGGGGTATGTTCTGTAACCTATTGGTAGCAATACCAGTATCTTTCATGACGCAAAACTCAAGAGATCGTGCTCATAGACAAAAATACCATGACTTCTTAGCAGATCATGCTGCTCTGCCGGCAAACAAGCAAAGTCTTAAGCCTGCGGCTTGGATAATTACTATTGCTTGGTTGTTTTTCGGAATTGGACCAGGAGCTGTTATAGGAAATGATATCTTTGGTTCTCCAAATGATATTAGTACGTGGACATTTGGAATTCCATCGATTTGGGCTTGGCACATTCTATTCTGGATATTAGGTGTCGGAATGATGTGGTTCTTAGCTTACAAAATGGAAATGTCTACACTTCCTAGGAAATCAGTGAGCGCTCTAGTAGACGATATTGGAGACTCAGCAAGAGCATAAATTACAAATTTATACTTAAAATATTCAAGAAGGGCGGGAATACTCGCCCTTCTTTTTTTTTGACATAATTCAAATATAAAAATATAAATTTTCATATGTCTAATGTTAAAATATCACCGTCAATTTTATCAGCAGATTTTAGTAAATTAGGTAACGAAATTCAGGATTTGGAAAAGGCAGGAGCTGACTTTATACACATAGATGTAATGGATGGGCACTTTGTTCCTAATATTACTATTGGACCAGAAGTAATAGATAAACTACGAAAGTACACATCATTACCATTTGATGTACATCTAATGATTTCTCCGGTTCATGATTTTATTAAAAATTTTGCCGATGCTGGCGCAGACATCATTACTATACATCCGGAAGCAACAAATGACCTAGTAAGTTCAATAAAAAAAATTAAATTTTATAATAAAAAAGCTGGAGTATCTTTAAATCCCAAAACTTCAATTGACAAAGTGTTGCCTGTTTTAAATTTAATTGATTTAGTTTTGGTAATGAGTGTAAATCCAGGTTTTGGTGGGCAAAAATTTATGTCAGAAACTTTAGAAAAAGTTAAAATATTAAGAAAAGAAATTGATACAAAAAAATTTAAAACTCAAATTGAAATAGACGGTGGAATTAATATCGAAAATTCAAAAATTGCAATAAAAGCTGGCGTAGATATAATAGTTTCTGGCACAACAATTTTTAAGGAAAATGGAGGAGACTTAAAAAAAAATATTCAATTGCTAAAAACAGGATAAAAAAATGTATAGACTTAAAAGTATAAAATTATACTTTTTTTCTATTCTTAAGTTATTTTTTTTAAGTATTAGAAATTTTTATTTTAGAAGTAATTTTTACAACAAAAAATTAACTACTTTTGTTCCTGATAGAATTATTTATAGTCCTAGTACATATTTAAGTGCCTCACTCACAACAATTAGTAATGATTTTTATAAAATAACTAATATTGCTCCTAAATTATTATGGAACACAAGTGTAAAAGATAAATTAAAATTTGACAATTTACATAGTTTTTTGTGGTTAACTAGATTAGATAGAAAAAATAGTAAAATTATTACAAAAGAAATAATTAAAAGCTGGATTGATATTTTCTTTAATTATGAACCAAATACCTGGGAAATGGAAATTACCGCTAGAAGAATTATTGCTTGGTCATCCAATACAGACTTAACTCTAGAGAACTCGGACAAAGTATATAAGGAAAAATTTTTTTCAAGTCTGATTAAACAATCAAATTTCCTATCAAAAAATTTAAACAATTTATTTTATGAACCAAGTAAAATTATTTGTTGTGCAGCAATAATATTATCTGGCATGATGTTTAGGGAAAATGATTCAAATTACAAAATAGGAATTAAAGAATTAGAAAAAGTCATAAACAACTATTTTGATGAAAACGGTTTTCCAAAATCAAGAAATCCTGAAGAAGTTTTTATTTGTATCAAATACTTAATTTTAATTAGAGAGTGGTTCAAGGAAGCACAAAAACCTATACCAGATTTTTTAAACAAAATTATCTATAAATGTGGAAATTGTTATGCAATGTTATCTTGTACCAACAAACAATTTCCTTTGTTTAATGGAGCAACAGAAATTAATCACAAATATTATGATTCTTTTTTAAAAATTTTAAAATATAAATTTAATAATGAAAAACATGAAATTGCAAATTTAGTTAAAATTAAAAAAAAAAGATTCGAGTTTTTTATTGATTGTGGAAACCCCCCATCCAATAATTTTGCAAAACATTATCAAGCGGGCTGTTTATCGTTTGAGCTTATTTCAAATAAACAAAAGGTAATATGCAATTCTGGATATGGAAAATATTTGTCACCAAAACTTACTTCATTAAGTCGTTCAACTGCAGCTCATTCTACTTTATACTTAAATGATACTTCTTCTTGTATTTTTCAAAAAAATAAATCCATAAACAAAGTCTATGGAAGCTCATTAGTACAAAAACACAAAATAATTAACAAGAACTACACTGAAGACAAGGATTTTTATTCTATAACTGCTTCACATAACGGATATGAAAAAAAATTTGGTTGTATTCACACGCGATCAATTAAAATTTTAAAAAAAGAGGATAAAATTTTTGGACAGGATGATTTAAAAAAAATTAAAAACTATTCAAATTCTCTAATTTATTTTGTAAGGTTTCATATCTATCCTGATATCAAAATTGTTAAAACCAAAGCCAGAAACTCAATATTAATCAGTTTACCAAATGGAGAGGGGTGGTTATTACAGAGTAAAACAAATAATTTTGCAATTGAAAAAAATATTTTCCTTGGAAATAAAAATAAAATCATAAATAATGAATCTGTTTTTATTTCTGGAAATATAAATGAAGAAATTACTTCAATAAAATGGATAATTGAGAGAGTAAATTAAAAATATGAAAATCAAAAAAATTGAAAGAGCAATTATATCAGTTTCTGACAAATCAAATTTAAAACTTATATTGCCTACTTTAAAAAAATTTAATATTGAAATTATAAGTTCAGGTGGCTCCTATAAAAAAATTAAAGATATGAACTATAATTGTATTGAAGTATCAAATTATACAGAATTTTCTGAAATGCTTGATGGTAGGGTAAAAACATTGCATCCAAAAATCCACGCAGGAATTCTTAATATAAGAAAAAATAAAAAACATAAAAAAGATCTAGCAAAAAAAAACATACCCAATATAGATTTAGTAATCGTTGATCTTTATCCATTTCAAAAACAACTTAGAAAAAAAATAAAGTTTAACAAATTGATTGAATATATAGATATTGGTGGACCTGCTTTGATAAGGGCTGCTGCAAAAAACTTTAATGATGTAACCGTAATTTCAAATACTACCGATTACTCTAATCTTACAAAGGAACTTAGGGTAAATAAAGGAGCAACTTCTATTAATTTTAGAAAATTTATGTCGGCAAAAGCATTTAGTTTAACAGCTTATTATGATTCGGTTATATCAAATTGGCTTAATAATCAACTGAACATTAAATTTCCTGAGAAAAAAACCATACATGGAAAATTAATAGAAAATCTTCGTTATGGAGAAAATCCACACCAACAAGGAAGTTTATATGGAACAACAGATAGTTCAGGCCTAAAAAAACTTCATGGTAAAAATCTCAGCTATAATAATTATAACGATATTTATTCTGCCTTAGCTATTTTAAGTTTTTTTAAAAAAAATGAAGGAGCTGCCATAATTAAACACGCTAATCCATGTGGGATCTCGGTAGAGAAGAATCAAATTAAATCCTTTAAAAATGCACTAATTTGTGATCCTATAAGTGCCTTTGGTGGTGTAGTCGCAATCAATTCTATTATTTCAAAAAAATTATCTTTAGAATTAAGTAAGATTTTTTTTGAAGTAATAATAGCTAAAGGCTTTAAAAAAGATGCTTTAAGAATTTTAAAAAAAAAAAAAAATATAAGATTAATTGATTTTAGTAAATTCTATCCAACTAGTAATGAACACTATCTTTTTTTTGGAAATTCTTTTTTAGCACAAGATCCGAACAATATATTTTTTAATAAAAAATTAAGAATAGTTACAAGAAGAAAACCATCACTAAATCAACTTAACAGTCTAAAATTTGCATTTAATATTTGTAAATTTGTTAAATCTAATGCAATTGTTTTAGCAAATGGTAAATCTACCATAGGAATAGGAGCAGGACAGCCAAGTAGACTAGATAGCTGTAAAATCGCATCCCAAAAAGCATTACAGTTTGTCCCAGAAAAAATTACGAATTCTGTGGCAGCATCGGACGCTTTCTTTCCTTTCCCAGATGGGATTGAAGAATTAGCTGAAGTAGGAGTGCAAGCTATCATCCAGCCAGGTGGTTCAATAAATGATAAAAAAGTTATCGAAGCTGCAAATAATGCAGACCTAGTTATGGCTTTTACCGGAATTCGACATTTCAAACATTAGAAATTAAATTTTATTTATTTTGGCTGCTAGAATAAAATCACTTTCTACCAGACCTTTTATTTTGTGAGTAAAAATTTGAACTTTAGCATATCCCCAACCAAATATTATATCTGGATGGTGTCCTTGTGACTCAGCAATATTACCAACTTCATTTACAAATTTTTGACTTTCAGAAAAATTTTTAAAAGTGAAATTTTTTTCTAAAAAATAAATTTCATTTTCTTTTTTTTTAACATCCCATCCATCTACCTTTTTTAGGTACTTATGTATTTCAGAAATATCGAATGGAGAAACTCCACCACGACAAGGAATGCAATTTTTTTCATGTAAATCTGTCATATAATTTCATTGTATTTCAATGCTTATTTTCAGTCAAATAGACAACATCACACTTCAACTACGCCTGTAGTGCGACCAGAAAGTTTGTAGTAGAATTAGTCTATAAAAAAAAGTTTTATAGAAAGGAATAAAAATGGCTTTTAAACATTACAAACAAATTAAGACACAAGAACTGCCATCAATGAATATTGATAATGTACCAGCTTTCCTCAAAGATTTTGCTATCTCGGACGATTCAAAAAAGCCAATTACAAGTGGTTTGTTCCGATTAAAAGCCGGAGAGTCACTCAAGTACACCTATACTTACCATGAAATGAAATTTATTGTGGACGGTACCTTTATTATTGAAGATGAAACAGGACAAAAAGTTGCAGCCAAGCCTGGGGATCTTTTTTATTTTCCAAAAGGTACTTCAATTACTTTTTCTACGCCCGATTTTGGTTTGGGCTTCTTTTGCGGCCAGCGAGGTGAGGGCGAAGCTTAAAAAATTCTGAAAAAAATTTGTAGCAGAGTTTATTTATGAAAAATATGAAAACAAAAGAAATTTTTGCTTTAGCTATTCAAAATCATCTAAAAAATAATCTTCAAATTGCTGAGAATCTTTACAAAGAAGTATTAAAGTCAAATCCTAATCATTTTGGATCAATTTTTTATTTAGGAACATTATTAGTGCAAACAGAAAGATTTGAATTAGCGAAACCATTACTTCATAAAGCAACTCAAATTAATCCCAATTATGCTGCTGCACATAACAATCTTGGTGCAGCATTAAAAGAATTAGGTGAGTATCAAGGCACAATAAACTGTTGTCAAAAAGCAATCCAAATTAATCCCAATTATGCCGATGCACATAACAATCTTGGTGCAGCACTGAAGGAATTAGATGAGTATCAAAAAGCAATAGGATGCTATGAAAAAGCAATCCAAATCCAACCTAATCATGTAGATGCACACAACAATCTTGGAATAATTTTACAGGAACTTGACCGTGTTAATGAAGCAAAAAAATATTTCGAAAAATCATTAAATTTAGATCCAAATAACAAAAAAGCTTGCAAAGGTTATGGCAATATATTGTTTAAACTCAATCAACATAGCAAAGCTTTAGCGTACATTGGAAAAGGTTCAGGTTTTATTAGATTTACACAAAAGGATGTTAAGATTATCTAAAAGGAATTAAATGAAAAGAATAAATATTAATTCACAACAAACACATTTTATCGGATGCTGGAATTTGGAAAATAGCAAGTTATGTAATGAAATAACTAATTTTTTTGAAAATAATAAAAATTTGCAAAGACCAGGGGTCTCTGGTGCGGGTAAGAATTTAAAAATAAAAAAAACAACCGATATTCCAGTTAATCCACATGATTTAAAAAATCCAAAATTTGAAATTTTTAAACAATATATTGACGAATTACATAAATGTTTTTTAGATTATCAAAATCAATGGCCCTTTTTAAAGTCAATGATTAAAACAGTTTATGTACCTGGATTTAACATTCAAAAATATTCTCGCGGGGATCATTTTGCTTCACTTCATAGCGAAAGAACATCTTTAGATAGTTTACATAGATTATTTGCTTGGATGACATATCTTAATGATGTTGATGATGGTGGAAAAACAAATTTTAGTCATTATGGAATAAAAATAAAACCAGAAACAGGCAAAACATTAATTTGGCCAGCAGAATGGACACATGCACATAACGGAGAAATTTTAAAAAGTGGAACAAAGTATATAGTTACAGGCTGGATGCATTTTCCATCTCCTGAAGAAAAAGGCTTAGCAATTTAGGTAATGAAAAAGAAACTTGCATGACTGATTATAAAGCTAAATTTCGGATAGGCCAGATTGTACATCATAAGTTATTTGATTATACAGGAGTAATATTTGACATTGATCCCTTCTTTCAAAGTTCTGATGAGTGGTATGAACAAGTAGCTCAATCACGTCCTCCCAAAAATAAACCTTGGTATCACGTTTTAGTGCATACAGCTGAACACACAACATACGTTGCTGAACAAAATCTTGATTTAGAAGAACATCCTAAATCAATACAACATCCACTCATCAATTCTCTTTTCACTAAATTTGATGGTTCACAATATCATTTAAAATCTAGAGCTAATTAGGAAAAATTTGTAGTAGAATTTGTTTATGAAATTATTAAAAGATTTATATCAAAATCATTCTGGAAAAGTTTCAGATAAGTGGACCATGTATTTGGATATATATAATAAAAAATTAAACCACTATCAAAAATTACAATTGTTCCTGCTTTGCCTAAAATTTTCTTACATTTATAATTTCTATTACGTTCTGGAATATCTCTTCTAAAATGACTTGAAGGTATATATAAAGTAGCGCCGTTTTCGGTTGTGAAATCGTTTAACATTGTAATAGCAATAAAACTAAAACCTTTATCTAATCTTTTTCCACCTAAATATCTCGAGTCAGTATGCCAAGAATCACCAATACCTCTGCCTCCCTTATGAATATCGCTTCTTAATTTTCTATTAATTACATTTGAGCTTATTAAAACATAATTTTCATCTAAAAAATAATAAGGCGAAGCGTTTTTTTATTTTATCCATCAAGTAGGATATAAATACGCTAAAACACAAAAGGTATTATTTAGATTTTTGTTGTCTTTAATAATAAAAAATTAATGGTAGCTTAATTACTATCAACATACATCTCATAAATCTAATATCTCTACACATCCCAACTACAGTAGTTAACCTAATTAATTTTAACTCATTTCGATGTAGAGTCCATCGATGAACTCAGAACAGGCTCTGAGGAATTAAACCTTCTATGAGGGATTAAGTTTTCATCTAAGGAAATAATTCCCTCTCTCAATTACACCCAAAGAGATATTCATTACAGTTAATTTAAAGCATTCTTTTGTTCACTTACCAATCACTACTCAATATCCTACATTTTTTGAAAGAATTATACTTCAGGACACTACAGGATATCATATTGATAAATAATTGTCATTTTTATTAGCAATTCGATTAAAAATTATCATTTAACTTTCTAATATAATAATATGAAACAAACTTCAAAACAGCTAAACTACTTTCAGGTAAGACCGCAAGGCATTGAAAGGGAAAAGTTAAAGAACATTTCTACGCAAGTGCTGGAAAATTCTAATCTAGATTATCGAGTAAAAAGCCATATTAACTTCATTTTTTGTTGTTTATTTATATGCTTCAGTAGTGCTGTTCTTGCACAACAAACAGTAACAGGAACCGTATATGGTTCCGACGGAATGGAAATTCCAGGAGCCAGTGTAATTCAAAAGGGACCCACAAATGGG
>CATMHL010000030.1 GCA_950068185.1 uncultured Pelagibacteraceae bacterium | reverse complement strand
TGCTATACCTATTATTCCACACATTATTTTCTCTTATAATTTTTAACTTCGATTTGATTAGCTCTTGTTAAAGCTAACGATTTATCTTTAACATTTTTAGTTATAACTGAGCCTGCGCCAACTATTGACCCTTTGCCAATTTTAACTGGAGCAACCAAGGCAGCGTTGGAACCAATAAAAGCACCATCTAAAATTTTAGTTTTATTTTTCTTTTTTCCATCATAGTTGCAGGTGATTGTACCAGCGCCGATATTAGCATTTTTACCAATGGAAGTATCTCCCACATACGATAGATGTAGAATTTTTGAATTTTTTCCTACCCTACTTTTTTTAATTTCTACAAAATTACCAACTCTTGAACCTTTAGATAGAAAAGACCCGGGTCTGATTCTTGAAAAAGGACCAACGCGTACATTTGCTTCTAACGTAGCATTTTCAATATGCGAAAAGGGTAAGATCTCAACATCGCGTCCAATTTTGACTTTTTGTCCAATCACAACATAAGGATGAATGGTAATGTTTTGTCCAAATTTGGTATCAGCCGATAAAAAAACTGTCTCAGGGGATTTTAAAGTTACACCTAGTTTCATAGCTTTATTACGTAATTTTTCTTGAGTATATTTTTCTATTAAAGATTTTTTTTTTTTATTTATTGATGCCATAAAGATTTCTCTTTACATTAATATATACTTTGAAATAACTCACAAAATATTTCTTTATACTACTTAATAAAATGAGTCAAAAATTTACAGTCTTATTTGATTTAGACGGAACTTTGGTCGACACAGCACCCGATTTGATGCTGGCACATAATCATGTGATGAAAAAATTTGGTTATGAAGAAAGAGAATTATCTGACATAAAAAAACTTGCTGGCGGAGGATCAAGAGTGATGCTCAGAAAATCAATGCATGAAATCGCTGAATTAAGTGGGAAAATTAATAAAACAAATGAAAAAATGGAAGAGGAAATGACAAAAGAATTTATAAATTTCTACAGCAACAATATAAATAAAGGCAGTAAGTTAATAACTGGTGCTTTAGAATTTTTAAGCTGGTGTAAAAATAATTCTATTTCCATGGCCGTATGTACAAATAAGCAAGAACATTTATCAATAGATCTATTAAAAAAAATAAAGATTTATCATTTTTTCGATTATGTGGCGGGTGGCAATACTTTTAATCATAATAAGCCAGATCCTAAACACCTAACTGATACAATTGAGATAATCGGAGGAAACTTAAAAAAAACTATCATGATTGGTGATAGTGAAACAGATTCAGGTGCAGCACAAGCTGCCAATATACCCTTTGTATTAATTGAAGGAGGATACACAGTAAAAAAAGTAAATCAGATATACCATAATCATTTAGTAAAAAATTTTGTAGGTTTAGAAAAAATTATTAGTAAATATCTTAATGATTGAATTTAAACTTTTTTTTGCTCTGATTAGTTACTATTTTGTCATGTTTGCAACGCCTGGTCCGAATAATGCAATGCTAACTGCTTCCGGTATTAAGTTTGGTTTTAGAAAGACTCTGCCACATCTTGTTGGAATTCCATTTGGTCATGTTATTCAAATTACCTTAGTGTGTTTTGGTTTAGGTAGTTTGTTTCAAAGATATCCATTAATTCAATTTTATCTTAAGTGGTTATGTTTTGTATATCTACTTTACTTGGGCTGGAAAATTATAGGATCGTTTTCAAATAACGAAAAAGAAGCTGGTAGACCATTAAAATTTTATGAGGCTGCACTCTTTCAATTTGTTAATCCTAAAGCATGGATAGTAGCATTAACAGCTGCTACCGCATTTTTTCCAAGTGAAGAAAACTTTATTATTGCAACATCGTTTGTAGCAATTACAGCACCATTTATCTGTTTTCCTTCAATTTGTTTATGGGCAATATTTGGATCATCAATAAAGTTGATAATTGGTAATACAAAAATTAAAAAAATTATTGAATATTTATTGGCTATATTATTAATAATTACTGCTGTTATAATTGTAATTGATTAAAAAAATAATATGCATTTTACAAAAAAAAATTCTTCCGAAAAAAGAATAGAATTAAAAAATAAACTTAAAAAACAAAAAATATTAAAATTTCCTGGAGCTTATAATCCTTTAACTGCTAAACTAATTGCAGAAATTGGTTTTGAGGGTATTTATATTTCAGGAGGTGTAATGGCTAATGATTTAGGCGTTCCTGATATTGGTTTAACTACCTTAAAGGAAGTGAGTTACAGAGCCAATCAAATATCAAGAGTAACTGATCTTCCTGCAATAGTTGATGCTGATACTGGTTTTGGTGATTGTAAAAAAACCATAGAAACTTTTGAAAATCTTGGTCTTTCAGGTTGTCATATTGAAGATCAAATTGATCAAAAAAGATGCGGTCACTTAGATAATAAAGAAATTATTCCTTCTGCTATAATGGTTAATAAAATCAAAACTGCAGTAAAGGCCAAAAAAGATAAAAACTTTTTAGTTATAGCAAGAACAGATGCCAATTCTGTCGAAGGATTAAAAAAAACTATAGATAGAGTTAAGGCATATGAGGATGCTGGTGCTGACATAATTTTTCCAGAAGCTATGAAAAATGAAAAAGAATTTGAACAAATAAGAAAAAATTCAAAAGTAAATTTGTTAGCCAATATGACTGAATTTGGGAAGTCAAAACTTTTATCAGCAAATGAACTAGAAAATTTAGGTTACAATATTGTAATATATCCGGTTACAACTCAAAGATTAGCTATGAAAAGCGTTGAAGATGGGTTGCGTGCCATCATGAATGATGGACATCAGAACAATATTATCGATAAAATGCAAACTCGTAAAAGATTATATGAGCTGGTTGAATATGAGAAGTACAATACTCCAGACAAAAAAATTACTGATTTTAAAACTGATGGACATGAATAATTTATGAGCGAAGATATAAAAAAAGGACTATTAGGAATTGTTGTTGATGAAACTACAGTTTCTCAAGTAATGCCTGATATAAACTCTTTAACCTACCGAGGTTATGCCGTTCAAGATCTTTGCGAAAAATGTAGTTTTGAAGAGGTTGCTTATCTTGTGCTTAATAAAGAATTGCCAAACAAAACCCAACTTAACAAATTTAAAAAACAGTTAGAAGAAAATAGAAATATTACAATCAATCTAAGAGAGATTGTCAAGCACATGCCAAAAAGATCACATCCTATGGATGTTGCGAGAACAGTTGTCAGTGTTATGGGACTTGAAGACAAAGAAACAAACAGTAATTCTCCTGCAGCTAACATGAGAAAAGCAATAAGAATATTTGCTAAAACACCTACAGCTATCGCCGCTTTCTTTAGATCTAGGAAAGGCAAAAATGTAATTCCACCTAAGAAGAAATTATCTTTCTCTGAAAACTTTTTTTATATGTGCTTTGGCAAAGTTCCTAAAAAGGAAATCGTAAAAGCGTTTGATGTTTCTCTTATCTTATACGCTGAACATAGTTTTAACGTGTCAACTTTTACCGCAAGAACTATAACAAGCAGCTTATCTGACATTCATGGAGCAATTACAGGAGCTATTGCTAGTTTGAAAGGCCCTCTCCATGGTGGTGCTAATGAGGAAGTTATGCATATGTTTAAAAAAATTAAAAAGCCAGAAAATGCAGCAAAATGGATTTTAGATGCTTTGGAAAAGAAAAAAATCATTATGGGATTTGGTCATAGAGTTTATAGCAAAGGAGATTCTAGGGTTCCTACCATGAAAAAATATTATTTGAAGGTTGCAGAACTACTTAAAGAAAAAAACTTACCTAAGATGAGTCAAATCATTGAAGATATAATGTTAGAAAAAAAAAATATTCATCCAAATGTGGATTATACTACTGGACCAATCTATCACTTGATGGGATTTGATACTGATTTTTTTACACCAATATTTGTTATTTCAAGAATAACAGGATGGTCTGCACACATAATGGAACAACATGCAGCCAATAAGTTAATCAGACCACTTTCTAAATACAGTGGCGAGAAGCATCGTAAAGTAATGCTTCTCAACCAAAGATAAAATTATTTTCCAGGAACTTTATAAGAAGCCGCTGCTTTTGCAGCAAGTTTTGCAACACTGTTAATGTTAATTGGTTCCATTATGTTTATATTAGTAACTGCCCCAGTTGCTTCTGTAGCAAGCTTCGCGGCTGCCATACTTTCAAAGTTAGGAGCATCTAGTGAAACGATAAAATCGTAAGAGCCTCTAACAATATCATAGCTTAATACTTTACCTCCCACAGCTTTAGCAACAGCGTTAATTGCTGCACTCCTATCGGTATCAGGATTAGAAACAAAACCTTGAAATGCTTTTGAGGTATAATTTCCCATAAGATAAAATTTTGCCATAAACCCTCCTTTCAGGAAATTACTTTACTAATTGTTCTTAATATAAGGAAGTAAATTTATTATTGGTTTTATGAGAAGGCTTCTGCCCACGAGCCTTTAGTTGAAGCCTTTGAATATTCAGTAGCTCTACCTTCAAAGAAATTCATATGTTCTACTGCATTAAGCATAGTATCCAACCATGTTAATGGGTTTTTTTCTACCTGATAAATAGGCTCTAATCCAAGTTGAATTAATCTTCTATTTCCTATCCAACGGATATATTGCTTAATCTCACCAGATGTTAAACCTTGAATAGGTCCCATTTCAAATGCCAGGTTTATAAAAGCATCTTCATGTGAAACTATTGTTCTACATGCTTCATAAATTTCTTTTTTAAGTTTCTCTGTCCAGATATCAGGATTTTCGTCAATAAAAGTTTTAAATAATTTAATCATAGAATTGCAGTGCAATGTTTCATCTCTAACAGACCAAGTTACAATTTGACCCATACCTTTCATTTTATTATGCCTTGGGAAATTTAGTAGAATTGCAAAGCTAGCAAATAATTGTAAACCTTCTGTAAAAGCACTAAAGACAGCAATGGTCTTTGCAATATTGTGATTTGATTTTACATCAAAACCTTGCATGTAATCGTACTTATCTTTCATTTCTTTATACTTTAAAAAAGCTGAATATTCTGATTCTGGCATTCCTATAGTATCTAATAGATGAGAATAAGCTGCGATATGAACACCTTCCATAGCAGCAAATGCTGACATCATCATTAGTGTTTCTGTCGGCTTAAATACATTCATATAATGTCTTATATAACAGTTACTAACCTCAACATCTGCTTGAGTAAAAAATCTAAATATGTGAGTTAATAAATTTTTTTCTGCTTGATTTAGATTTTTCTGCCAATCTCTAACATCGTCACCTAAAGGAACTTCTTCTGGAAGCCAATGTATCCTCTGTTGTGTTAACCAAGCATCATAGCACCATGGATATCTAAAGGGTTTATAAATAGGATTTCCAACTAATAAACCCGACTTTTTTTGAGCTTCTTTATTTTTTTCTAACTTTACTACTGGCATGATAAACATTCTTCATTATCTTGATCTTCTTTCGTTTTAGTAATAGCTGCTCCTGTTGAGAGTCCTTTATTTATATTCTCAGCTCTTTGTATTGATTTAGATCTACAATAATACAAACTTTTCAACCCTTTTTTCCAAGCTTGGAAATGTACTTGATGTAACTCTTTTTTATGGACATCTGCTGGTAAGAAAATATTAATCGATTGAGATTGGGAAACAAAAGGAGTTCTATCTGCGCCTAGCTCGACTATCCATTTTTGATCTATTTCAAATGCTGTTTTGAATACATCTTTTTCATTTCTAGTTAAAAAATCTAAGTGTTCAACTGACCCCTGATTAGTTGTAATAGTTGACCAAGTTTCATCATCATTTTTTCTATATTTTTCTAATACTTTTTTTAAATATCTATTCCTAACATTGTAAGATCCAGAAAGAGTCTTGTGTGTATAACTATTAGCAGCAACTGGTTCAACACCAGGAGATGCTCCTCCGGAAATTATAGAAATAGATGCGGTGGGAGCAATAGCGGTTTTATTAGAAAATCTTTCTTTAAAACCGTATTCTTCTGCGTCAGGGCATGCTCCTCTTTCTTTAGCTAATTTTTTAGATGCTTGATCAACTTTAATTTGAATATGTTCAAAAATCTTACTGTTCCAAACTTTGCTCATTACTGATTCTAATGGAATCGAATTTTTTTGCAAAAATGAATGAAAACCCATTACACCTAAACCTACACTTCTTTCTCTCATTGCTGAGTATTTTGCATCTTTAAAGGAGTCTGGAGCTCTAGTAATAAAATCTGTTAAAACATTATCCAAAAATCTCATTACATCCTCAATAAAATTTGGTTGATCTTTCCATTCTTCGTATGTTTCTAAATTCAAAGAAGATAAACAGCATACTGCCGTTCTGTCATTGCCATCTTTATCTATTCCTGTCGGTAAAGTAATTTCGCTACAAAGATTTGAAGTTTTTACATTAAGTCCTGCAAGCTTATGATGTTGTGGAATTTGTCTATTTACTGTATCTACAAAAATGATATAAGGCTCTCCTGTCTCTACTCTTGCCGTCAATAATCTTATCCATAAATTTCTTGCTGATAAAGTAGATTGAATTATTTCATCCTTGGGGCTTTTTAATGCCCACTCAGAATTGGTTTCAACAGCTCTCATAAAAGCATCACTAACCAATACGCCGTGATGTAAGTTTAAAGCTTTTCTATTTGGGTCGCCGCCAGTGGGTCTTCTCATTTCAATAAATTCTTCTATTTCTGGATGATCTATAGGAAGATAACATGCTGCTGAACCTCTACGTAGAGAACCTTGGCTGATAGCCATTGTTAATGAATCCATTACTTTAATAAAAGGAATAATCCCAGACGTTTTTCCAACTCTTCCTATCTTTTCTCCTATAGATCTAAGATTTCCCCAATAACTACCGATACCACCACCTTTTGCCGCTAACCAAACATTTTCATTCCATAAATCTAAAATGCTACTTAGACTATCTCCCGCTTCATTTAAAAAACATGAAATTGGTAATCCCCTCTCGTTACCTCCGTTAGATAAAATCGGAGTAGCTGGCATAAACCACAAATTGCTTATATAATTATAAAGTCTTTGTGCGTGTAAATTGTCATCAGCGTATATGCTTGCAACACGAGCAAATAAGTCTTGATAGGACTCATTTTGTCCCAAGTATCTGTCACTCAAAGTCGCTTTACCAAAATCAGTTAATTTCGAATCTTTAGTTCTATCAATTCTAATTGTTATTCCTTTGTCATTTTGAAAAAGTTCTGTTTGAGAAGTTAGTGAAAAGAGGTTGAGTTTTTTATCAGCTTTGCTTTGATTTACTGGAAAATTGCCTTTAGGGTTAATTTTTTCGACAGCCTTCTCGATTGCCAAAGATAAATTTTTATTCATAAAACGCTTATTTTATTAAAGTTTTGTGTAAAAACAACTATATGTTGTGTACACAATAGCCTTGTATACTACATGTTTAAGCAAATCAATAGAACATTATAAGAACATTAATATAATATCAAGGATAAAATTTAAGTACTGATAAAAAACAAAAAATATTAGATAAAGGATAATGCCTACATTAAAGGATGCACATATAAATCCTTTGGGGTTTAGAGAATACGATGCACGATGGTTATATCCAAAAGACATTAATAAAGAGGGAATTAAAAATGTAGGTCAAGGCTTAGGCTCGCAAATTATTTTAAAAACAAATAAATCTCCAAGAGTAATAGTTGGACATGATTACAGATCTTATAGCGAAGAAGTCAAAAAAAAACTTATGGAGGGTTTAATTGATACTGGATGTAACATTGAAGATATTGGGTTGGCTTTATCACCAACTGTTTATTTTGCCCAATTTAATCTAGGCGCAGATGCTGTGGCAATGGTTACCGCAAGCCATAATGAAAATGGTTGGACCGGAATAAAGATGGGTATTGAAAAAGGATTGACCCACTCTCCTGCTGAAATGAATGAATTAAAAAAAATTGTTTTAGAAAAAAAATTTATCAAAGGAAAAGGATCTTATAAGGAAATTAAAGGATTTAAAGATATTTATATTAATAATTTAATAAAAGGCAAAATTAAAAAAAAACTTAAAGTTGTGGTTGCGTGTGGCAATGGAACAGCTGGTATATTTGCTCCAAAAGTTCTTAAAGAAATTGGTTGTGAAATTGTAGAACTAGATTGTAACCTTAACTATAACTTTCCTAAATATAATCCTAATCCTGAGGATTTAAGAATGCTTCACGATATTAGTGAGTCTGTTCGTAAAAACAATGCTGATGTTGGTTTTGGCTTTGATGGTGATGGTGATCGAGTTGGTATAATTGATAACAATGGAAAAGAGATTTACTCTGACAAAGTAGGTTTACTTATAGCGAGAAACTTAGCTCCAAATTATAAAAATAAAAAATTTATTGTTGATGTAAAATCAACTGCTTTATTTGCAAAAGATAAAATCCTTTTAGAAAATAACTGCGAAACTATCTATTGGAAAACGGGCCATTCTCATATCAAAAGAAAAGTTAACGAAGTTAAAGCCTTAGCTGGATTTGAAAAAAGTGGTCACTTCTTTTTTAACCAACCGCTTGGTTATGGATATGACGATGGAATTAATTCTGCAATTCAAGTTTGCCGTTTATTAGATAATCAAAATAAAAAAATATCAGAAATAATAAATGAACTACCCAAAACATATCAAACTCCTACTATGGCACCGTTTTGCAAGGATGAAGAAAAATATAAAGTTGTCGAATCTTTAGTTAAAGAAGTACAAAATTTAAAAGCTAGTAACACCAAAATAGATGATCAAAAAATTGCTGATATATTAACAGTAAATGGTGTTCGTTTTTCTTTAGAAGATGGTTCGTGGGGTTTAATCAGAGCGTCTTCAAATAAACCTTCATTGGTAGTTGTAACTGAAAGCCCAACATCTGATAAAAGAAAAAAGAAAATATTTGAATTTATTGATAGAATGTTACAAAAAACTGGAAAAGTTGGTGACTACGATCAAAAAATTTAAAAAGAAAGATATTCTAAAAATAATCTACAAGAGACAATAAAAAGAAAAACACCAAACAATCTATTAATAATCTGTTTGTTGATTTGATGGACTGCTTTAGCTCCAATTTTAGCCATTATCATAGTAATAGGTATAAAAATTAAGAATGCTGGAATATTAACAAATCCAAAACTTAGTGGAGCCTCAGTATCAAGATATGTTCCTGAAATAACAAAACCTAGCGCTCCTATCAGAGAAACTAGAAAGCCTATTGCCGCTGAACTTCCAATAGCTTGATTTATTGGGTATCCAAACATTTTTAATATAGGCACATTAATTGAACCTCCTCCTATTCCCATGGGAGCAGCAAAAAAACCTGACAAAGAACCTAAAATAATCTTATGTGTCATATTCATTTTATTTTGCACGAGATTTGCATTTTCTTTCGAAATCAAAAAATAAAAAGCAAAAAGCATTGTTATAATTGAAAAAAAGAGAATTAAGTAAGCAGTTTTCAAGTTTGCTGCAAAAATAGTTCCTA
>CATMHL010000029.1 GCA_950068185.1 uncultured Pelagibacteraceae bacterium | reverse complement strand
TGGCTCTTACCGGGTTAATTTTCATTTGATAAACCAATAAATGATATTTATTATATAAAGCAAAACACTGTAAAATATGATCATTAGGATCTTTTCTAGACCCGTTTTTTCATTCCAATTAAATTTAAATAATACTGATGAAGAAACCGTCATTATGAGGACTCCAATAACAATTATAAGTATTGATAAAATTATAAACACATTCATATTTTTTATAATAATTTTACTCCTTTCTTCTTCTTGACGGCAATTTTGACACTTTTTTTTAAACGTGTCTATGACGGAGTGAATCTGAATTCTTGAAAATTTATCTAGCTTATTTGAGATCTGTCGTGAGTTATTTTCTTAATTTAGTTTAATTTCTAATCTGTAATCAAAGCTGTGGCCCCCTAATGCCATACCAAAGTATTGCCATTAATACCATGAAACTAATCCCAATCAATAACCAGAAAATAGGCGTCAATAACTCTTTCTTAATGCCAAACCGAATTGTCATCAATACCAAGGAACTAATCCCAACTAATATCCAAAAAACAGTAATTAATGTCACTGCATTTTAAAATTTAAATGGCTTTAATCTCTTGAAATGTTTGGCCAAATTATTTGCTATTTTATCAATATTATGAAACCGCATCTTTTTATGTCCAGAGAACTCTGTTTTATAAACGCTCACACTAGAACGGAGACCGATACGATTAAGTTCTTTAATAGATGAATTTCTTTTTTTCATTTATATTTTTTCTAGTCTCTTCGTTGATTTGATTCCCGTATGTTCTAATCTTTTCCTGTTCTTCATAAACTTTTCTTTTTTTATCTGTGTAGGAGGTTCTTACTGTGCCATATACCGTTAGCAAAACTAGTGGAATCACAATACAGCAGGCGATAATAATCGGTGTAGTCATTAATATATACTACCACCAATCACGAGGAATGCTGAAGGGGAAAAGTGTTCATTTAACAGCATTCACCTTTCTGAATCGGAGGGCATTTAACACTTCCATAAGAACAATAAACACAACAATCTCCTTCTTTAGGTTTAAGTTTATTTTTGCAATTAGAACACTCCCAAATATACAGACAATAATCGGTCGGCATTTGTTCAGTAGTCTTTTGATGACATTGTGGACATATGATTGTTGATTGGAGTTGGATATCAGTCATAGAGTTTCATTAACTTTTTTAGGATTCGCCCTGCAAACGTTTGACATAATAATCGGGTTTCTTTTGAAACGCATCAGAACAATGGGGACATCGACAAAAAAACACTTCCCATCCTGCAATTTCCATACGTATAGTCTGCTGCAATGGCTTTTCTGCCAAACATGTTGGACAAACAACCAAGTCTTCAGTTTCTTTGAGATATCTTGAGGGTTCTTGATTAAATAAATCAACACAACCCTGGCAACAAAAAAAATATTCTTTGCCTTCACAAATGAGTTTTGTCCATCGTTCCGAACCTATTCCCAACCTTATTAAAGAACAGCTACACGTTGGACATATAGGAGTTAATATTTTTTTCATCTCACACTAGATCCTAGCAAAAAATTTATGGTGAGTCAGTTGCATAGAATTGTAGGATTTTAAGGGATCAAAATGGATCACCAGTGGACCAAAGGAGGATAAACAATCAAAGTTGTATTCAATTGCTTAATTAATGAAGGAATTATTAAGTCACACTTAGGAAGAACAAACTTCAGTGTGCATGTTCCGCTATATCGTGTGCTCCAACAGATGGAACACATTATTATATAGTAACTAATGCCTGATCTAAGTCATTTTTAATATCTTCAAAATCTTCTAGACCAACTGAAAGTCTAATTAAATTATCAAAAATATTTTGATCGTTTCTTTCCTCATCAGTTAAAATTCTGTGTGTTGTTGTTGCTGGATGAACGACCAAAGATTTTGTATCGCCCAAATTATTACATATGTCGATCATCTTCAGGTTATTTATAAAATTAAACGCTGTTTTTTTATTTCCTTTGATGTAAAAGCTTAAAACATTACCTCCCATTTTCTGTTGTTTTTTTGCGAGTTCATATTGTGGATGACTTTTACTAAATGGATAATTAACTGATTGTACCTTATTGTGTTCAGATAAAAATTTCACTATTTTTTCAGCATTTCTTGATTGTTCTACTACTCTTAAATGAATGGTTTCTAATCCTTTTGATAAAGTCCAGGCATTAAAGGGACTTATGCAAGGTCCTGTATGTCTTAGAAAAGGCTTTAAAATTTCTTCTCTAAACTTTGCCGAACACAAAATTGCACCTCCCATGGTTCTTCCTTGACCATCTATATGTTTGGTACCAGAATAAACTATAATATCTGCTCCAAATTTTGATGGACTTTGCAAAACAGGTGACACCAAAATATTATCGACAATAACTTTAACATTACTTGCCTTAGCTAATTTACAAACTGCCTCTATATCCACTAACTCAAAACAAGGATTGGATGGTGTTTCAAAAAAGAAAATTTTCGTATTAGGTTTGATCTCTTTTTTCCAATTTTCTATATTTTTTCCATCAATAAAAGATATTTCTATTCCATATCTTGTTATTATATTTTTTATAACTTCTCTACAGGAACCAAACAAAGCAGTTGCTGATACAACATGGTCACCTGCTTGTAACTGACACATTAAAGAAGCAAAAACTGCTGCCATTCCGCTTGCTGTTGCAAAACAACTTTCCGCACCATCTATTATTGCCATCCTTTTTTCAAATGTATCAATTGTTGGGTTGGCATATCGCGTGTACTGAAATCCTGTTTCTTCTCCTTTAAAAATTGCTTCTGCTTGTTCAGCATTCTGATATACGTATCCAGAAGTCAAATGGAGGCTTTCTGATTGTTCTCTAAAGTGCGTTCTATTTAAAGCCCCACGAATTAATTTAGAATTTTTACCTTTTAAATCACTTGTTAACATGGCAAATCACTTTTCTTCCAACCAACATTTTCTTGATTGCCTTCAAAACCGTCAGAAATATTCACACATGTATAATTTTCTTTAGTTAAAAGCTCTGCAGCGAATTGGGATCTTGCTCCTGAACGACAAGTAATTAGAATGTTTTTATCTTGATTAATTTTTAAATTTTTAAATTCCTGTATAAAATTTTCATTGAAAATTCTCTCATTACCAAATTGTATTGACAAAAAATAGGTTTTTAATCCTATTTTCTCTCCATTTGGTTTACCAATCGTGTCCCATTCTTCTTTTGTCCTTACATCTAGTAGTACACTATTAGGTTTTGTTATGAGATAATCTTTAATATCTTTTGATGCTAGTTGTTTTATCATAATTTTTTTTTAGTCCTCCAATAAATTTAATATAATTAAGCTTTATCCCTATAAGCTTTCATGTGTTTAGGGATTCTTTTGTTCGTACCATACATGAAATGATTGGATATGTTTTCTCTATATTTGCTTGCAGGTACTATAAGTCCAACTGCTTCTGCGACTTCCCTAATCAGCATCGGATTTGCACCACAGCAAATACCTAAATAATTCACTCCAAGTTTAAAAGCTTCCTTTGCAAATTTCCTTATTTCATACCTGTTGCAGAACAGGGGATCTAACGCAGTTGGAAATGTTCTTCCGTGAGGGGCATGACTTTTACATCCATTCTTGTCTGGCAAATTAAAAAATGTTGGATGTTTTTTAGTTGTACGAAGAGGAACCGGCAAAGCGCCAACGTGACACTTAACTGCTTTTCTAATTTTTCTTAAGAAAGGCAACGTGGTCTCAGGACCTCTGAAGCAGTTTAGTCCTACAACTTCAGCGCCTAATTGCTCTAATTCTTTACAAGTATCTACAACGGAAATACCATCCCGCATTATATTTTCAGCCATCGGAGAAATAGTAAGCACACATGGTAGACCTGTTTTTTTCATCACCTCTAAAGCCTTATAGGCTTCTTTAGCATAATAAAAAGTTTCCCCGATCAACATATCTGCACCTTCTTCGACAGCCCAACCAACCATTTCAGTAAACATTTTTTCAACTTCTAAATTTGATTTTGAATCATCTTCTTTCCAAATATGGGTACCTGAAATATTTCCAGCCATCAAATTAGCTTCTGTTCCTTCAATTGGACATGTTGCAACTTTTTTTGCAATTTTTAATGCCGCTCTATTTAGAGGTTCTAACAATTCCTCCTTACCAATCACACGCATTTTTTCGCGATGACCGTTATAGGTAAATGCTTGGACAATATCAGAGCCCGCATGTTGAAAGTCTTTATGTAAGTTTTCTAAGGCTTCGGGATGATCCAAGGAAACCATCGGAACAAACTCTCCGGAAGCCATATAACCCCTTTTTTCAATTTCAAAAAGAAATCCCTCTGCGCAAATTACAGGTCCAGAATTTAGTCGTTCTAATAAGCTTCTTTTCTTTTCTTTGCTTTTATACTCTTCCATATCTCATTGCTTTTAAGGGGAGTAATGAGCAATAAAAAGATCTATAAACAACTCTCGTTAAGAGAGGAAGCATAAACTTAATACTAACTGAGCAATTATTTACTTGATATTTCATTTTGCTCATTTTCTCCTTTTTAGTGCTTCGACTAAATGTCGGGTGCACAATATGGTTAAATACCCAGTTTTTTGATGAAAATAATTTCCAAAAAAAAACCACCGACTAAAGCGGTGGTCAAGTTACGTCGCTTTAGCAGGAATTTATTAAGCGCCCGCAATCTGATTCAACTCGGCGCTATGTAAAATTCTAACTAATGCTATATATATTGTCAAATATAATCTTAATTTATTTACGGAGTTTTATTTGGAAAATTTACTGAAAAATGAACAAAGCCCCTATCTTAAACAGCACGAAAATAACCCTGTTCATTGGTATGCGTGGGGAGGGAAAGCTTTAGAAAAAGCTAAAGAATTAAAAAAACCAATTTTTTTAAGTGTAGGTTATGCCAGTTGTCATTGGTGCCACGTGATGGCGCATGAAAGTTTTGAAGATCAAAATACTGCCACTGTAATGAATGAAAAATTTATTAACATAAAAGTAGATCGCGAAGAAAGACCAGATCTAGATCATGTGTTTCAAAAAAGTTTATCCATTTTAACTGGGACTCCCGGAGGTTGGCCTCTATCAATGTTTGTAGATGAAAATGGAGTTCCCTTTTCTGGTGGCACCTACTTTCCTCCTAAAGAAATGTATGGAAGACCCTCATTTATAAATATTCTTAATCAAGTTTCTGAATTTTATGGAAAAAATAGAGATAAAGTCATTCAACAAGCATCTCAAATAAAAAATGCTTTCCAGCAGGTTCAAAAAAAATCTTCTGTTATTGGTCAAAATTTAGTTCCTCATCTTGAAACCATGGTTAATTATATTGACTATGATTGGGGAGGCTTTAAAGGAAGTCCAAAATTTCCACAATTCCACGTTTTTGAAAGTTTTTTACACTTTTATAAAAAAACAAAAAATAAAAAGTTTTATGATGCAGTAAAAGTTTTACTTCATAATGTTTGCTCAAGAGGATTGTATGATCATTTGCTAGGAGGTATCGCCCGCTATTCAACAGATGATAGATGGATTGCTCCTCACTTTGAAAAAATGCTCTATGACAATATTTTATTTGTAAATTTATTAGGTCAATTTTGTCTCGAAGAACCAAGTGAATATTACAAAGATAAACTTATTCAAACTGTAGAATTTGTTAATCGATCCTTTAAAAATAAAGAAAATCTTTTAGGCTCCGCCTATGATGCTGATAGCGAGGGTGTTGAAGGAAAATATTATGTTTGGGAAAATAAAGAATTAAGAAACGTACTTGAAAATGATTATGATCTCTTTGCTAGATTTTACGATATTTCTGAGAATGGAAATTGGGAAGGAAAAAATATTCTAATTGAAAAAAATATTAAAAAATCAAAAGAAGACAACGAAAAAATAAAAAAAATAAAAAATAAATTGTTAACAATAAGAGAGAGAAGGCCAAAACCTTTCTTTGATGACAAAACTCAAATCGATTTAAATACTAGCTGGATCAGTACTTTAATATTTGTCGCAGAAGTGCTTGATAAGGAGAATTGGAGAAAACTCGCTCTATCAAATTATCAACTAATAAAAAATCTTACTAGTGATGAGGTTTATCATTGCTATAAAGATAAAGAAGGGGTGAGTGTTTTCCTTGAGGATTATGCTTATCTCTCACAACTAATGATTAATTTCTACGAAGTGACTGGGGAAATTGGTTTTTTGAATGATGCAAAAAAAACAATGCAAAAAACCTGGGATTTATTTTATGACAAAAATAATAAAATTCTTCAAAAAAACCCTATTAATGAAAACGATCTTTTTGTTTCTCCTACAGATATAAGTGATCACAACATACCTAATGGAAATAGTATTTTTTTAATAAATTGTAAAAAGCTTGAAGTCATAACTGGTGAAAGTAATTGGCAAAGTATGACAAAAGAATTAATACAAAGCTTTCACTCATTTTTAAACCTACAAGCTTCACAAATGGTTAGTTACATAAAAAATTTAGATATGTGTGAAGAACTAACAAGCTTTACTTTTTTTGGAAATATCGAAAAAAATAAAGACCTACATCGATATGTAAAAAATAGATACTTAAAATCTTCTGTTTTAATTTACAAAGATGATCCCAAGGAAAATTATTTAGTTGTTTGCAAAAATAAAACTTGTTCAAATAAAATTAAAAATATAAATGAGTTGAAATCTGTTGTGAAAAATTATGCCATATGGTGACCAAAAAAAAGGAATGCTTCTTGCATTTACTGCAATCATTTTTATTACTCCAGATTCGCTTCTTATCAGATTGGCAAATCTTACATCTTGGAATCTGATCTTTTATAGGGGCTTTATCCCTTTTCTCGTTGTTTTTGCGGGTCTATTAATTATTTATAAAAATAAATTTATTTCACAACTAATAGAAAATGGTTGGCATGGAATCGCTTATGCAAGCGTCTTTACAATAACAAATATTTTTTTTGTGATATCAATAGAAAATACTACTGTTGCAAATACGTTAATCATGATTGCTTTAGCGCCCATGCTTGCCGCAATAATTAGTTTTATTTTTTTAAAAGAAAATACAGATCAAAAAACATGGATAGCTATAAGTATTACTACATTAGCGGTAATCTACATTTTTAATGACTCCTTCGAAAAAGGAGATGTTTTGGGAAACTTTTTTGGATTAATTTGTGCTACAGGCTTAGCAGTAGGCGCAGTAATAATAAGATCAACAAAAAAAATTAACCTGGTCCCCTCAGCTATGATGGGCAAATTAATGGTAGCACTAATTGCACTTTTGTTTGCAGATAATTTAGTCTTGAAGGGAAATGACTCAATCATTATACCGCTTATGTGCATCATGTGTGTTGCAATACCTTTTGTTCTAATAACTTTAGCTCCTAGGTACATCACTGCAGCAGAGGTTAATCTCTTCTTTTTGCTCGAAACCATATTAGGGCCCCTTTGGGTTTGGTTGGCCATAAAGGAACAACCTAGCACTGAAACAATTATTGGAGGAATTATAATTATTGCTACAATTGCCACTCACTCTGTTTTGAGCTTAAAAAAAACATAGTTTACCAAAATAACCCATTGCAATTGTTACAGTGAAAGCATACCTACACTTTAATTATTAATTATGAATAAAGTTATTAAAAATTCTTGGGCTTTATTTACCGGAATTGGAATAATGATGATTGCCCATGGCCTACAAGGAAATTTGATGGGAATTAGGTCCGTAATTGAAGAATTTAATTTTATAGCTACGGGTACGATGATGTCAGGATATTACGTGGGATATTTTTTTGGTTCCCATTTAGCTCCAAAACTGGTTTCAAGAGTCGGTCATATCAGAGTTTTTGCAGCTTTTGCATCCATGGCATCCTTAAGTATTTTAATTATCTCTGCATATGTAAATCCTATTGTATGGACTTTTGCGAGATTTATAACAGGAATGTCTGTGGTAAGTTGTTTTATTGTTGCCGAAAGCTGGCTCAATGATCGAGCCAACAATAGAACGCGAGGCAAAATATTATCTAGCTACATGTTCATAACTTACATAGGTTTAGCAACTGGAATGCTTTTATTAAATTTTGATAGTCCAGAAAACTATAAACCTTTTATTTTAGTGTCGATCTTATTATCAATCGCATTGGTACCCATCCTGCTTACAAAGCGTAAAGCCCCAAAATTCAAAAAGATAAGTACCATGAAATTAAAAGACCTTTATAAAACTTCTCCTTTGGGCGTTGTAAGCTCTTTTTGCACGGGTATAATTCATTCTGTAATATTTACATTAACTGCAGTTTATGCAGCCACAATGAACTTTAGTATTTTTGAAATTTCTTTATTATTATTTTTAATTACTATTGCGGGAGCTTTAACCCAATGGCCCATAGGTTATCTTTCTGATCTTTATGATCGAAGAAACATAATCATTATTACTACCATAACCAGTGCCATTTTTTGTGCTCTAATATTTATTGCATCAGTAGATGCGTTGCAACTCATGTATTTGGCTACAGAATGGGGAACGAGCAAGTTAATGTTCTTTATTTTTATAACCATCTATGCTGGTGCATCGCTTTCTTTGTACCCACTTAATCTTGCGCATACAAACGACTTTGTTCCAAAAGAAAAATTCGTTGCTGCTGGAGGTGGTTTACAGCTTATTTTTGGACTAGGGGCAATAGGTGGACCGATAGCTTGTTCTATTTTTATGAATAAATTTGGACCCAATAGTTTCTTTATTTTTCTACTCATTTTTCATGTTATGATTGGTTTATTTGGTATTTATAGGATTACTAGAAGAGTGACCAAAGATAATCCTGATTCAACATTTACGCCGCTACCAAAAAATATTACTCCGCTGGGTATGGAATTGGATCCAGATACTGGAATAGATTTATCAACTGCTAAAAAGAAATGAATAAGGAAAATGCGTCGAAGCTTTGGAAAATCATACAGGAAGCTGGCGATTATTTACTGGGTTAGCGGTTCACCTTGACTGACCTTGGTTCACCTTGGTTCACAGTAGTTATGCGGACAATTTAAAATTCATAAAAAATAAACCGCTTAAAATAAAAGCAAAATGGCAGAAAAACTAGAAGCAAAACTAGACGAAATTGAGATAAATCAAATAGTTAATATTGATACATTTTGATAACATTTGATCATGAAAAAGCTTTTAGGGATCTTGGTTCTGGGTCTTCTAACTTGCAACATTAGTTTTGCAGATAGTTTAAGAGTAGTGGATGGAGACACCATCGTTCTCAACGGTGAGAAGATACGCTTCTCGGGCATTGATACACCTGAACTAAAACAGACTTGTCTCAAAGATGATCAGGAAGTAGGCTGTGGTATGACTGCAAAGATGCTGCTAGTTAAAAAGATTGGCAACAACACACCTGAATGCATCAGCGAGGGTAAAGATGCTTATAAAAGAACGTTAGCTGAATGCTTCGTGAACGGTGAAAGTTTATCAAAATTTCTAGTACGAAGTGGTTATGCCTTTGCATACCGAAAATATTCAACAAAATTTATTAAAGATGAAGAGTTTGCAAAAGCTAACAAACTAGGGATGTGGGCGATGACGTTTCAATATCCATGGGATTTTAGGAAGGCATAAAGAGACTAGCATGACCGATTATAAAGCTAAATTTAGAATAGGTCAGATTGTACAGCACAAGTTATTTGATTACTCAGGAGTGATTTTTGATATTGATCCCATTTTTCAAAGCTCAGATGAGTGGTATGAACAAGTAGCCCGATCACGTCCTCCAAAAAATAAACCTTGGTATCACGTTTTAGTACATGCAGCTGAACACACAACATACGTTGCTGAACAAAATCTTGATTTAAAAGAGCATCCTAAGGTAATACAACATCCG
>CATMHL010000028.1 GCA_950068185.1 uncultured Pelagibacteraceae bacterium | reverse complement strand
CCAGGTATGCCTGAAATGTTATCAACCACCGCCGCTATATATGGACAAGGTTTAGGAGAAGAAGTTGCTCTTATAACCGATGGTCGTTTCTCTGGCGCAACACATGGAATCAGTATAGGTCACGTAGGGCCTGAAGCAGCTGTTGGTGGACCAATTGGATTAATTCAAAATGGAGATATTATTGAAATTAATATTGAGAAGAGTTCTTTAAAAGTTCAATTAACTAGTACAGAGATGGTTAAACGAAAGAAAAAATGGAAACCAAAAAAAATAGAATATACCTCAGGTACATTATGGAAATATTCTCAATCAGTAGGTCCCGCATTTAAAGGTGCCGTCACACATCCTGGTGCTTCTAAAGAGAAAAAATCTTACGCGGACATATAAGAAATAAATGAAAATAAAACCAGTTATCTTGTGTGGAGGAGCAGGTACAAGACTGTGGCCTAAATCTAAAAGTAATTTACCTAAACAGTTTATCGATTTTGGTGGCTGGACTCTATTTCAAAAAACTCTTCTAAGGATTAAAAATCCAATATTTGACTACCCTATAATAAGCACAAATTTGATTTATTTAAATTTAGTTCGTAAATATTTATCAAAATATAGAATGAAAAAATATAAGATTATATTAGAGCCTTCTAAAAAAAATACAGCTCCAGCAATATTATCATGCGCCCTTTCAAAAGAAGTTACTTATGAACAGCCTATGATTTTCTTTCCAGCAGACCATCTAATTGAGAAAACTAAACAATTTAATAGATCAATTAATTTAAACAAAAAATATTTAAATAAGGATAATATTTTTATTTTTGGCATTAAACCTAATTCACCATCATCTCAATATGGTTATTTTTTAACCAAAAAGATTTCAAAAAGCCTTAACAGAGTAGTTAAATTTATTGAAAAACCAAACATAAGGAATGCGAAAAAGATTGTGAAAAAAAAAGGCTTATGGAATTCAGGTATATTTTTTGCACGAAAAGATTCAATAATAAATAATTTTAGAAAATATCAATTTAAAACATTAAAGCTATGTATTCATTCTGTAAATAGATCTAAAATATCTAAAAATGCTTGTTATTTAAATAAAAAATCATTTAAGAAAATTCAGGCAAAATCTTTTGATTATGCAATTTTAGAAAAATCAAAAAATATAAACGGTATTAAATTAAACATACCTTGGTCAGACTTGGGTAGTTGGAAAGAAATTTCAAATATTTTCAAAAACAATAGATCAAAATATTTTAAAAAGAATAATGTTTTTTATAGACCCTGGGGGAAATATATTAATTTATTCTCAGGAAAAAATTTTTTAGTAAAAGAACTTGTAGTGAATTCTAAATCATCAATAAGCTTACAAAAACATAAACATCGATCTGAGCATTGGACAATTACTTCAGGCAAACCTGAAATTACAATTAATAAAAAAAAATTCTTTAAAAACGTAAATGAGACGGTTTTTATACCTCAGGGTGCCATACATAGAATAGAAAATACTTCTAAAAAACCAGTTAAAATTATGGAGATACAAACTGGTGCGATTCTGAAAGAAACAGACATAATAAGATATAAAGATATTTATGGTAGAGTTAATTAATTTCTAACTCAATGGGAGTATGATCAGACGGTTTTATTTTTGATCTTGGTTTTTTATCTATATTTATATTTTTAATACTGTTTAAAAGATTAGTTGAAACTAAAAAGTGATCAATGCGCATGCCATGGTTCTTTTGCCACGCGCCAGTCATATAGTCCCAAAAAGTATACTCCTGTTTATTTTTTTTCAAATAACGATAAATATCATGAAGGCCTAGATTAATTAACTCACGAAATCTTTTTCTTATTTCTAATTTAAACAGGGCATCATTTTCATATTTTTTGTAATCATAAACATCAATTTCTTCAGGAATTACATTAAAATCGCCACCTATAATAATATTTCCATTTTCTATTAATGCTTTTTTTACTTTTTTAATAAAAGAGTCATACCAATTTTTTTTATATTCGTATTTTTCTGTACCAATTGGATTACCATTTGGAACATAAATATTTACTAACTTAATAACTTTTGATTTATTTTTTATATCACCAACAATAATTCTAGACTGATTGTTTTTATCTTTGATAAATTGTAAGCTAATTTTATCAATGTTTATTTTTGATAAGAAAGCCACACCATTATAACTTTTTTGTCCAAAAACATGAGATTTGTACCCTAAATTTTTAAAATCATTAAAGGGGAAGTTTTTTTCCTCAGTTTTTATTTCCTGGATCATTAAAATATCTGGATTAGAAGATTTTAAGTAATTTAGTACGTTTACAATCCTAGCTCTTATCGAATTAACATTCCAGGAACTTATTTTCATTAAAACGAAATAGAAACACCACAACCACAAGAAGATTTCGTTTTTGGATTTGATATTTTAAAAGAGGCGCCCATTAACTCTTCAGAAAAATCAACCTCGGAACCCTTTAACATATCTAAAGAGGATTTATCTACAACTATATTTGCGTGTTTTAAATCATTTTCGTCAATCTTGTTGTCAAAAGAAAAATCATATTTAAATCCTGAGCAACCACCACCTTTTACGGCAATTCTAAAAAATGTACCGGACGGTTTTTTTGCTACGAGTTGATCAATTCTTTCCACGGCTTTTTTACTAAAACTTATTTCTTTAATCATTTTTATCTGGTTTATTGTAATATAATCCACTTAATTAAATAATGCAAAAAAATTATAAGGAAAATCACCTAAAACCTTATGCAGTTAGATCAATTAATAGTAAAGGAAGAATTTATAACGAACCAGAAAACTCTATTAGATCTCCTTACCAAAGAGATAGAGATAGAATAATTCACTCATCATCATTTAGAAGGCTTAAACATAAAACCCAAGTTTTTGTAAATACTGAGGGAGATCATTATAGAACTAGACTTACACATTCAATGGAAGTTTCTCAAATAGCCAGAACTTTATCAAGATCTTTAGGTTTAAATGAAGACTTGAGTGAAACTTTAAGTTTGTCGCATGATCTAGGTCATACACCTTTTGGACATGCTGGAGAAGAAGTTCTAAATCAATGCATGGGAAAATATGGAGGATTTGATCACAACATACAAACATTGAGAATAGTTACTTCTATTGAGAATAAATACTATAAATTTTGTGGCCTAAATCTTACAATCGAAACATTAGATGGTTTAATTAAACATAATGGGCCAGTTAAAAATTTAGTTCAATATAAAACAATTTTGAAAAAAGATTTATTTAGTAATAAAATAGTTTTTAATGCATTTCCGTCCTTAGAGGCACAAGTTGCTGCTATATCAGATGATATTGCCTATAATAATCATGACTTAGAAGATGGCCTAAGAGCAGGTTTGTTTACAATTAAAAAAATTAGCTCAATAACTTATGTATCTAAATTGATAAATAAACATGTTAAGAATATAAAAAATTTTAGAAGAGAGATAATTATTAGTCAAATTGTCAGGGATTTAATTAATTTAATGGTAGTAGATGTTATAAACACAACTAATAAAAATTTAAAAAGAAGCAATCCACAATTAATAAATGATATTTACAAACAAGATCGCTTGATAGTTGATTTTTCAGATAAAATGAAAATGATAGATAAGCAAATAAAAGATTTTTTAAAACGTAATATGTATAATCATAAAAAAGTTGTTGTTAATACTAACAGAGGAAAAAGAATAATAAATGATCTGTTTAAGTACTTATCAAAAAATTCTAGAAAACATATTAGCAAGGACTTATTCAAAAATGAACAGAAAGAACGCGTAATTGCCGATTTTATAGCTGGCATGACTGATAGGTACGCAATTAATTTATATAAAAAAGTAAAATGAATTTATTTTTAGATTATCAAAAAAAAATATTTAATAGTTTAAAGAGTTTAGAAAAAAAAAATTTAATACATATTCCTTCACAGCTTAAAAGTTTTACTGTTGAGTTGCCACCCAAAAGTCAAAGGGCCGATATATCCTGTAATGCTGCCATGATTTTAGCCAAAGTTAACAACAGCTCACCTGTGAAGTTGGCTGAAATTTTTAAAAAACATTTGTTATCAAAATTTAAAGAATTTAAAAATGTTGAAATAGCCGGACCTGGTTTTTTAAATATTCATTTTCACATTTCATTTTGGAAAGAATACTTAACGAAAGTAATTCAATTGGATTCTAAGTATGGATCTAATAAATCTTTCAAAAAAAAATATAATATAGAATTTGTTTCTGCAAATCCTACAGGCCCTTTACATGTAGGACATTGTCGAGGAGCTGTTTTAGGAGACACTCTTTCCAATCTACTTAGTTTTAATGGTCATAAAGTTACAAAAGAATATTATGTAAATGATCATGGTGACCAAATTAAAAATTTTGTTACTTCTGTTTATTACAGAATACTAGAAATTATAAAAAATAAACCTTTTCCAAATAACAAAGATTTATATCCAGGTGATTATATAATCGACATTGCAAGAAAAATAATCAAAAAAAAATCTATAAAGAATTTCAATAGTTTTGAAAAAGTTTATAATAAATTATTTTCAGAATCTTTAAAGTGCTCTATGCAATTAATTATGTGTGATTTAAATTTGTTAGGCGTAAAACATAATAATTTTGTTTATGAATCTAAACTGATTGATAATAAAATGGTTTCAAAAACAGTTAAGAAATTACAAAAAGAGAATTATATTTATAATGGAAAATTAGAGGCTCCGAAAGGTGAACAAACAAAAGATTGGAAAATGCGAAATCAATTATTATTTAAGTCAACCGTATTTGGTGATGATGCTGACAGACCTTTACAAAAAGCAGACGGAGCCTGGACTTACTTTGCTGGTGACATAGCATATCATGCAGATAAAATTTCTAGAAAGTTTGATGTTTTAATAAATATTCTTGGAGCTGACCATGCGGGATATACAAAAAGAATCTTATCAGCAACAAAAGCAATATCTAACAGTAAAGTAAATTTAATATGTAAAGTCTCGCAATTGGTTAAATTATTTAAAAATGGCGAACCTTTTAAAATGTCAAAAAGAAGAGGAGACTATATCACTGTAGAAGATTTGATAAAGGAAGTTGGAAAGGACTCAACTAGGTTTATGATGTTAAGTAGAAGTAATGATGTTGAACTAGATTTTGATTTTGAAAAGGTTACTGAGAAATCTAAAGATAACCCTGTATTTTATGTTCAATATGGTTATGCCCGTATTAATTCAATTTTCAGATTACTTAAATTAAATCTGAAAGCTAAAATTAAGTTAGATAATAAAAAATTTACTCTTAATCAATATGAGATTGAAATTTTGAAAAAAATTTCGGAATGGCCTAAATGTGTTGAGTTATCATCTTTTAAACTTGAACCACATCGACTACCATTTTATCTTTATGAGCTTGTTTCTCTGTTCCATTCATACTGGAATTTAGGCAATGATAATAAAGAATTTCGATTTGTTTCTGAAAGAGGTAAATTGAACAGTTCTAGATTGGTTCTTTTACAGGCTTTATCTATTGTAATAAAAAATGGAATGTCTATTTTGGGTGTTTCTACACCAAGCAGTATGTGATGTTTAAAAAAATTATAAATACATTTTTTTTAATTTCCTTTTTTACCTTTATATTTTTAATAACAAAATATTATTTTTCTGAACAAAATTTAATATTTACTAATAAATCACGATCCTCATATTCCTTAATACTAAATAAAAATGAAGTTAACTTGCCTCTACTTAAAAATGACACAAATAATATTATTATTTATAAAAATGGTTTAGAGGAATTTAAAAACAAAAGAAAAAAAAGAATTTGGGAAGAGCTCATATCGAATAAGAATGAATAGAAAAGCTATAATTTTTGGGATTCAGGAACATCGGTTAACAATTAATGAAAAACTTTTATTTAGAAAAGCAAAACCATGGGGAATTATATTATTTTCAAGAAATATTAAAAATACTTTTCAATTAAAAAATTTAATCGATGATATAAAAAAATTTTTTAAAGATAAAAAATACCCAATATTAATTGATCAAGAGGGTGGAAAAGTTTCTAGACTAAATAAAATAATTGATATAATTTTTTTTTCACAAAATTTTTTTGGCCAACTTTACATTAAAGATAAAAAATTATTTTCCAATCATTATAAAATTTATATTAATAAAATTTGTGATATATTAAGAAATGTAGGTGTAAATATAAACACGGTTCCTGTACTTGATATTAGAAGAAAAAAATCTCATAATATTATTGGGAGCAGATCTTTCTCTGAAAATTCTACAGTTGTTTCAAATTTAGGTAAGCTATGTATAGATTTTTACAATAAGAATAAAATTGGAACGGTTATAAAACATATGCCTGGTCTTGGTTTGTCAAAATGTGACAGTCATTACAAAACGCCAATAATTAAAGCCAGTAAAAAAGAACTTATTAAAAAAGATTTTAAACCTTTTAAAGAATGCAAATCTCTTTTTGCTATGACTGCTCATGCAGTTTATCCAAAATATGATTCTTATAATACCGCGACCCATTCCAAAATTATTATTAATGAAGTTATACGTAAGCATATGAATTTTAAGGGTCTCCTAATATCAGATGACATATCCATGAAATCACTAAAATATAGTTTGGAAGAAAATGCGTTAAAAGCGCTACAGGCTGGGTGTAATTTGGTACTTCATTGTAATGGCAATATAAGAGAAATGTCTAAATTAATTAATGTTATACCCAGAATTAATAAATTTACTCAAAAAAAAACATCACAATTTTATAAATTTTTGGGGTAGAGTAAATTTTATGGAATTGGTAAAGAACGAATCGATAAAAATTAAAATTGACAACTATTCCGGTCCACTAGAAGTTTTGCTAGATCTTGCAAAGTCTCAAAAAGTTAATTTAACGAATATTTCTATTACTCAACTGGCTGACCAATTTATAGAATTTATTAATACATCAAAAAAGATTAATTTAGATCTGGCTTCTGAATATTTACTTATGGCTACCTGGTTAACATATCTCAAATCGAAGCTTTTATTGCCCGAAGATGAAGAAGACGATTTTAAAGCCAGCGAAGTAGCAGGAAAATTAAAGTTACAATTGAAAAAATTAGAGTTAATAAGATTATTGTCGGATCAATTATTAAAAAAAAAAAGATTAGGGATAGATATATATATGAGAGGCATGAAAGGAGGTATTAGAACATCAACCAATTCTGAATATGCAGTTTCTTTATATGAGTTGTTAAAATCTTATTCTAATCATGTAATGAGAAAAAATTTTTTATCAATTAATATACCAAAACTGCCAGTTTGTACCACCGAACAGGGTGTAGAAATAATAAAAACAAGTATAAAAAAATTAAGTGATTGGAGAGATATTTTAGAGTTAATTCCCTCAAAATTTAAAAAAACAAATACACTTAAAAAATCCGGTATAGCTGGTCTTTTTGCAGCTTCACTTGAGTTAACAAGAGAAGGAGTTATTAATATAATGCAAAAAAAGACTTTTGATAAATTGTTGATTAGAGAAAAAAAATGAATAAAAAAAATGACATGAAAATCCTAAAATTTCCTAGCAATATTGTTCAATTAGAAAAGCAAGTCGAGGCAATTTTATTTGCTGCAGAGGAGCCTTTAGATATAGAAAGCATTCAGGAGAAATTAAAAACAAGAGCCAATGTTTCTAAAGTTTTGGATTCCCTTGAAAAACAATATAAAAATAGGGGGATAAATTTAATTTGTATTGCAAAAAAATGGTCGTTTCGAACTGCATCGAATCTTTCAAAATTTATGAATTTACAAACTTTCACTAAAAAAAAATTATCAAAAGCTGCTATAGAAACTCTTGCAATTATTGTTTATCATCAACCAGTTACAAGATCAGAAATTGAAGAAATTCGTGGCGTGTCTTTTGCAACAGGTACACTAGAAATATTATTAGAGCTTAATTGGGTAAGACCATCTGGTAGAAAAAATGTTCCTGGAAAACCTATACAATATGTAACTACGGATGATTTCTTAAGCCATTTTAATCTTCAAAGATTATCAGACTTACCAAATTTAGAGGAACTTACGTCAGCCGGGTTGATTGATAATGTAAATATAGATACTTCAATTTTTGGAACTGGTAAATTTTATAAGGAAAAAGTGGATAAAAAGAAAGAGAATGTATATTCAAATATAGATGATATGTTAAACCAATCACTTAAATCTGATGATGAATAAATGATACCTTTAATTAATTAAAAAAATTGTATATACATTAAGTATGAGTATTGGTTTTTGGCAAATAGCAATCGTTGTTGTGTTGGTTGTTCTTCTTTTTGGAAGGGGTAAAATATCTTCTTTGATGGGAGATGTAGCAAAAGGTATTAAAAGTTTTAAGAAAGGTATGTCAGATAACCCAAATCAGACAGGTTCGATATCATCATCCGAAGAAACTTCAAAAACATCCGAAGAAACTTCAAAAACATCCGAAGAAGCTTCAAACGAAGATCAAAATTCCGAGAAAAAATAGTTTACAATGCCACAAATTGGATGGTTTGAGATAATAATTATTGTGATTTTATCGATAGTAATTATTGGTCCCAAAGACTTTCCAATCGTGTTGAAAAAAATTGGAAGTTGGGTGGGTTATATAAAGGGATATTTTAGTAAAATTCAAAAAGATATGACCGATATGGAAAATGTTGTAGAAGATGAAATTTCTCTAGAAAAAAGCAACTCAAATCAAACCAGTGATAAAAAAAAAGATGAATGATGAAAAAACCAACAAAACTAGTTTTGTTGGTCATCTTACTGAATTAAGATCAAGACTAGTAAAATCTATTATTTGTTTATTCTTTTTTTTTGTTATTTGCTATTTTTTTGCAGAAAATATTTATGGTTTTTTAGTTGAACCCTACGCCGAAGCCGTTAAAGACGACGAAGTTAATAGAAGGCTTATTTTTACAGCTTTACATGAAACATTTATAACTTATTTGAAAGTTGCTTTTTTTGCAGCAATGTTTATCTCAAGCCCAATAATATTAACTCAAATATGGAAATTCATTGCTCCTGGTTTATATAAAAATGAAAAAAGAGCTTTATTACCATATTTAATTGCTACTCCAACTTTGTTTTTGCTGGGAGGTATGTTGGTTTATTATTTAGTCATGCCGTTAATGATTAAATTTTTTCTGAGCTTTGAAACATCAGCTCAAATTAATAGTTTGGCCATACAATTAGAACCAAAGGTGAATGAATATCTATCTTTAATCATGAGACTTATTTTTGCATTTGGTATTAGTTTTCAATTACCAGTTTTATTAAGTCTTTTAGCTCGGGTAGGTTTTGTAGATTCTGAATATTTAAAAAAAAGAAGAAAATATGTAATTATAATAATTTTTGCAGTAGCAGCAATATTAACACCACCGGATCCAATAACACAAATCGGTTTGGGAATACCTTTGTTAATTCTCTACGAATTATCTATATTGTCAGTCAAAATTATGGAAAAAAAGAAAAAAGATGCATAATATAAAATTAATTAGAAAAGAACCTGATTTTTTTTTAAAAAAACTTAATCACAGAAATACAAATATTAATTTAAAAAGTATATTAGATTTAGACAAGAAAAATAGAAAATTAATCCAAAGTAAGGAAAAACTTGAGCAAGAGAAGAAAATTATTTCTAAAAAACAGGATAAAAGACAATTTTCAAGGTCAAAAAAAATATCAAAAGAAATTGGACAATTTAATAAGTCTCAAATAAAAATACAAAATAAAATTGAAACAATACTTAGTTCGCTGCCTAATCTTGCTTTGGATGATGTCCCTGTTGGAAAAGATGATAGTTTCAATAAAGAGATAAAAAAAATCGGTGAGATTCCTAAATTTGAATTTAAGCCTATTTCACATTACGAAATTGGTAAAAACCTAAAATTAATGGATTTTGATGTTGCCGCAAAAACGTCTGGGGCCAGATTTGTATTTCTCAAGGGTAAACTGGCTTTGCTTGAAAGGGCAATTTCTAATTTTATGCTTGATTGCCACACTAAGGAATTCGAGTATCAAGAAATATCACCTCCATTAATTGTTACAGA
>CATMHL010000027.1 GCA_950068185.1 uncultured Pelagibacteraceae bacterium | reverse complement strand
AGGTGTTTTACTGTGACTAATAAATGGATTGAATGGCTGTCGATCAAAGAAAGATTAGCAATTGCAATTAAAGAAATCGTAGAAAAAAATAATGCGTCTTTTGCATTTCCTAGTCAGTCTATTTACGTGGAGAAAAAATGAAATCAATATTTATTCTATTAGATAGTGTAATTACAATTTATCTCTGGATTATTATTATAAATGCTATTCTTAGCTGGTTGGTTGCTTTCAACGTTCTTAATACACAAAATAAGTTTGTTTTTTCTGTACTCGATGTGACTTATAAGTTAACTGATCCTGCCTTAAATAAAATAAGACGTTTCATACCAACTTTTGGTTCAATAGATATCTCACCTGTTATTTTAATTTTATTTTTAATGTTTCTTAGAAATTTAATTTTTGAAGCTTTTGCACCAGGTTTATTTTAATATGATTATTGATGGAAAAAAAGTAGCGGCAGAATTAAGAGAAGAACTAAAAAAAAAGGTAACTGAACTTAAATCTACTTATAACGCTGTTCCTGGATTAACAGTAATTTTGGTTGGAGAAGACCCTCCAAGTAAAATATATGTGAGAAATAAAGAAAAATCTGCAAATGAAGTTGGTATTAATTCTGAAGTTATAAAATATCCAGAAAATGTAGAGGAAAAAGTTCTGTTAAATAAAATTATAGAACTTAACAATAACAATAACGTTTCAGGTATATTAGTTCAATTACCCTTACCTAAACACATTGACAAAAGAAAAGTTATTGAAACTATGAATCCAAGAAAAGATGTTGACGGATTTCATCCCATGAATGTGGGAAATTTGTCTTCGGGATATGATAGCAGTATCCCTTGTACACCGCTTGGTTGCTATTTATTAATCAAAAAAATTGAAAAAAATTTAAACGGTAAACATGCTGTAATAATTGGAAGATCAAATTTAAATGGAAAACCCATGATCCAATTACTTCTAAAAGAAAATTGTACTGTCACTATTACGCATTCAAAAACAAAAGATTTAAGGGCTGAATGCAGTAGGGCAGATATAATTATAGCCGCAGTGGGAAGACCAAAGTTAGTTAAAGGCGATTGGGTAAAAAAAGGTGCAATAGTTATTGATGTTGGAATTAATAAAACTGATTCAGGCCTTGTAGGTGATGTAGATTTTGATGAAGTTTCTAAAGTAGCTAAAGCAATTACCCCGGTTCCTGGTGGGGTAGGTCCCATGACGATTGCATGTTTACTTAATAATACCGTTGAATGTTTTAAAAAGACTCAGTCTAATTAATTACTATTTATTTTTCTCTTGTGAAAACTAATAAATTTTTCAACGTTTTTTTTGTTAAATGATTTATTTTCCTCAAATGATACCTTTTTCATTGAGTAAGCTTTACTGGAAGATATTCTACTCTGGATTGTAATATTCCCTTTATACAACTTTAGTTTTATTTTTCCTGATACTTTTTTTTTATTTTTATCAATTATTTTTTGTAATTTAATTCTAGCTTTTGAAAACCAAAAACCGTTGTAAATTAGTTCAGCATATTTTGGCATCACCTCATCTTTTTGATGCATAGTTTTTTTATCTAGCGTTATAGACTCTATGGCTCTATGGGCTACCGCTAGTAATGTACCACCAGGTGTTTCATAGATGCCTCTAGATTTAATTCCTAAAAATCTATTTTCTACCAGGTCGACTCTTCCAATACCATTTTTTCCAGCAACAATATTTAATTTTTGAAAAAGTTTTGCTGGAGATAGTTTTTTATTATTTATAAAAATTGGATCTCCATTTTTAAATCCTATTGCTATGTAAGATGGTTTGTTCGGAGCTTTTTCTGGTGAAGTAGTTCTTTGGAAAATATATTCTGGAGCTGCTTTTTTAGGATCTTCCAAAATCTTTCCCTCAGTAGAAGTATGAAAAAGATTATCATCAACGGAAAAGGGAGGTGCTCCCTTTTTATCTTTAGGAATTTGAATTTTGTGCTTTTTTGCATATATAACTAAGTCTGATCTTGATTGTAGTTTCCATATTCTCCAGGGGGCGATTACTTTAATTTTTGGTCCAAAGTAATGATATCCTAGTTCAAATCTTATTTGATCATTTCCTTTTCCAGTAGATCCGTGTGAAACTGCGAAAGCTTTAAATTTTTTTGCAATAGCAATTTGTCTTTTTGCAATTAGGGGTCTAGCGATGGATGTTCCTAATAAATAAGTTCCCTCGTATAAAGCGTGTCCTCTAATCATTGGATAAACATAATCTTTTATAAATATGTCTTTTAGATTTTCAATAATTATTTTTTTTATACCTAATTTTTTTGCACTGCTAATGATTTTTTTTTTATTAATTTTTTGTCCAATATCAGCAGTATAAGTTATTACTTCAGATTTATAGTTTTCTTGAAGCCATCTCAAAATTATGGAAGTATCTAGACCGCCTGAATAGGCAAGTACAATCTTTCCTTTTTTTTTCATTATTTATTTTTAACTACAACTTTTTTTTGCTGAGTTGTACGCTTTTGTAAAACCCATCATAGAATAATGATCCGTTGTTTGATTTCCTTTTTGCGAATTACCTATAATCATAAGTCTTGAAGCTTTTTTCATAGTTACAATTAGTTTTTGTTCATCTTTGTTATCTACTACCCAAGCAAACTGACCTTTTGAAAATAAGTCATAGGATTTTTTACCAGATTTTGCAGTAACTGGAGCTTTTAACTTGAAGTCGTAACCATTAGTTACACTAACTTCATTTTTAATATTTTCAGCTGGTCTAAAACTTACAAATAATCTTGATGGATCTCTTTTTAGCTTTTTAGGTGCTCTTACAACAGGGATTGATTGCGCAAAACAAGTTTTGTTTCCATCTTGAGATAAGACAAAACTTTCCCAATCTTTAAATTTTCCAACACTCTTTAAGTTTTCCTCAGCGCTTAATGCTCCACAAGTAAAACAAAATAGAGATAAAATTAAAATTTTTTTTATTATTCTTATGGACATGGATTAGGATATATTATTTGTAAATCATTTATTTTTCTTATTATTTCTTCTGTTAAATTTACATTTACACTTTCTATATTAATTTTCAACTGTTCCATTGTTGTTGCGCCAATTATAACCGAAGTTAAAAATTTTTGAATTTCACAGAATTTTATTGACATTTGAGCAAAATCTAGATTAAATTTTTTTGCTATATCGAAGTATTTTTCTATTACAATAGATGTGTTAGGTTTGTTGTATCTAGTGTAATAGTCTGCAAATAGTTTCTGTCTCGAATTCTCTGGTAAATTATTATTTCTGTATTTTCCTGTTAGAAATCCTCCTGCAAGAGGGGAATAGGCCAGTAATCCACTTTTTTCTCTAATTGAAATTTCAGCTAAACCTATTTCATAAGTTCTACACAATAAATTATAGGAATTTTGAACAGACATCATTTTCGGAAGTGTTTTTAATTTTGAAACTTCCAAAAATTTTGACAAACCCCAAGAAGTTTCATTTGATAAACCAATATGACGGATTTTACCCTGCTTTATAAATTTTTCTAATATGATTAATATTTTTTCAAAATCATTCCAGCTATCTTCTTTTTCTTGATGCTTATAGTTAAGTCTACCGAAGAAATTAGTTTTTCTTTCAGGCCAATGTAATTGATAAAGATCTATATAATCTGTTTGTAGCCTTTTTAAGCTATCTTCTATTGCTTTTTTAATGTTTTGCTCAGAATATTGTGGGCCTCCATTACGTACCCATGATAGACCCGGTCCTGAAATTTTAGATGCTAAAATAACTTGTTCACGATTTTTTTTTTCTTTAAACCAATTTCCGATTATTTTTTCAGTCGAACCATATGTTTTTTCAAAACAGGGTGAGGGGTATATTTCAGCAGTATCAAAAAAGTTTATCCCACTATCCAAAGCATAATTCATCTGCTCAAAAGCTTCTTTTTGATTATTTTGTTCTCCCCAAGTCATGGTACCGAGACAAATTGTACTGACTTTTAGATCCGTGTTTCCCAATTTTTTAAAATTCATAGCTCTAGTTAAACTATTTTAAAGTTTTATTATACTTTCCGAACATCTTGAAAATTGGTTCGAATGGCAATATATTTATCCTATATTATGGAATTTAATAAACAAAATATTCAATCAAAAGTAACAGACGCCAAAACTTATGTAATAGATGAAGGCCTGAGAGCATATATGCTTAAGGTTTATAACTACATGGCTTCAGGAATATTTTTAACTGGTATTATTTCTTTATTTCTTTTTAAATTATCTGTTGTGATGGCGCCTGATGGATCAATAACTGGACTAACATCTGTGGGTAATGCTTTATATAATTCTGCATTAATGTGGATTGTGATGCTGGCACCTTTAGGAGTAGTTATTTACATGAGTTTTGGTATTAGAAAAATGAGTGCGGCCAAAGCACAAATGACTTTTTGGATTTTTGCAGCTTTAATGGGTGCATCCTTATCTTCGATATTTTTAGTTTATACAGGCGCTAGCATCACTCGTGTATTTTTTATTACCGCTGGAACTTTTGGCGCAATGAGTATTTATGGATACACTACAAAAAGAGATTTAACAAAATTAGGCTCTTTCCTTATGATGGGTTTAATCGGAATCATCATTGCATCAATTGTGAATATGTTTATGAAATCTTCAATGATGCATTTTGTCATATCTATTCTTGGAGTTTTAATATTTGTTGGATTAACTGCTTACGATACTCAAAAAATTAAGAATATGTACTCGGTAAGTGACTCAGGTGAAATTATGGGAAAGAAAGCAGTAATGGGTGCACTTACCCTTTATTTAGATTTCATCAATTTGTTTATTATGTTGCTTAGATTGTTCGGCCAAAGACGATAAATTTAGTTTACTAATTTAAATTTTTTCCAAATTATTTTTTTAATAAGATTTTGTAAATTTTCAGAATTATTAATAGTTCTGTTTTGAGCATTTTTAATTAGATACTTTTCATTTTCATTTTTTGGTTTTAAATTTTTTGTTATTCTATAAACAGGAAATTCAGATGTTCTATAGTAAACATTGAAACTAACTTCTCGTTTCGTAATGGTTAATCCATAATCTTTCCATTCTCCACTAGAAACCATTTCTGCATATAAATTTAATATTAATTGAAGTTCTATTTTATTAAAGAAAACATCTCTTTTTTTGTTTCCATTATTAATAACTAATTTTAAATGTTTCATTATCATTTTAATTTATATTTATTCATTAATGGTACCTGGCTTATGGCGAATAAAAAACTAATTGGTAATAAGCCCCAGACTTTAAAATTAACCCAAAAAACTTCCGATTGGGTTCTCCACACAATTTCATTAAGTATAGCGATGAAAAGAAAAAAGCCTATCCAGCGATAATTGAGTTTCTTCCACCCCTCATCTTCTAAATTAAAGGCGTTTTGAAAAAAAATTTTTAAAAGAGGTTTTTGAGTAAAATATCTACCAAAAAATAAAACTGCAGCAAAAAGTATATTAATAATTGTTGGTTTCATGTAGAAGAATATTTTGTTGTCAAAATAGAGGGTGAGGCCTCCAAAGAAAGTAATTAGTATACCACTTACAAGTGGCACCATAGGTATTCTTTTTTCTAAAAAATAAATTACTATTAAAGCAATTAGGGTTGCGACAATGAAAGGAGGTATTGCTACTTTTAAATCATTTTCATTATTAAAATATATTATAAAAAAAATAAGCAGCGGACCAAAATCAGCTGTAAATTTAATTATAGGTCTATTCATTACAAAATGTTAACATATGTGACATTGAAGGTATATTTTTTCTATTGATTTTTTTTCAAATATACATACTCTTAGTCTCATCAAATGTCAGCAAATGTAGCTAAATTTTCAATTGGAGAAGTTGTGAAGCACAAGCACTTTGATTTTAGAGGTGTGATTTATGATGTCGATTTTGAATTTAATAGTTCCGAGGAATGGTATAGATCAATACCAAAAGATGCGAGACCTAGAAAAGATCAGCCTTTTTATCATTTACTAGCAGAGAATAATGAAATTACTTATGAAGCTTATGTTTCGGAACAAAATTTAGTTAGTGATAATTCAGATGAACCAATTAAGCACCCATTAATTGAGGAAATTTTTACAGGGAAAAGAGGTTCTGGCTATTTTAAACAATCAAATTGATTTAAAGATTTCTGCCTCAAATTAAACAATATTCTTTCAAAACTTAGACAAAGTTTAGATTTAATAAGTACTTAGTGCCTGATTAAGAGTACCTAAAATAATCATCATCTCCCTCTTGGTCTCTTAATTAGGCATAATTTTAAGCCCATTCGTAAATTTTTCAAATAATCAAACTTGTTTATTTTTAACGACGATGATTATATGTTTAGATTATGAGAAAAATTGCATCAGCTCTTTTAATTGCACTAGTAAGTTTTTCTTTTTTCAGTTTTGCTAATAGTGCTGATGAAGAGATAAATAAGAATGAAACAGAATTAAATTTCTTTACCGGTATGTTTGATTTCAGTGATGATAAACAAGCTTCCGGTCTTCTTGGTTTACAACATCAGAATGATGAGTTGTTTAGAAAAAGTTTTTTGGGAAAATTGTCTCCAATATCTGGAGTTTTTTTTACAGAAAAAAATGCGATTTATCTCTATACTGGTGTACAAGCAGAATATGAACTTGGGTTTTTAACAATCACTCCTAGTTTTGCACCAGGTTATTACAATTATGGAGACGGTAAAGATTTAGGTTCTTCTCTGGAGTTTAAAACTGAAGTACAAATGTCTTTTGATATAAGTGATAGTACTCATCTGGGGATGTCTTACAATCATATATCTAATGCAAGTTTGGGAGATAAAAATCCTGGCGCTAATAGTTATATGCTTAACTTTCTTAAACATTTTTAATTTAAATAAAGTAAAGTTAGTACAAAGATTAATAAATGAATCTTAAAGATTGTCACAACGTAGAAGATTTTAGAAAATTAGCAAAAAAAAAATTACCATCCCCAATTTTTCATTACATCGACGGTGGTTCGGACGATGAAGTAACTTTAAAAAGAAATACTGATTCTTTTAGTAAATGTGACTTAATTCCCAACGTATTAACAGGTGCAAGTAACGTTGATTTATCAACTACTGTTTTAGGTCAAAAAATTGATTTTCCTCTTTTTCTTGCTGCTACTGCTATGCACCGTCTTTATCATCATCATGGAGAACGAGCTACAGCTAGAGCTGCAGAAAAAATGGGTACAATGTTTGGTATATCAACAATGGCGACAACTAGCATGGAAGAAATTGGTAATTTAACTGATGGTCCTAAACTATTTCAACTTTATATTCATAAAGATAAAGGATTAACAGATAACTTAATCGAAAGAAGTCGTAAGGCTGGATTTAATAGTATGTGTTTAACTGTGGATGCAGCCGTTGCAGGCAATAGGGAAAGAGATCGTAGAACGGGATTTACTACTCCACCAAGATTAACATTATCAAGCTTGTTGAGTTTTGCATTACATCCAAATTGGACTTTTAATCATTTTTTTAGCGGAAAATTTATGTTGGCAAATATTATTCATATGACAGAAAAAGGTACTAGCATAGATAAATCGGTAATTGATTATATCAACGAACAATTTGATCCAGCAATGAATTGGAAAGATGCAGAATATTGTGTAAAAAAATGGAATGGTCCTTTTGCATTAAAAGGAGTCATGTCAGTTGAAGATGCTAAAAAAGCAATTGATATTGGATGTACCGCAGTAATGATTTCAAATCATGGAGGAAGACAACTTGACGGCTCAAGAGCGCCTTTCGATCAACTTGCCGAAATTGTTGATGCGGTTGGAGACAAGATAGAGGTAATTCTTGATGGGGGAGTTAGAAGAGGAACTCATGTTTTAAAAGCCCTAGCACTTGGTGCTAAGGCTTGCAGTTTAGGAAAAGCCTATTTATTTGCTTTGGGAGCTGCTGGCCAACAAGGTGTTGAAGCACTACTGCAAAAAATGAAAGCAGAAATAAATCGCGACATGATATTAATGGGTTGTAAGTCTGTTAAAGATCTTAACAGATCTAAAGTTGCATTTAGAAAAAATTAAAAATGAAAATTGCAAAAAGTGTAAATAGACTTGGTACAGAGGCCGTCTATAACATATTTGCAAAAACAAAAAAATTAGCGCAACAAGGAAAAAAAATTATTGATTTAAGCTTAGGTCAATCTGATTTTAAATCTCCGAAGCACGCTGTTAATGCTACAATTCAAGCTTTAAAAGATGGTCATCACGGTTATACCTTGCCAAATGGAATAATTGAATGTAGAGAAGCCGTCAGTAGAAAAATTAAAAGTCTATATAATGCAAATATAAGTCCCGAGAGAATAGTCATTATGCCTGGCGGTAAACCTACAATGCATTATGCCATTTCTTTTTTTGGGGAACCAAGTGCTGAAATTATATATCCGGATCCAGGTTTTCCTATTTACGAATCAATGATCAACTATACTGGAGCAAAAGCTGTTCCTTTTAACTTGGCTGAAAATAAAGATTTTTCAATTAATCCTGATAAAATTTTGTCTTTAATTAATGAAAACACTCGATTGTTAATTTTAAACAATCCGAATAATCCAACAGGTAGTTTTACCGAAAAAACTGTAATTGATAAGCTTGCTAAAGGTTTAATAAATTTTCCTCATGTAACAATTTTAAGTGATGAAATTTACGATAGATTGATTTTTGATAAAAAAGAAATCCCAACTTTGTTTAATTATCCCGATCTTTATGACAGACTTATTGTACTTAATGGATGGAGCAAAACTTATGCTATGACTGGATGGCGTTTGGGTTGGGGCGTGTGGCCAGAACAATTAATTGAGCATGTATTTAAGTTTTGTGTGAATAATCATTCATGTGTGAATACTGCAGCTCAATATGGTGCAATTGCAGCTTTAGACGGGCCCGAGGACCATCTTCATGATATGATGGGTGAATTTACCATAAGAAGAAAACTTATAGTTGATGGTTTAAGAAGTTTAAAAGGTGTTGAATGTAGTTTGCCCGGCGGATCTTTTTTTGTATTTCCTAGTGTTAAAGGCACTGGAATGAATGGCGAAGAATTTACAAATAAATGTTTGCAAGAAGCTGGAGTTGCTATAATACCTGGGACCGCATTTGGAAAATTTGCTACAGCTAACGTAAGATTTAATTTTGCTACTTCAAGAGAAAATATAAGCAAAGCTATCGAAAAAATAGATAAAATACTTAAATAATTTATCTTAACTTTTTGACCGATTAGCTTTTAGGTTGTAATATATTTATATGACAAAATTAGTAATGCCTAGAATTGATAGAAAGTTGTTATCTAAAAAGAATAATATTATTAAAAGTCTTAAAAAGTAAGGGCGACTCCAAATTAGCAAGTCTATCATACGTTTTTGTCAAAATTTTAGGTGGAGTAGTTTGCAAACCATTATCAAGAGTAATTATTTCTTGATAACTTTTACGATATGCTTTAATTAATCCTGGAATTATACTCGTTTTGAGTTCTTCAAATTGACTATTAAAATAATTTTTTAATTTAATATTTGTCTTTATAATTATAATTCTAACTCATCGGATTTTGATTATATTTCACAAAAAAGTTCTAAAATAATAGTTTTAAAATACTTGTGAATTTTGGTCTTTGCTGACGTGGATTTTGATCTTTTCTAATGTGGATTTTCTAAAATATAGAGATCCGATCGGAACTCGGTGTCAGTCCCGGAAATGGTTCCACTGGATCCCCCATCTAATGGTATGATGGAGCCAGTGCTTGTTAATAAACCATGTTAAAACCGTTCGGTTTAGAGAGATTTCCAAATATTTGTAATCACTGGACGGAACGGGTACCGGAATCGTGGGGGATCAGTACAGTCTGGCGGACAAAAGGGAACACCTACTCCACTACTTGGAAGACAAGGGAGCTAAGCTTAATGATATGCAATGAGTTATCTGGTTTATTCTTATGACATGCTATTTGATTAATTTTAGAAAATACACCTCAGAAAAGACTAAAAACGATTTAAACAAATACACGAACTATTTAAAACACATTTTTCAAAGTAAAGTGACTCAAAACATACACAAAATGATGCATTATCTATTGTATGAAGGTGAATACCTAAAATAATGGTGGTTTTCAGAAATCCACGTCAGATTTTGATGAAAAAGACTAAAATTCACCAGATTTACAAAATATCGATACAGACCGACCTCCCTGTAAAATCTGAGCTCTCAACTCCAAAAACTCGCTGAGAACGAGTATTCTAAAGTTTATCACTTTTTTCAATCAATTTCAGACCCCCGGCCCCGTCCAGGATTTGGGAAAATCGTGGGGCGGCTTTTTCATGATTTGGAGCAAAAAAATGTGAGAATCCCTTCAAATTTTAATCTAATGTAGAATCACGAGTTTTCAACCGATTTCAATGATTTTTTTTTAAAGTGCTAGAATAATTTTTGTTTTTGATTTTTTTGCA
>CATMHL010000026.1 GCA_950068185.1 uncultured Pelagibacteraceae bacterium | reverse complement strand
TATAATATTGATTCACTTGCGGTTGCAGAAGTGGACAAGAAAAAGAATATATCTCGTATAACTATTGCTACATCAGGAACACCACAAGTGCTTCAACAAATAAGGTCTCAATTAGGAAAACTTATTCCGGTTCATAAGGTAGCTGATTTTCCAAGTAATAAAAAAACGTTATTGAGGGAAATGGTATTACTAAAAATTGTTTCCTCAAAAGAGCAGCTAGAAAAGGCTAAAAAATTATGTAAAAAATACAAGTATGCTCTTTTAGATAAAACGGACAAATCTTTTGTATTTGAAGTTTCTGCATTGAAGAAAGAAATTGATGATTTAATAAAGAAACTGCAACCTCTTGGGTTGGCTAGCGCATCAAGAACAGGAGTGGTGGCAATGACCAAAGGATCAGAAATTTACAAACAAAGTTAAAGGAAATATTTATGAAAATGTTATACGAGAAAGATGCAAATGTAGATTTAATCAAATCAAAGAAAATTGCAATTTTTGGTTTTGGAAGCCAAGGACATGCTCACGCTTTAAATTTAAAAGATAGCGGGGTGAAAGAAGTTGTCGTGGCGTTAAGAGAGGGTTCTTCGAGTAAAAAAAAAGCTGAGGCACAAGGACTGAAAGTTATGTCTCTGTCCGACGCAGCTGAATGGGCTGATATTTTAATGATGTTGACTCCTGATGAGTTGCAATCTCAAATTTATAAAAATCATATTGAGCAAAGAATGAGAGAGGGAACAAGTTTAGCTTTTGCTCACGGGCTCAATATTCATTTTAATCTTATTAATGCCAGGAAAGATCTTGATATTTTTATGATAGCTCCAAAAGGTCCAGGACACTTAGTAAGGAGTGAATATCAAAAAGGCGGAGGCGTCCCTTGTCTGATGGCAATTCATCAAGATAGTTCAGGTAAAGCAAAAGATTTAGCACTTTCATATGCAAGTGCTATTGGGGGAGGTAAATCTGGAGTAATTGAAACTACATTTAAGGATGAATGTGAAACAGATTTATTTGGAGAACAAAGTGTTTTATGTGGAGGTTTAGTTGAGTTAATTAAAAATGGATATGAAACATTAGTTGAAGCAGGTTATCCGCCCGAAATGGCATACTTTGAATGTTTGCACGAAGTAAAATTAATTGTAGATCTGATTTATGAAGGAGGTATTGCAAATATGAATTATTCTATTTCCAATACAGCTGAGTACGGAGAATATATAATAGGAAAAAAAATTATAGATTCAAAAACTAAAGAAAGAATGAAAGAAGTTTTGAAAGATATTCAATCGGGAAAATTTGCTAAGCAGTGGATGGATGAAAACAAAAATGGGCAAAAAAATTTTCTAAAAATGAGAAAAGAACTTGCTGATCATCCAATAGAAAAAGTGGGAAAGAAGCTAAGAGATCTAATGCCTTGGATTGGCAAGAACAAATTAGTCAATAAAGAAAAAAATTAGTAATTTTTTTAGTTTTTTGTTATTAAAACTAAAAATCTTTTGCATAAAGATCGCTTAGGTTGTACATTGCATAACGAAAGTAACGAATTTAGAGGGATGATGACCGACAAAAACAGAGTTTATATATTTGATACAACGATGCGCGATGGCGAACAATCTCCCGGTGCATCTATGAGTCTTGAAGAGAAAATTGAAATTTCCAGAGTTTTTGATGAATTAGGTGTTGATATCATTGAAGCAGGATTTCCAATTGCTTCACCTGGTGATTTTGAAGCTGTTACGGAAGTTAGTAAAATTTTGAAAAAATCAATTCCTTGTGGTTTATCTAGACATATAAAAAAAGATATTGATGCGTGTCACGAGGCATTAAAATCAGCTAAAAGATTTAGAATTCATACTTTTATTTCAACGAGCCCGCTTCACATGAAGCATAAATTAAATAAATCACCTGAAGAAGTTGTTGAAGCAATAAAAGAACATGTAACTTACGCAAGAAAATTTACAGATGATGTAGAATGGTCTTGCGAAGATGGAACAAGAACAGATATGGATTTTATGTGTAAGACTGTTGAACTTGCAATTAAATGTGGAGCGAAAACGATTAATATACCTGATACAGTTGGATATTCTGTTCCTTCGGAATTTAAAAAAATAATTGAGACACTTATTAATAAAGTACCAAACATAGATAAAGCTATTCTATCAACACATTGTCATAATGATTTGGGTTTAGCAGTTGCAAATTCTTTGGCCGGTGTTTCAGCAGGAGCTAGACAAATTGAGTGTACAATTAATGGTATAGGAGAGAGAGCTGGTAATGCTGCCCTTGAAGAACTTGTAATGGCAATGAAAACTAGAAATGATTTAATGCCATTTAAAACAGGAATAAATACAAAATTATTAAGCAAAGCATCAAAAGTTGTATCAAACGCTACTGGTTTTCCTGTTCAATTTAATAAAGCAATTGTTGGAAAAAATGCTTTTGCGCATGAATCTGGAATACACCAGGACGGAATGCTTAAAAATAGAAATACTTACGAAATTATGACTCCCGAAAGCGTTGGTGTTAAACAAACTTCTTTAGTGATGGGCAAACATTCTGGAAGACATGCTTTTAAGGAAAAATTAACTGATCTTGGGTATATGAGTGTTACCGATGATGTAATTCAAATCGCTTTTGGTAAATTTAAAGTACTTGCGGATAAAAAAAAGCATGTATACGACGAGGACATCGCAGCTTTGGTAGATGATAGTTTAATTAAAGAAAAAAATGTTATTGTCTTAAAATCTCTTAAGGTACTTGCTGGAACCGGAGAACCACAAAGGGCGGACATGACATTAGAAGTTTATGGAGAAATTAAAAAAGCAACAGAGACAGGAGATGGTCCAGTAGATGCTATTTTTAAATGTATTAAAAAATTATACCCGCACGAAGTAAAACTTCAATTATATCAAGTGCACGCCGTAACCGAAGGAACGGATGCTCAAGCTACTGTGAGCGTAAGAATTGAGGAAAAAGGTAAAACAACTGTAGGTCAAGCGGCTGATACAGATACTCTTGTTGCCTCAGCTAACGCTTATTTAAATGCATTAAATAAGATGATAATAAAAAGAAAAAGAACTGCTCCTGAAGAGTATGAGCAGAAAAATATGAAAGGAATATAAATGTTTAAATTTGGATTAGATAAGTTAACCCAGATTTGGTCGACAGATATGGCCATAGATTTAGGAACAGCTAATACCTTAGTATATGTTAAAGGACAAGGAATAGTCCTTAACGAGCCATCAGTTGTAGCGATAATCGATGATAAGGGAAAAAAATCTGTTCTTGCTGTGGGGGATGAAGCAAAGACAATGTTAGGTAGAACACCTGGAAATATATCGGCGGTAAGACCTTTAAGAGATGGTGTAATTGCTGATTTTGTAGTTACCGAAGAAATGATAAAACACTTCATAAAAAAAGTTCATAAGAAAAGAGCTTTTGCAAATCCGAGAGTAATAATTGCAGTACCAACAGGATCTACTCCAGTTGAGAGGAAAGCTATTCAAGATTCTGCCATGGCTGCTGGAGCAAGAAGTGTTCAATTAATAGAAGAATCGATAGCGGCAGCAATAGGAGCGGGACTTCCTATTTCTGATGCAACTGGATCTATGGTAGTTGATATCGGTGGTGGCACAACAGAGATTGCAATCATGTCATTAGGTGGAGTGGTTTACGCTAACTCGATGCGAGTGGCAGGTGACGCAATGGATAAGAGTATAATTGCCTATATGAGAAAACAATTTAATTTATTAGTAGGAGAAGCTAGTGCAGAAAAAATTAAGAAGGAAATAGGTACAGCTTTACCAACAAGTGGAAGCACTTATCTAATGAAAGGAAGAGATATAAGGTCAGGCACTCCTAAAGAAATAGCGCTTAAAGAGGAAGATACTGCAGAAGCGTTAAGGCCCGTATTAAATCAAATTGTGGCAGGAATTAAAGACGCCTTGGAAAAAACACCACCAGAATTATCTGCTGATCTAGTTGATATGGGTTTAGTCCTCACTGGAGGAGGGGCTCTTCTTAAAAACATAGATAAATTGATTACAAAAGAAACAGGATTGCCAGTCGTTATCGCAGAAGATCCATTATCCTGTGTCGTTCTTGGAACGGGAAAAACTCTAGAGCATGAAGAAACATTTTCTACTCTATTGGTAGATTAAGATTTTTGTAGATAATGGATTATGGATACAAATCGTGAGGATATTGGCATAGCAATTCGCTCAGCTCTAATAGACAAGGGAACAAAACAAAAATTTTCATTATTTGTACTTATAATTCTTTCAATTATATTTATTTTTATTGAAACAATAGAAACAAAGCCATTTAATTTTTTTAGAATTTTTCTTAAGGATATAATCTATCGAGGTTCCATAGCTGTTTCTATTCCATCAAAAAGTTTTGGTAATTTTACTGATTATGTCAAAGAGCACGTAAATCTGTATAGTAATTACAGTCAATTAAAAAAAGAGAATGAGGAATTAAAAAATAATATATCTAAAACAGATTTTTTAGAATTGGAAAACACTCAATTAAGAAAATTAATTGAAGAACAAATAGCTTCAAGCTCTAATCTTGTAAGTGCAAGGGTTATGCTGGATAAACAAAGTCCGTATCTGAACTCTTTTGTTATTAATATTGGAAGCAATAAGGGTATTAAAAATGGTATGGCGGCTTTAGATGGAAAAAATTTTATCGGAAGAATAGTTGATGTAAATTTCTTTTCATCTAGAGTTTTACTTATTTCAGATTTAAATAGTAAAATTTCTGTCCTAATTGAACCGTCGGCATATCATGCTATCCTAAGTGGTCATGGAAGAAATAAACCAACTTTAGAGTACTTACCGGAAAAACATACTATTCAAAATGGTGACAAAGTTTATACATCGGGACAAGAGGGAATTTTCTCTCCAGGCATTCCCATTGGTGAAGTAATAATAGAAAATAATTTTATCAAGGTTTTATTATTTTCTGATCTAAGTCAAATAACTTTTATAAATATTATCTTATGAGCAGCAAGCAAGAATAAATAATTTTTATGGCCTATATTTATAAACAAATTAAGTATAAATTCTTTGAATTATTACCGGTTTTATTACTTTTTTTTATCTCATTAAGCGGAAACTCCATAGTTGATTTAAAATTTTTTTCAATCAACGTTCATTATATTCTTGTTTATTATTGGGTCCTGAGAAAACCTCAAATCTTGGGCTATGGTTATATATTTTTATCAGGAATAATTAGCGATGTTATTTTTGGATTTCCACTAGGGATTAATGCTTTATCATTATTAATTATAGCCTCAGTAGCTGCATATATAAGAGTTGTTACTGTGAGGGTAACATTAGTAAATGATTGGATAAGTTTTATTCCGGCTTTATTATTTGCAAATTTTATTTATTTTTTTTCATTATATTTTTCAAACTATTCAATTGATTATCTATACTTGTTCAAAAATTCCATCTTTACGTTTGTTTTTTATCCGATCTTGTGGGGAATTTTTTCAATGATGTTAAATTTATCGAAATCCTAATCTATGCGCAGCTTTTCAGAAACATTTGAAAATAAATCAAGACTAATCACCAGACGAATGTTTATTTTATCTTCGCTAAAGATAGCAGTTTTTATTGGTATTATCTGTCGTCTGTTTTATTTACAAATCTCTGAAAATATAAAATGGAGATCATTATCAGACAAAAATCGATTAAGAGAATGGAAGATGCCTCCTCAAAGAGGAATAATAGAAGATTATTTCGGAGAAAAAATTGCAAAAAATTCCCAAGTTTTCCAATTACATATGATTCCAGAGGATGTGCCCAATCTAGAAGAACTTTTTTTTAGACTATCAAAAATAATTGATTTTAATGAGCGACAAAAATCTAATTTAATAAAAAGATTAAAAAAACGTAAACCTTGGGAACCTATAATAATTTCAGATAATTTATCATGGTCAGAGTTTTCTAGATTGAATCTTTTTTTGCACGAAACACCAGGAATAAAACCTGTAGTTTCTATAGCTAGAAAATATATAGAAGATGGCTCCTTTTCTCACATCATAGGATACGTTTCAGCAGTAAGTGTAAAAGATTTGGAAAATAGCGCATTATTAAGGAAAATCAATATTCCTGGATTGAAGACGGGTAAAAATGGTTTAGAAAAGTCTTTAAATGAAGACATGATCGGAAAGCCTGGACTTCAAAGATTTGAGGTTAATGCTTACGGTAAAAGAATTAAAGAACTAAAATTTGTAGAGGGAACAGCCGGTAAAAATTATAGAACAACTCTAGATATAGATGTTCAACAATTTACAAGTGAATTACTAAAAGACAAAAGTGGATCGATTTGTGTCATGGATATTTATACAGGGGATATCATAGCCATGGTATCTAGTCCCACATTTGATGCAAACAAGTTTGTGCATGGTATAGACACCAAAGATTGGCAAGATTTAATCAATGATGACAAAAAACCTTTGATCAATAAATCTATAGCAGGACTTTATCCGCCAGGCTCGACCATTAAACCACTTGTTGCACTATCAGCATTGGAAAATGATGTTATTAGTCCTAATACTACGACTGAATGTAAAGGAGTGATTGAACTTTATGGTCATACATATCATTGTTGGAAAGAGAAAGGTCATGGATTTTTAAGATTAAGAGAAGGTATTAAACAATCTTGCGATATTTATTTCTACGAAGTCGCACGAAGATTAGGAGTCGATCGTCTAGCTGAAACAGCTAATAAATTTGGGCTAGGAAACAAAGTTCTTGATATTTTGGATGAAGAACGAACTGGGCTTGTTCCATCGACTAAATGGAAATTAAAAAATATTGGAAGAGGATGGCTATTGGGAGAAACTTTACTTGCTGGTATCGGTCAAGGTTATTTTCAGGTTACCCCAATACAACTTTGTCTGATGACTGCTCAATTAGCGAACGGTGGATATAAAATTAAACCGAAGATAATTTATAATGAACAAGCTTTGCAATCTACTACAGATGCTTCGAGAGAACAGTTTGGACAATTGTATAGGAATCAAGAAAATGTTAAATTTGTTCTAGATGCTCAATTCGGAGCAACCAATGAACCAATGGGCACTTCTTACAGATCAAGACATGTTAAGCCAGAATATATCTTTGCAGGAAAAACTGGCACATCTCAAATAAGATCTATCACTGAGGAAGAAAGAGAACTTAAAATAAAACAAAAAGATTTACCTTACAAAAGAAGAGACCATGCTCTTTTTACCGCATTTGCACCTTACAAGAATCCAAGATATGCGTTTAGTGTTGTTATAGAGCATGGTGGAGCAGGTAGCTCAGCAGCTGCGCCACTTGCAAAAAAAGTAATAAAAAAAGTTTTAGACAGACAACAGTTGAGAACAAAATATCAACCAGATCTGTTTCAAGAGGTTTAAAAAATGATAAAACAACATTTTCAAAAAAGCAATTTGCGTTTTAGAGATAAAATATTAGCCCTAGATTTCCCATTAATTTTTTTGATTTTACTGTTAGGAGTAATTAGCCTTTTTGCAATGTATTCTAGCGAGCAAGGAAAATTTAGTTATTATACTCAAAGTCATCTTTATAGATTTGTCATTTTTTTTACAGTTTTTATAATAGTTGCTTTTTTTAGGATTCAGTTTTGGTCTAAATCTGCTTATTTATTTTACTTTATAATTCTCATCTTGTTATTTGCTGTTGACTTTTATGGTGTTACCGCTTCGGGATCAAAACGTTGGATTAATTTATTTTTTATTAACCTCCAACCCTCTGAATTAATGAAGGTTGCCTTAATTATTTTTTTGGCAAGATATTATTATAAAATTCCATTAGAAAATGTTTCCAATATAAAACATATTGTTTTACCCCTTTTTGCCTTAATTGTTCCCGTTTTTTTGGTTGCATCACAACCAGATTTGGGAACCGCTATACTAATTGCGTTTGGAGGATTTGCAGTAATTTGGCTCGCAGGCCTTAGAATAAAATTTTTCTTATATTCATTTTTTATTTTAATTTGTTTAATTCCAATCGGAGTATCGTTTTTAAAACCCTATCAGAAATCAAGAATCTTAACTTTCTTTAATCCTGAAAGAGATCCTTTAGGAGCTGGGTATCAAATAATTCAATCTAAAATTGCTGTGGGATCAGGAGGAATTTTTGGAAAAGGCTTCCTGCAAGGAAGTCAGAGCTACCTAGATTATTTACCAGAAAAACACACAGATTTCATATTCACTTTATTTTCAGAAGAATTTGGTTTTGTTGGTTCTATAGTTTTATTATTAATCTATGTACTGATTATGTATAGAATTGTTGCAATTGGTATCCAATCGAAAAGTGATTTTGCAAAGCTATATTGTTTTGGCTTTGCTGCTGCATTTTTTTTTTATGTTACAGTTAATATGTCGATGGTACTAGGCTTGCTACCAATAGTGGGAGCTCCGTTGCCTATTATGTCGTATGGAGGTTCAGCAATGCTCTCAATGATGATTGGTTTAGGTATAGTAATGAGTTGTAGAATTTACCGTACGTCGTAACATAATAAATAAAAATAAAAAAAAGAAGAAGGACAATTTCAATAAAACAACCTAAGATTGTATTTTTTCGTTAAATCATTTCATTTTTTTGTTTTTCAAAGTAAGTTTTTTGTGCTTAAATCGGATAGATGTTTAAAACTTTGCGTGGTGCTGAAAAAAAAGAAAAAGAGCTTAATCATAGCGGTCGTTCACAAGTTGGGGAAACTATGCAGCTGGAAGGTGATTTAAGATCTTCAGGGTCTATAGATATTTCTGGTTTGATTAACGGAAACGTTTTTGTTTCAGAAATAGCTATAACGGAAACTGGATCAGTAAGAGGTTTAGTAGAAGCATCTAAAATAGAAATCAGTGGTCATGTAGAGGGAAAAATTTCAGCTGACACAGTAATAGTCGGAAAAAGTGCGGTAATTAAAGGCGATATTTTTTTTAAGAATACTTTGAAAACAGAAGAGGGCGCAGACATTGATGGTTATATTAAGAGGGTAAATGCTGGAAAAACAGATACCGAAGAAGATATTACCATAGAAGAAATTGTTGAGAAAAAAAGTCCTGATAAACCAAAAGAAGTTCCTGTCACGCAGCATAAAGAGGCTGTATAAATCTGCTCCGTACCGTTTAGATCTCATATAATATATAACCAAGAATATTATGAATGAAGGTGTTGAGTTAAAATCTTCAATTGGAGTTATTGGAGCAGGAATACAAGGCGTCTGCATTTCACTTTGTCTTATTAAAAAGGGTTTTAAGGTAACACTCATGGATCGCGATGACCCAGGCAAAGATTCTGCTTCCTGTGGTAACGCTGGCCATTTTTCACCATATGCGTCTGTACCAATTAATAGACCGGATATATTAGTTGATATACCCTCAATGTTATTAAGTTCGACCGGACCATTAGCTTTAAAGTGGAATTATATACACAAGATGATTCCATGGTTTTTAAAATTTATAAAGAATTGTAGTAGAAAAAATATGATGCACACAGCTAAGTATATGCATCAAATTTTAGATTTGGCTTTACCGGCTTACGATGAACTTTTCGGTGATATTGATATTTCAGGATTAGTGGAAAGCAAAGGTATAATTTACTTTTGGAACAACAAAGATTTAAAGAGCAGGGAATTAGAAATTGATATTAGAAATGAATTGGGAGTGAAGCAGCAATTACTTACCCCACATGAAATTCATGATCTTGAACCGCACATTAAAAAAATTTATCATGGTGGAGTTTTGTATCCTAATGCAAGACATGCCAGAAACCCCAAAAAAATTTTGCTAAAGTTATTTAATTCGTTTTTAAAAAGAGGAGGTTGTTTTGAGAAACAAAATGTTCAAATGATTAGTTTTTCATCAGATAATAAACCAGTAATAAAAACAGATTTAAAATTTTATACTTTTGAAAAAGCTGTTGTTGCATGTGGTGCATTTTCGAAAAAATTAACCGACCAAGTAGGCGAAAAAATTCCATTAGACACCGAGAGAGGCTATCATGTTCATTTTAAAGGACACGATCATTTGCTATCAAGACCTGTAATATTTTTAAATAGAGGTTTTGGAATAACTCCTATGGAACAAGGATTAAGAGTAGTAGGAACGGTAGAATTTGGTGGTTTAGATAATCCATTAAGTAAAAAAAGAATCCTTAATCTTGTAAATAGTGCAAAATATTTATTTCCAGAACTGACTGAACATTATGATGAATGGCTGGGATTTAGGCCCAGTTTGCCTGATTTTTTACCAGTTATAGGGCCATCCAAAAATTTCAAAAATTTATTTTATGCATTTGGCCATCATCATCTTGGATGGACCTTGGGGGCAATTTCAGGAAAAATTGTTGCCGGAATGATTGCGGGAGAAGATACCAACTTAGATTTAACTCCTTACAGCTCACTTCGATTTAGCTAGGAGATTGAGTTTGATGTCAAAAAATACAATTGCTTATATTTTACTCATATTTACAACTCTATTTTGGTC
>CATMHL010000025.1 GCA_950068185.1 uncultured Pelagibacteraceae bacterium | reverse complement strand
GGAAAAATAGACATTAAAGGCCCAGACTCTGCAGAATTTTTAAATAGAGTTTATACAAATGCCTGGATGAAATTACCGGTGGGTAAAGCAAGATATGGGGTAATGCTTCGAGAAGATGGCATTGTTTTTGATGATGGTACTACAACTCGAATTTCAGAAAATCATTTTCATATGACTACAACAACTGCCCAAGCAGTAAATGTTTTAGCTCATTTAGAATATTATTTACAAGTAGTTTGGCCAGAACTAGATGTTAATGTCCTGTCCACAACCGAACAATGGGCTGGAGCTGCATTAGCTGGACCCAATTCAAGAAACTTGATGAGAAAACTTTTTCCAGATATTGATGTTTCAAATGAAGCTATACCATTCATGGGATATAAAGAAGCCGATTTGTTTGGTGTTCCAGCAAGAATTTTCAGAATTTCTTTTTCGGGAGAATTAGCCTACGAAATAAACGTTGAATCTGGTTATGGGATTTTTATGTGGGAAAAAATAGTGGAGCTTGGCAAAGAAATGAATATTGAACCTTATGGAACGGAAGCACTTTCAACTTTAAGAATAGAAATGGGGCACGTAGCTGGATCAGAAATAGATGGAAGAGTTATTTCCTCTGACCTTTCTCTTGAGGGAATGTTAAGTAAGAAGAAAGACTTTATTGGAAAAAGATCATTAAATAGAGAAGCATTTTTAAATCCTAATAGAGAAAAAATTGTTGGTGTAGTTCCTTTAGATAAAAAATCAATGATACCAGAAGGATCCCATTTGGTTAGAGATAGCAATGCATCCTTGCCAAACCCAAAACTGGGACATATTTCAGCTTCATGTTGGAGTGTAGAATACAACAATCCTTTTTCCTTAGCGATTCTTAAAGATGGAAAGAAAAGAATAGGAGAAAAACTTTACGCTGTTTCTCCATTAAAAAATAAAAACATTGAAGTAGAAATAGTATCTTCACACTACGTTGATTCAAAAGGAGAGAGAGTAAGATCATGACAGCTATTACACCTTTAGAATCTATTCATAAAAAGGGTCTTTTTGGGGATCATCACAAGAAAAATGAAAGTGATTTACTTAAAATTTCAGAAGTAAAAGATTTAACGGTTGTTCAAATTGTTCAATATAAAAGGTCAAAAGTTCAGTTAAGCAGTATACAGATTGATGGTTTAGAATTTTCTTTACAAAGCCCAAAAGTTTCATCGAATAAAGAAACGAGAATTCTTTGGAGTGCGCCAAGTACCTGGTTAGTTATTTCTAGAAAAGAAAATATTGTCGAAATAATCAAAGAAAAATGTAACAGTGACAACTTTGCTATAACGGATATTTCTCATTCAAGGACAATAATACAAATTAAAGGACTTCAAGCTAAAGATATATTAAAAAAAGGATGTCCACTTAATTTTAATGAATTTGAAAATAATAATTGTGCCGGTACCGTTTTTCACGGAATTAATATTGTAGTTGATTTTGTTGGTAATAATCCAGATACGTTTAACTTGCTTACACTACGAAGCTTTGGAGAATCATTTTATCATCATATTACTGATGCTGCATTAGAATTTGGCTACATTGGAGTTTAATGTTTTTTGTAAACGATTTATTTTGTAATCTCAGATAGACATAACCAAGCATTTACATCTTTATTGACAATATAATCTGACTTAAAAAATTCTTTTACATTCCACAATTTATTATTTGTTAGCTCTTTTATTTTATTGTCAAAGCCATATTCTTCATATATGCCTTCATTTATTGTAAAACAAATTAAACCTCCGTTCTTGGTTATTCTAATTAGTTCATCTAAAGCTTGAGGTTTTACGTGTCCATAAGTGAATGTACCAACGCACATTACGACATCATACATATTAGTTTTAAATTTAAGAGGCTTATTTAAATCAACTTTTTCAATTTTTTTATAAATGCCTTGCGGTATGAGATCTAGCATATTTTGAGAAAAATCAACTCCATCAATATTTGAGTAACCACATTTTTTTAGTTCAATGCCAACAAGTCCAGTTCCACAGCCTGCATCCAATATCTTGCACTTATTATTAAGTGCATATTTTTTTAGAACTAATACCGTTTCTTGTGGCGCAGTATATTTCCAATTGACCATGTCCTGGTTGTATTTATTTTTTTTTGTCCAATCTTGATAATATTTTAGTAACTCTTCTGATGTTGTGAGTTTGTAAATATCAAGCTTGTTGTCTACGTCTTTCTTCATAGTTTAAAATCGACGTAAGTGTTAAACAATATTCTTTTCAATTCAAATAAAATATGGTTAGCTCAAATTTGTTTTAAATAATTAATCATGAGTAAAGATTTAATAAGTAGACTTAATGAAGGTCCTGTGCTTTGTGCGGAAGGATATCTTTTTGCAATGGAAAGAAGAGGATATTTACAAGCCGGTGCTTTTGTTCCGGAAGTAGTTTTAGAACATCCAGAAGTAGTTTCACAATTACATAGAGAATTTATAAGAGCAGGTTCTGATGTGGTGCAAGCATTCACTTACTATGGCCATAGAGAAAAATTAAGGATAATTGGAAAAGAAAATCTTCTTGAACCTCTTCAAAAAAATGCTTTAAAAATTGCTAAAGATGCTAGAAATGAATTTAAAGATCTAGATTTATTAGTTTGCGGAGATGTAGCAAATACAAATATTTACGATCCAAATGATAAAAAAACTAATATTGACTGTCAAAAAATGTTTGAAGAACAAGTTGCGTGGGCCAAAGAAGCCGGAGTAGATTTTATCGTTGCCGAAACCATTACCTGGTTAGAAGAGGCAAAAATTGCGCTTAAAACCATTAAAGATGTAGACTTAATTGCAGTATCTAATCTTTCTATAAAAAAAGGCGACAAAACTAGGGACGGTTATACTCCGGAAGATGCATGTAAAATTTTAGAAGATAATGGGGCAGATGTTGTAGGCTTAAATTGTTTTAGAGGACCAAAAATGACAATGAAACTGCTGAATAAAATAAGAAAAAAGGTTTCTTGTCATGTTGCGGGGTTACCAGTTCCTTATAGAACAACAGAAAAAGAGCCAGGATTTTTAAATCAAACTGATCCTGGTTGCGATTGTATTCCCGGAGGTAATGCGTTTCCAGTGGCTCTGGATAATCTTTATTGTAATAGATTTGAAATGGCTGAATTTGCTAAAGAGTGCGCATCTAAGAAAATAAATTTTATTGGAATTTGCTGCGGGGCTTCGCCTCATCATGTTAGAGAAATGGCAGTTGCACTTGGGAGAAAACCAATCTCTTACAAATATTATCCTGACATGAGTAAACACTATGTTCACGGATCTAATAAAAGTTTAAAAAAAATTTATACTGATCACGCAAAAGAATATTAAAAGAATAACTAAATGGAAACGCACGCTAAAGTAGTTGTTATTGGTGGTGGTGTCGTTGGCTGTTCCATACTTTTTCACTTAGCTAAATTTGGTTTAAAAGACTGTATTCTTTTAGAACGAAAAGAATTAACTTCTGGATCATCATGGCATGCTGCAGGAAATGTACATGTAATCTCATCTGATCCAAATATTTCAAGATTAATGGCTTATACCATTAATCTTTATAAAGAAATTGAAAAAACTTCTGGTCAGTCGGTTGGATTTAAACCTAGCGGAGGTTTTTATCTTGCTTCAAATGAAGCATGGCATGATTACTTAAAAAGAGAACGTTCTAAAGCACGATACATGGGCCTGGATCAAGAATTTATTTCTTTAGACGATGTGGTAAAAAAGAATCCTATAATTGATCCAAAACATTATATCGCAGCTCTTTGGGATCCAATAGATGGTGAGGTCGATCCATCGGGAGTAACCTATGCTTATGCCAAGTCAGCGAAAGTACATGGAGCAAAATATTATACTAATACTCCTGTTTTAAAGACCAATCAGAAAAAAGATGGAACTTGGGACGTTATTACAGAAAAAGGAAATATTAATGCAGAGATTATAATTAATGCCGGGGGATTATGGGCAAGAGAAGTTGGCAAATTAGCTGGAATTAATTTACCAGTTCAACCAATGGAGCACCATTATTTAATCACTGAAACTATTCCGGAAATTAAAGAAAGAGGGAGCGGAACACGCTTACCAGTCGGAACAGATTTTGATGGAAACATTTATTTTAGACAGGAAGGATATGGAATGTTGCTTGGCACCTACGAACCTAAGTCGACTCCTTGGCAAGTAAACGGAACTCCAATGAATTTTGGTCATGAGTTGTTAGATCCTAAATTGGAGAACATCCAAGATCGTCTAGCAATTGGATTTAAAAGAATGCCTGCTTTGGAGAAGGCTGGAATAAAAAATATTGTTAACGGTCCTTTTACTTTTGGTCCTGACGGTAATCCTTTAATTGGCCCTGTCCCGGGTATAAAAAATTATTGGGTCGCAGTTGGTGTCATGGCTGGTTTTTGCCAAGCGGGAGGTGTTGGTAAATGTATTGCTGAATGGATTATAGATGGAGAACCTTCAATTGATATATGGGCAATGGATGTGGCACGATTTGGAAATTATGCATCACCAGATTATGGAACCATAAAATCTTCAGAAAATTATGAACGAAGATTTATTATGACTTTTCCAAACGAAACCTTACCAAAAGGAAGAAAGCAGAAAACAACTTCTTTATATGATCGCCTAGTTGCAAGAGGTGCCGTTATGGGAGATGCTTTTGGATTAGAAAATGCTTTATGGTTTGCTAAAAATACAAAAGACGCTCATGAAGAACCAACTTTTAAACGTTCAAGATCACATAATTATGTTGCGGCCGAAGTTGAGGCAGTACGAAATGCGGTCGGTGCAACTGAAATAGCAAATTTTGCAAAACACGAGATAACTGGTGTAAATTCACGAAAATTTCTTGATCATATCATGGCGGGAAGAATACCTAAGCCAGGCAGAATTGCACTTACACCCATGTTAACTTCAAAGGGTAAATTATATGGAGATTTAACAGTTGCTTGTTTTAACGAAGAAAGATTTATGATTTTTGGATCTGGTGCTGTTCAAGAAATGCATCGGAGATGGTTTGAAAAATTTTTGCCAAAAGAGGGAGTAAACTATAAAAATCGATCTGATGATTTACATGGCATTGCCATTTCAGGTCCTAACTCACGCAAATTGTTATCTAGAATTTCTAGAGACGACGTATCAACTGAAGCATTAAAATTTAGAGATACTAGAGAAACATTTATTGGAGGAGTTCCAGCTATTTTAAACCGAATATCTTTTTCAGGAGAACTGGGATATGAAATTTATGTAGCACCTCAATTTCAATTAAAATTATTTGAAGAAATCGAAGCTAACGGAAAAGATCTAGGATTAAAACTCTATGGCAGTAGAGCTTTAATGTCCTTAAGATTAGAGAAAAATTGGGGTGTGTGGACAATGGATTTTAGACCTGACTTTACTGCAGTAGAATCTGGATTAGATACTTTTATAAATTGGGATAAAAGTTTTATTGGTAAAGAATCAACATTAAGTGAAAAAAAACAGGGTCCTAAAAAAAAACTTGTTACTATGACTATAGATACAGAAGATATTGATGTAACAAACGATGAGGCAATTTTAAAAGACAAAAAGTGCGTGGGTTACATTACGTCGGGAGGTTACGCACATCATGTTAAAAAAAGCATGGCCCTTGGTTATGTTCCTATAGAATTATCTAAGCACAACACAACTTTAGATATCGAAATAAACGGAAAACTTTATTTGGCCAATGTCACTGATAGACCTTTGTATGATGCCAATGGTGGAAAAATGAAAAATTAATTAAATTTTTTAAATATTACCGATTAAAACTAAATAATTTACAACTATGAGTTGTCTAAGGGGTTTCATTAATTCTACGTATATGTTTCAATTGTTTTACAAAAATAAATGTAAGGGGGAATAATGAATACATTTAAAAAAATAATACTTTCTGCAGTGATTGCTTTAGGTTTCACTTCGTTTGGTGGAATAGCTAATGCAGCTTGTGGAAAGATCGTTATGGCCGATATGAACTGGGCATCTGCCAATTTAATGGCAAATGTTGATAAGGTCATATTAGAAAAAGGTTATGGCTGTGAAATTGAATTGATTGTTGGCGCAACTATGCCAACATTTACTTCGATGAATGAAAAGGGCGCACCCGATGTTGCTGCTGAGCAATGGGCGAATGCAGTAGCTATTCCTTTAGCGAAAGCTGTAGCAGAAGGTCGCTTGCACATAGCAAACAAGGCGCCGATCACAGGTCTTGGAGAAGGTTGGTGGGTTACACCTGGTACTCTTAAAAGACATCCAGAATTAAAAACAGCTTTGGATATTTTGGATCATCCAGAATTGTTTCCTTACGCAGAAGATCCTTCAAAAGGTGCATTTGTTGGTTGCCCAGCCGGTTGGGGTTGCCAGTTAGCTAATGCTAATCTTTACAGAGCATTTGAAATGGAAAAAAAAGGTTGGGTATTAGTTGATCCAGGATCCGCAGCAGGACTTGACGGCTCAATAGCTAAAGCAGCAGAAGGAGATAAAAACTGGTTTGGCTATTATTGGAGTCCAACTTCAATTATTGGTAAATACAATATGCAGCCTGTAGATTTTGGAGTGCCATTTGCAGGAAGTGAAAATTGGGATGGTTGTATAGTTAAACCTGAACAAGAGTGTGCAGATCCAAAACCATCTGCTTGGACAGAATCAGAGGTTAATACAGTAGTTACAGATAATTTCAAAAAAACTGCTGGAAAAAAAGCTATGAAATATTTGAAGAAGCGTACATATCCTGGAGATGTGATGAATGCTATGCTTGTTTACATGGCTGATAACCAAGCTGACGGCGCAGATACAGCGATTGAATTTTTGAAAACACAAGAAGCAATTTGGACTAAATGGGTCCCTTCTAGTGTTGCTAAAAAAATCAAAGCAAGTCTTTAATTAAAAGTTATTTAACGAGCCCACTTTTTTAGTGGGCTCGTTTTGATTTAAGGAATTCTAGGTTACAAAATGGATTTTTTTGATTCTTTTCCCGTAATGGAGCAACAATCGTTGCGGGATTTTAAAAAATTTATAGATTTATCTTTTAGAACTTTTGCTAGAACTTATGGTGATGCTCTTGAAGCATTTTTTCAACCCTTATTATTTTTTTTAGTTTGGTTAGAAAAATTATTACTAAACACTCCTTGGCCAATAATTATTTTAGTAATAGCTATTTTAGCATGGATAGGATCAAGAAGGTGGCAACTGGTCCTTGGTTCAATAATTGCTTTTCTTGCAATTGGATACTTTGGTATGTGGAAAGACACTATGGCTACACTTGCTATTATAACTGTCGCAACAATGCTTTGTATTCTAGCTGGTATACCTGCTGGAATATTAATGTCACGATCAAACCGTGTACAAACAGCAATTCTACCAATTTTAGATATGATGCAAACAATTCCAAGTTTTGTATATTTGATTCCTATACTAATGCTTTTGGGTATAGGTAAAGTTCCAGGACTCATTGCGGTTTGTATTTATGCCGTTCCTCCAATTATACGTTTAACTAATCTTGGAATTCGTGAGGTAGATAAAGAGACTTTAGAAGCTTGCACATCATATGGAGCAACAAAATTTCAAAAATTAAAACATGTACAAATACCATTAGCGCTTCCGACTATTTTTGCTGGGGTGAATCAAACCATTATGATGGCTTTAGCTATGGTGGTTATTGCTTCTATGATTGGTGTTAGAGGTTTAGGAGTCCCCATTTTAAGAGCTATTTCAAATCAATATCTAGCATTAGGTTTACTGAATGGTTTGGCAATTGTAGCTTTGGCAATTATTTTTGATAGAATTACACAAAGATATGGTACACGGATACAAAAACACCGTGGACAAAAAAATAAAATACATTAACTCATAAAAATGGAAAATTATCGAATAGATAATCTACAATATTGCAATTGGTCTAAAGAAATATTTCAGGTTAACAATGAAGCAAAATTAGACGCAGTGCATGTTACCATTGCTTACCACGAAGATTTTAATGAAGTTAAAAAAAATGTTGAGACATGGAACAAGCACTTTCAATCTTGCAAAGATTTAATTTTTCACGGAAAAACATTTAAAGACATTGAAAAAGCTCATCAAGAAAAGAAGACAGCAATATTTTTCGGTTTTCAAAACTGCTCCCCAATAGAAGATGATATTGGTTTAGTTAAAAAGATTCATAATTTGGGAGCAAGATTTATGCAGCTTACGTATAATAATCAATCTTTATTAGCTACAGGATGTTATGAAAAAAATGATAGTGGTGTCACACGAATGGGTAAAGAAGTAATAAAAGAAATGAATAGAGTAGGTGTGGTTGTAGATATGTCACATTCAGCCGAAAAATCTACTTTTGATGCAATCAATTTATCTTCAAAACCCATAGCGATTACACATGCAAATCCATCTTTTTGGTTTGCGGCAAAAAGAAATAAATCAAATGAACTTTTAAAAGCTCTAGCAGATTCTGGAGGGATGTTAGGTCTTTCTTTATATCCTCATCATTTGAAAGATACTTCTGATTGTACTTTAGAAAGTTTTTGTGAAATGGCTGCAAAAACTACAGAACTTATGGGTGTTAAACATATTGGGATTGGATCGGATCTTTGTATAAGACAACCTAATTCTGTTGTTGAATGGATGAGAAATGGAACATGGACTAAAACAAAGGATTATGGCGAGGGTAGTTCAAGCAATCCACATTTTCCAAAACAACCTAAATGGTTTGAAGATGCTAGAGGTTTTAAAAATTTAGAACAAGGTTTAAAGAAAGTAGGATTTCAAGAAACCGAGGTAAATGACATACTGGGGAATAATTGGTATAATTTTTACCGAGGTATTAACAATTGAACAAACCTAATATCAAACTTAGAGATCCATCAGTCGTGATGAAACTATCAAGACTAGGATCATTCCACCAATCTAAATTATCATTTCTTAGAAGTTTTATAAGAGAATTTAAACAGTGGAATTATAAAAGAAATTTATTCGATCTTGATAAAAATGGTTACGGTACTGCGATATATTCATTTGAAAAAAATGGAAGAAATTATTCATTGGTTTGCTTTGCACAGCATATAGAGCTTCACGAAAGATCAGATCGGGTGATTGCTACAAAATGGGATGCAGCGTTTGTTTTGCATGATGGAGTTCCAACTAAAAAAGATATAGATCGTCTTCGAGACAACGTTCCTAAGCAAGAAATAGGGAGGGTATCTTATAAAGAGCTTACTTTATCTAGAGCAAATAAATCAGTAAGAGCTTTCGAACACGTAGTAGAGTCTTTAAGCCAAGGTCGACAGCCAGATAAAGATTTATTAAGTAAAGTGGGTTATTTATATCGGACAACTGCAGTTTATGGTTCAGGAAAGTTTGGCCTTGCTGATCGCTTTAGAATCAAAGATAGAAAAGAGATTTGTGGTCCTTTTAGATTAGAAATGATGTTGGTTTACCTTGTTCGTCAGTTTACTTTTGATCAAGTCAATCATATTGCAAAATCTAAGAATCCTAATAAAGCGATTAAGTTAGACGAAGATATTGCAAGAAACTTAGGCATTGGAAATTCAACGGGCTTGGGAATGGCGCCTTTTATCGTTAATCATCCAACACTTTTACATAACTGGATTTATTGTAGAGAAAAAGCCTTGAAGGAAATTAGATCTATAGAAAATGTTTATATCGATGATTTTAACCTTTTTAAGGATTGTTTTGATAAATCTAAATCGAGCATTAATACATGGTTAACTGACAGCCAATTTCAAATTAATAAAATTGAATCTCTAAAATCCGATTTGAGTAAATTTACTCAATATCAAGAAAGTGACTGTTCTACAAAAATTAATTATTTATGGAATCAAATTTATATTTGGGTCGAAAAAAACCTTGGAGAAGAATGTATTGAATACATTGTATCTATGATGATGGAACCTTACGACAAGATTGTTGATCCTTTAATTAATAATATGAGTTCAGAAGAAGAAAAATACTTTAACATCCCTGCACACAGAAAAGTTTCAGATCTTAAAATAATTATAGAAAATAATTATAAATCAATTGTTGAAATCGATTTTAAGAAAAAAAATAGTACTGCTAACTTTTGGTTTATATCAAAAAATAAGGAGGAACCAAGAGTAGCAAACAGATATGAAGAATCTGGTTCTGAATTGGAACAGCCCTTAGCTATAGCAAGGGATACCAAACTTCTTTATGAAAAAGTACTAAAAGCAAAACAAACGGACACGGTCGCAGAATTTTTATTAAATAACGACGATGTAAGACATGTAGTTAGAAGAGCATTTATTGTCGAGCAATTTCCATATTCTGAAATTCAGGATAATACGATCAGCGCTACATTGGTGCCAATAGACATGCTACGATTAAAACTTTCTTTTTTTGGAGCTGTAAAATTTGATCCTAGATCGGATAAATGGCTTAGAATCAACATGTATCAAGGAGCACCTTTACCTCATGAAATGAAGCTTTCAAATGATACTTGGGTTTATAATTCACTTCATTAATTATGCAGTCATTTAGCGAAATTGACGCAACATCGAAGCGCGCTTCTAAAGCAGCAGGTTTTGCTTGGGGTATTGCTGAAGAAATTGGAAAAAATAT
>CATMHL010000024.1 GCA_950068185.1 uncultured Pelagibacteraceae bacterium | reverse complement strand
TTTGCCTCCTTTATGAAGCGGATTAATAATTTTGCCTTAGAACCTTGATTACTTGCGATTTAAGCTGCAAATAGATAAAGTAATAATAAAAATGGTCGGGAACCGGCAAGAGTGCGTGGCAAGCACTGGGGGTTCGTCCCCGCGGTTGGAGAGCACCGAGGCCAGGGACGACTTCGTGGCCAGTGGGGCTTCCATAAACTGGAACGTATAAAAACAAGTAAAATATATTATAGTTTTAATATTTCCCAGTAAATAAATGAATCCATTAGAATAATTGCATCCTCCCCTTTGACGATATCCTTTATAAGAGGAAGAAATACTTATTTCACCATATTTCAAATTAAAAAAAGCGGCTTGTAATATAATTTCAAATGAAAAAAGATAATTATCTGAATTTTCTTTATAAGGCACCTTTTCACAAAAATTTTTACTAAAAATTTTATATCCTGTATGGAACTCTGTTAACTTTATTCCACAAAGAAAATTTGTCATTAAGCTCATCAACTTATTTGTTATGTATCTCATAAAAGGCATACCATCTTTAATAAAAGGATTTTTATTTTGAAATCTAGAACCAATAATTAAATCATAATTATCCAACAATTTTTGTTTAGCTTTAATAATTTCATTAGGTGAATACTGATTATCAGCGTGAATTTCTATCGCGTAATCTGCGCCATCTTCAAAAGCTGTTTGTAAAGCTTTTTTTAAATTACCTCCAAGTCCTAGATTTTTTTCATTTTTTATAACTATCCAATCAAATTGCTTTGCTATCTCTGCAGATCCGTCTGGAGAGTTATCATCAAAAAAGTATATTTTATCAAAAAGCTCCTTATCTATTTTCTTATATGTTTCTGCCAAAACCGGTGCAGCGTTATAACAAATTATAACTGCATAAATTTTTTTGTTATTAATAAGTTTATTCATGTATTGAATTTTTGAAATAAAGTTTTCTTCTTTGGATCTTCCCTTATTAGTTAAGGGGGATCTTCCCTTATTAGTTAAGGGGGATCTTCCCTTATTAGTTAAGGGAGGATTGTACTTTTTTTACAATAGATTTGAATACTTCTGGATTATTGTAGGCTATATCTGCCAAAATTTTTCTATCAAGCTTAATTCCAGATTTATTAAGGCCGTTTATAAACTTAGAATAGGTTATCCCTTCAGCTCTCGCACCAACATTTATTCTTTGTATCCATAAAGATCTAAATTCTCTCTTTTTTGCTCGTCGATCTCGATAAGCATATTGCATTGCCTTTTCCAAGGCTTGTTTTGCAACACGTATAGTATTTTTTCTTCTTCCATATTGACCTTTGACTTGCTTTAAAACTTTTTTATGTCGTGCATGGCTAGTAACTCCTCTTTTTACTCTGGTCATTTTAACCTCTTAAACTGTATGGCATGTATGACTTAACAATTTTCGAATCTTGTTTGGACATAATTGTAGTGCCTCTTTGTTTTCTTATTTGAGAATTTGTTCTTTTAATCATTCCATGTCTTTTACCTGCTTGAGGCATTTTAACTTTACCTTTAGCAGTTAATTTGAATCTTTTTTTTGCTGAACTTTTAGTTTTTAACTTTGGCATAAAATTAATGCAGTTTATACAAACTTTACATTTGATTTACAATAAAATTATAATGGTTGGACTATCATAATGATCTGCCTACCTTCAAACTTAGGCTGCACCTCAACTTTTCCAAGGTCATTAGTGTCATTAATAATACGTTGCATTAGTTCATGACCTAAATGTGTATGCTGCATTTCTCTTCCTTTAAATAGAACTGTAAATTTAACTTTATCTCCTTTTGATAAAAATTTTTGAGCGTTCTTAATCTTAAAATTGTAATCGTGAATTTCTGTAACTGGTCTAAGTTTTATTTCTTTTAAATTGACAGTTTTTTGTTTCTTTTTTGCTTTGTTCGCTTTTTTTTGCAAATCATATTTATATTTTCCAATATCAATAATTTTGCAAACCGGAGGATTAGCTTTTGGTGAAATTTCGATTAAATCTAAACCTTTTTGTTTTGCTATATTTATTGCTTCCTGAGTGGAAAGAGTTCCAAGGTTTTTTCCATCACTGTTTATAACTCGAACTTGCGTTGCGCGAATTTTCTCATTTGTTCTTGGGCCTCTAGGCTTAGTTCTTCTTTGAAAATAATTTTGTTTCTGAAATGCCACTTAGTTTATTGGAAATTTATTTTTTTGAGATATTTGTTTAATCGCTTGATCAAGCAAAAGAGTTTCTTGTTTTTCTGATCCTAATCTTCTAATTGTAACAGTTTTATCATTAAATTCTTTTTGACCACAAATTAATAATAGCGGCACTTTAGATAATGAGTGTTCTCTAATTTTGTAGTTTATCTTTTGATTTTTTAAATCCACCTCGGTGTTTATACCCACTTTAATGCATTGTTCAAATATATTTTTTGCATAATTATCAAATTCTGAGGAAATTGGAAGAACCACAACCTGCAAAGGAGCTAACCATAATGGTAGTTTCCCAGCATAATGCTCTATCAAAATTCCAATAAATCTTTCTAAAGAACCAAATAAAGCTCGATGCAGCATTACAGGAACTTTTTTTGACCCATCTCTCGCAACATAGGAAGATCCTAACCTTGAGGGAAGATTTAAGTCTACTTGTAAAGTTCCGCACTGCCAATCTCGTCCAATGGCATCTCTTAGTACAAAATCTATTTTGGGTCCATAAAATGCTCCTTCACCTTTATTAATTTCACACTTTAGCTTTGATTGTTTTATTGCCTTTAGTAATGCAGTTTCTGCTTTGTCCCAAACTTTATCATCTCCTACTCTTTTTTTAGGCCTGTCAGAAAATTGTAGTAAGACATTTTCAAATCCAAGATCTTTATAAATTTCTAATATTAAATTTGTTACACTCAAACATTCGTCAGTAATTTGATCTTCGGTACAAAAAATATGGGCATCGTCTTGGGTAAAAGCTCTAACTCTTAATAAACCGTGCAAAGCACCTGAGGGTTCATATCTATGAACTTTACCAAACTCTGATAGCTTAAGAGGAAGATCTCTATAACTTTTAAGTCCCTGATTAAATACTTGTATACATCCTGGACAATTCATTGGTTTAATCGCAAAAGTTTTTTCATCAGGCGTTTCGGAAGTATACATATTTTCTCCGAATTTTTCCCAGTGACCTGATTGTTCCCATAAGGTTTTGTCTAATATTTCTGGAGTATTAATCTCTTTATAACCTGCTTGTTTTTGTTTTTGTCTCATATAACCAACAAGAGTTTGAAATAAAGTCCAACCCTTATGATGCCAAAACACTGCGCCTGGACTTTCTTCTCGAAAATGAAATAAATCCATTTCTTTACCTAGCTTTCTATGATCTCTTTTTTCCGCCTCTTCCAATCTTAAAAGATACTCGTCTAATTCTTTTTTATTACGCCAACAAGTACCATATATTCTTTGCAACATTTCATTATTCGAATTGCCCCTCCAATAGGCTCCTGAAACTTTCGTAAGTTTGAAGGCTTTGCCAATTCTTCCTGTGGATGGAAGATGTGGACCTTTACATAAATCATGCCATTTACCATGATGATAAATAGAAATTTCTTCGTTTTTGGAAATATCTTCTATTATTTCTGCCTTATAATGTTCTCCTATTTTTTTAAAATGATTTATTGCTTCATTCCTTTTCCAAATTTCTCTTTTAGTTATTTCATCACGATCAATTATTTCCTTCATTTTGTTTTCTATTTTTCTAAGATCTTCACTTGTAAAAGCCTCTTTTCTAGAAAAATCATAATAAAAACCATCTTCAATGACTGGTCCGATAGTTACTTGTGTACCGGGAAATAATTCTTGCACCGCCATCGCTAATACATGGGCCGCGTCATGTCTTATAACCTCCAAACCTTCTTTATCTTTTGCTGTAATTATTTTAACCTGAGCATCTCTACTAATTGAAAAATTTAGATCTTTTAGTTCTCCATCTACGCTCATTATACAAGCTTCTTTAGCTAAAGACTTGCTAATTTTATTTGTTATTTCAAAACCATTAATTTTTTTTGAAAATGGAATCTTTTTACTATCTGACAATTTTATAGCTGGCATTTGTTAGGATAACTCTATCAATTTTTTATATTCAGTAAAGGTTCTCTGGCACATTTTATCAACATCAAACTTTTTTAACACATTTTTTCTACCCTCAAAACCAATTGATTTTATTGATTTGTAGTCTTTTTGCATTACCGTAACTATCAAATTGGCCAAGTCGATTGAATCTTTGTTTCTAAATAAATAGCCCGTCTTACCATTAATTATAGTTTCTTTTGAACCTCCTATGTCACTAGCAATTATTGGGATCTGCATTGATTGAGACTCCACAGCAACACGTCCAAAAGCTTCTGGTTCAGAAGAACAAGAACAAACTAAGTTTGCAATTCCATAAGCAACTGGCATTTCTTCACATCGATCAATAAATTTAATTATTCTATTCAATCTATATTGTTGCACCAAGCCAAGGAGTCGTTTTTTATAAACATTTCTTCCCTGATCGCTTCCAAGAATAATTGCTTCGAAAGGTGGTATATCTTTTCTTTCATAAAGCAAATTAATTGTCTCGATAAATATTTTTTGACCTTTCCAGTATGTTAATCTACCTGGTAATAAAATAATAAATTTATTTCTATCTATATTATATTGTCCAGAAAATTTATCCAGTTTTATTGGTGAAATTTTCTGAGGATTAAAATAATTGGTATTAATGCCTCTAAAAATTACTAAAAGTTTTTTTTTTTTTTTAAAAAAAAAATTTCCATAGTGCTCATTAATGTGAGAAAAAATAAAATTTGAACTTGCTATAACCAAATCTGATCTCACCATAATTGAGTTGTAAAATTTTTTAATCTTATTGTTAAAATTATAGGTACCGTGAAATGTAGTTACAAACTTTCTAAATGTAAATCTTGTTGCTAGGAAGCAAGAATACGCTGGTGCACGACTTCTAGCATGAACAATATTAATATTATAAACAAGTATTATAAAAGAAATTATAACTGCATTAAATAAAATTAAAATAGGGTTTTTTGATTGAACTGGTAGCTTAAATATTTTTACTTTTTTTTTATTAATAAATTTAAGTAATTCTCCTCCGCTCGTAGCAATATAAGATTTGTAACCTTGCTCAGGTAGAAAGTGAGCCAAATCGTAACAGCCTGTTTCTGCGCCTCCATAACCTAATCTAGGTATAACCTGTAAAACTTTGATTTTTTTTTTCATTATTTTGAAATACTATAATATGTCAAATGAACTACAAAAGATCTAAATATTTTACAACTTCAAATAAAAGAAAAATTAAATATTTATTCATTAAAAAAAAGAGCCAAATTACAATAGTTTTTTTTCATGGCCTCATGTCTGACATGATTGGCGCAAAACCTACTGCTATTCAAAAATTTTGCAAAAAACGGAAATTAAACTTTTTAAAATTTGAATACTCAGGTCACGGCAAATCAACTGGTAAATTTGTTGAAGGAAATATATCTAAATGGACAAATGACGCGAAACAATTAATCAAATCAAAAACTAAAAAAGATAAAAATTTAATTTTTATAGGGTCAAGTATGGGAAGTTGGATAGCATTAAATTTATTTCCTTTTTTTTACAAAAAAATAAAAGGCTTTATTGGTATATCTTCAGCCCCAGAATTTCTAGAAGAACTTATGTGGAAAAAATTCAACAAAAAAATAAAAAAAACAATAATGAATAAAAAAATTTATCATCTTGAACATGGTGGTTTTACTTATCCGCTAACTAAACAGTTAATTTTAGATGGAAGAAAAAATAAAGTTTTAAATAATAAAATTAATTTAAAAATACCTATCGTTTTATTTCATGGAACAAACGATGAAGTGGTACCTGTAAATTTTTCAAGAAAAATTTTCAAAATTTTTAAGAAATCTAAAAAAAAATTAGTTAAAATAAAAAATGGTGATCACAGCTTGTCTAGAAAAAGTGATTTAAAAAAGATATGTAATGAATTAAATCAAATAATCAAAGATCATTCATTTTGATTAAACTGCTTTTGAAATCTTTGTTTTTAATGATAAACGATTTAATAACCTATCTATCATCTCTTTTGGACAAACTTGTTTAAAATTTTTTACTTCATCGTTATAATTTTCTAATATTTTGTAAGCTATTTTGGACTGTGTTGCTTCATAATGTTCGCTAATTAATTTTTGTAAATAATTTTTCCAATAATCAGTCTCAGGCAATTGCCAAATTACAGAATTTGGATTTACATAATTTTCAAATTCTTGATTTGGATCATAAATAAATGCCATTCCACCGGTCATTCCCGCTGCAAAATTATCGCCAACTTTACCCAAAATAATTACTGTTCCCCCTGTCATATATTCACATCCGTTAGAGTCACATCCTTCGATCACCGCCTCTGCTCCAGAATTTCTAACAGCAAATCTTTCTCCGGATTGTCCTGCTGCAAAAAGTTTACCTGAAGTTGCTCCATAAAGTACAGTATTGCCAATAATGGTATTTTCATTACTAGCTAAATTGCTCTCTATAGGAGGTTTAACAACGATTGTTGCTCCTGAAAGCCCTTTTCCAACATAATCGTTTGCATCTCCAGTAACATTTAACTTCAAGCCTTTTATTCCGAAAGCTCCAAGTGATTGACCAGCTGATCCTGATAAATTAATTTCAACTATATCTTCTTTAATACCTTTGTTGCCGAATTTTTTAAAAATGTAATGTGATAAACGTGTTCCCACAGCTCTGTGAGTGTTTTTAATTTTATAACTTGACTTAATTTTATTTTCTTGAGTAATAGAATTCTTTATATCCTCATAAATTTTTTCATCTAGGGTAGAAGGAACTTTATTTATTAAATTGGATTCACAATATCTTTTGTTTTTTCCAGGATCAGCTTGAACTAACAGTGGATTAAGATCCAAATCATCTAAATCGGATGTACCAATACTTGCTTGTCTTAAAAGGTCAGTTCTTCCAATAATTTCGTTTAAATTTTTAAATCCCAACTCCGCCAAAATTTCTCTAACTTCCTGAGCTATAAAGGTAAATAAATTGACAACTTTTTCAGGTGTTCCAGTAAATTTCTTTCTTAAATTTAAGTCTTGAGTACAAACACCTACTGGACAGGTATTCGAATGACATTGACGTACCATAATACATCCCATTGCCACTAGAGAAGTGGTACCAATTCCAAACTCTTCTGCTCCCATCATAGCTGCTGTCACTACATCTCTACCAGTTTTTATACCTCCGTCGGTTCTCAATGTTACTTGATGTCTAAGACCATTTAAGGTTAAAATTTGGTTAGCTTCGGTAAGCCCCATCTCCCAAGGAATTCCGACGTGTTTTATACTTGTCTGTGGACTAGCACCTGTGCCACCTGAATGTCCCGAAATTAAAATTACATCTGCTTTTGCTTTTGCAACACCAGCGGCAATTGTCCCAACACCAGTTGATGCCACTAACTTAACACCCACTCTTGCCTTAGGATTAGTTTGTTTAAGATCGTAAATAAGCTGAGCTAAATCCTCTATAGAATAAATATCATGGTGAGGGGGTGGTGATATTAAAGTAACTCCTGGAGTCGAAAATCTTAACTTTGCAATTTCTCTTGATACTTTAAAACCAGGCAGCTGGCCTCCCTCCCCAGGTTTAGCGCCCTGAGCAATTTTTATCTCAATTTCGTTACAATTATTTAAATACTCAATAGTTACTCCGAATCTTGCCGAAGCGATTTGTTTAACTCTTGAATTGGCGCTGTCACCATTTTTCATTTTAATAAATCTTTTTGGATCCTCTCCTCCTTCTCCGCTACAGGAAGCAGCCCCAATTCTATTCATTGCAATTGCTAAAGTTTCATGGGCTTCTGTTGACAAAGCCCCATGAGACATACTTCCACTTCCAAACCTTTTTCTTAAACTGTCTACCGATTCAACCTCATTAATGCTGGCTCGTTTACCTAAATTTTTAAAAGCTAAAAGATCTCTTAAATTAATTGTAGGCAAATTATAAATGCCTTGAGCATATTTTTTATAAGTCTCATATGAGTTGGTAGTCACTGCGTGTTGTAGCATATGAATCAGCTGACCTTGATATTGGTGATTTTCGCCATTTTTTCTGTATTTGTAAATGCCACCGATTGGAAGAATTGATACGTTTTTTTGAAAAGCTTTTTTGTGCAGTTCTTTTATCTTTGTTTCAATTCCAAAAATACCGATACCCGATATTCGAGATATCATTCCTGGGAAATATTCAGCTACAATTGCTCTACTTAACCCCACTGTTTCAAAATTACATCCACCTCTATAGGCACTTAAAACTGAAATACCCATTTTAGACATAATTTTTAATAGGCCATTATCTACGGATTTAATGTACCGTTGAATACATTCCTCATAGCTAAACTTCCCAAATAGTTTTTTTTCATATCTTTGATAGATTGAATCAAAGACCAAATAAGGGTTAATAATTGTCGCTCCAATTCCCAATAAAACTGCAAAAGAATGAGTATCTAGAACTTCGCCTGTCTGAACATTAATCGAAACAAAACCTCTTATGCCTAAATTAACTAACTTTGAATTTATTGCTCCAAGCGCAAGGATCATTGGTATTGCTGTCTTTTTTTCAGAAATTTTTTTATCACTCAAAATTAAATGTTTACACCCCTCCCTAACCGTAATCTCAGCCTCAGAACATAATTGGTCTAATCTTTTTTTTAAATTATTTTGAACGTCAAATGTACAATCTAAAACTTTAAGGTTATCTTTAAAAAACACTGTAAATTTTTCAAACTGTGAGTTAGACAAAATTGGGCTTTCCAACACGTGAATGTTGTCTTTAGTTAAATTTTCTAAATCAAGAATATTTCCCAGATTTCCAAAACGAGTTTTCAAACTCATCACTTCATTTTCTCTGAGCGAATCAATCGGTGGGTTTGTAACTTGGCTAAAATTTTGTCTAAAAAAGTGCGATAGGGGTCTGTGCCTATCTGATAACACTGCAGCAGGTGTATCATCACCCATAGAACCCACGGCCTCTTTTGCTTCTTCTACCATTGGATGTAAAATAAGTTCTAAGTCCTCAATATTCATCCCAGCTAAATATTGTCTACGTCTTAACTCATCACCAGAATAAATAAATTTTTCTTTTGAAATACTAAATTTTTTATCAAGGTCAATGATTTGTTTATTATATTTTTTATAATCTTTTGAGATATAATCTTTAATACTTTTGCTATTAAAAACTTTCCCTTGGTCTAAATTAACAGCAATAATTTGTCCCGGTCCAAGTCTTCCTTTAGAAACTACTTTGTCATTTGAGATTGGTACCATGCCGGTTTCAGATCCTGCAAATAAAAGTTTATCTGTGGATAGCGTATAACGTAAGGGACGAAGTCCATTTCGATCTGTAGCCACAATAACCCATTTTCCATCCGTTGCAGCAATAGCTGCAGGCCCATCCCAAGGCTCAATTATGCTATTTAAAAAATTAAATAGATGTTGATGAGCTTTTGAAACTGTTTTTCTTCTTTTCGACCAAGCATCTGGAATAAGCATAAGTTTTACTAATGGGATCGACTTTCCCGACCTCACTAGTAATTCAAATACATTGTCTAGAGCCGCCGAATCTGAATTGCCAGGTGTAATAACCGGCTTCAATGATTCAATATCATCAAAAAATTCACTGTTTATATCTTGCTCGTGAATTTTCATCCAATTAATATTTCCTTTTAGAGTGTTAATTTCACCATTGTGGGCCAATGTTCTAAAAGGTTGGGCCAAATCCCAGCTCGGAAAAGTATTGGTCGAATACCTTTGATGAAAAATTGCAAATCTAGAAATAAATCGTTTGTCCATCAAGTCGGGATAAAACTCGGATAATGCCTCTGCTAAAAACATTCCTTTGTAAATAATCGAACGTGAACTAAGAGAACAAATATAAAAATCTTTGAGTCGTAATATATTGGCCTGTTTTTCTATTTTTTTTCTAACAACAAATAAATCTCTTTCAAGATCATCTCCGGCTAAATTTTTATTGTTTGACTTAAAGATTACTTGTGTAATCTCAGGTCGATTACTTTCAGCTTTAACTCCAAGCACACTGGTATTAATTGGAACCTGCCTCCATCTATAAATATAATAATTTTTGCTCAAAAGTTCTGATTCAATCAATGTTTTGCATTTTTCTTGAGTGCTATAATCATTGCGGGGCAAAAAAATCATTCCAACACAAATCGTTCCACCATCATGTTGACGGCCAGAGTTCTCAATCCTTTCTTTAAAAAAATCTGTTGGAATTTCAATATGAATTCCAGCTCCATCTCCGGTTTTACCGTCAGCATCCACTGCCCCACGGTGCCAAAGAGCCTTTAGAGCTTGAATTCCAAATTCAACTATTTTTCTTGATTTTTTTCCCTCCGTTGAAGCTACAAGACCAACTCCACAAGCATCATGTTCAAGGCTTGGGTAGTATGCACCTGCTTCAGTTAGTTTTTTTAAATTTTTTTTATAAAGATTCATAATTATGCTGCTTTCACACTTTTATTCTGCTTGTGTTCTAAATATTTTTGAATTGATATAGTTGCATCTCTACCATCTCTAATTGCCCAAACAACCAAAGACGCT
>CATMHL010000023.1 GCA_950068185.1 uncultured Pelagibacteraceae bacterium | reverse complement strand
ATCGTTAATAGAATAATAAGGAAATTTATTTTTTTTATTTTCTATTAATTTTTTGTTTTGATTAAAAAAATTCGATAATTTTAAGCCAAGCTTTTCAAAAAATAAATTATAAAATTGATCTATGTTCTCAAAATAATTTGTTCTAAAATATCTATAGACCTCTAAAAGATCTGGCTTATTCTCAAATAAAGAAGAATAAACAAAGAAAAAACTTTTTATATTTAAATCTTCCAACACGGGTAAAGCAACATCATATTGACACCTAATACCGTCATCAAAAGTAAAACAGACATCTTTTGGTTTGAGTTTATTTTCCTTAAATCTATTGAAAAATTCTTCTGCGCCTATAATATTTCTACGTCCAATAAACTTTACAAGCTTATAAAAATCGTCTTTATTAATACTTCCTTGTCCTTGTTTATGTAATTTATCATCGTGAAAATGATGAAACATTATGCCGTGCTAGAAATTATTTTTTGTATTAAAATATATTAATTTAGTATGACATTTTGTTGATAAAGAGGTAACCGTAACCTAACTTCTTTTTGCCTAGAATCTATCAGTATTTCAACACTACCGGGATCCTAAAATGTTCTTGATCAGTTTGTCGAAGTAGAGTCAGTCCAGAGGTTTCTGTATTAAAGAATACCGATTCCCTTAAGTCTGGAATTTTTATAATTTTTTCTATCAAGTATTTATTATCTGCTTGAACCTTGCATAGAGAACTAAAGGTTAGATTGAAGATGTTAAATCAGTCTAGTGACTTAAAGAATTAAAAAGATTCAAATTCCTAAACTAAAAGAGACTCCTTTTGGAGTCCGCGCGGAGCGCACAGCAAAGCTGTGTGCGTAGCGCTACATGAGTCAAAGTGACTCATATTTGCGCTCGCTTTTGCGCTCGAGTTTTCGACTCCAATTTCAGCGCAAATGAAATTTATTTGACGGGGACTCTCTATAGGAATATCCTACACTTATGGAATGGAACATGTGCGAAGTGGTGCGGCTAGAGAGACTCGAACTCTCACTGGGAAACCCCACTTGGCCCTCAACCAAGCCTGTCTACCAATTCCAGCATAGCCGCGTATGCGTCAGAATAAATGAATGACAATTTATGTGCAAGTTGATAGATTTTATTTATGGAATTAAGTATTGAGATAAGAAAAACAACAGATCCGATTTATCAGAAGGTTTCGAAAGTTATTCCTGAAATTGAATGGGCATTTCACGCTCCATTAATTCATAAAATCAATATGTTAAAAAAGGAAAAAAATGCAGTTGTGCTAGCACATAACTATCAAACTCCAGAAATTTTTCACGGCATTGCTGATATAGCTGCTGATTCATTGGCTTTAGCTGTCGAAGCAGAAAAAACGAATGCTGACATTATTGTATTATGTGGGGTTCATTTTATGGCAGAAACAGCAAAATTAATGAATCCAAATAAAAAAGTTTTGTTACCGGATATGGGTGCCGGCTGTTCTTTAGCTTCATCAATCACGGGAAAAGATGTAAAAATGCTTAAAGAAAAATATCCAAGTGTGCCTGTTGTAACTTATGTAAATACATCAGCTGATGTAAAAGCTGAATCAGATATCTGTTGTACATCAGCCAATGCAGTTAAAGTAGTTGAGTCGTTAGGTGTAGATAAAGTTATATTTTTACCTGATCAATATTTAGCAAAATACGTTTCAACAAAAACAAAAGTTCAAATTATATCTTGGGTTGGTACTTGTATTGTACATGAAAGATTTAGTGCACAAGAAATTAAAGATATAAGAAAACAAAACCCTGAAATTGTAATTCTTTCTCATCCCGAATGCCCAGCTGAAGTTATTGCAGCTTCTGATTACACTGGCTCAACTTCAGGCATGAGTAAATATGTTAAAAATAACCAACCAAGCAAAGTTATGCTAGTTACAGAATGTTCGATGAGTGATAACGTTCAAGTTGATAATCCAAATGTTCAATTCATTAAACCATGTAATTTATGTCCACATATGAAAACAATTACCTTACCTAAAGTATTAGATTGCCTTGAAAAGGAAACCAATGAAATTCTTATACCTGAAATAATATCTAGAAAAGCTCGAAAAGCTGTAGAACGTATGGTTGCCATAGGTCGTAGTCATTAAAAAGTGATAAGAAAAAATCTAGTAAAACAGGCTATGTCAGAAGATTTAAAGCCTTCTGGAGACGTCACTACAAAACTTATCAAAAACAATAAAAAAATTAAAGCTAAAATTGTTTCTAATCAAAACTGTGTGATTGGAGGATTAAGTTTTGCAAAGGAGGTTTTTAAATATTCAGACAAAAAAGTTAATTTTAAAGCAAAAACGAAGAACGGTAGAAAAATAAGTAAAGGCAAAGTTGTTGCTACTGTATATGGAAAAGCCAAAGGAATTTTAAAAAGTGAAAGAGTAGCTCTTAATTTTCTAAGTTTAATATCGGGGGTGACGACTACAACAAAAAAATTTGTTGATAAAGTAAAGGGAAAATCTTGCAAAATCTGTTGCACCAGAAAAACTTCACCAAATTTAAGATTAATACAAAAATATGGAGTTAAATTAGGTGGAGGACTTAATCACAGATTTAATCTTAGTGATGAAATTTTAATAAAAGACAATCATATCGCTATAGATGGAAATATTCGTGAATTAGTCAAAAGAGCTATAAAAAATAAAAAAGGAAAAAAAATTACTGTAGAAGTAGATAACCTTAATCAGTTCAAAAAAATTATAGGCTTAAGGTTCGATAGAGTGTTATTTGATAATATGAGTCCAAAAAATATTAAAAAAGGGATCAAACTATCAAATAAACTTTATGAAACAGAAGCTTCTGGAGGTGTTACGCTAAAAAATGTTAGAAAAATTGCCTCTACTGGAGTTAAAAGAATATCTGTAGGACAAATAACTCACAGTGCACCAGCAGTAGATTTCAAATTAAATTTTTGAAATATTGTTTAAATTCTCATGGAAAAATTAGTTTTTTCTTTTTAAATAAGCTTGAGCTGCTGCTAGTCGCGCTATTGGTACTCTGTAAGGAGAACAAGATACATAATTTAGTTTGTTTTTTTCGCAAAATTCAATACTTGCTGGATCACCTCCATGCTCACCACATATACCTAGTTTAAGAGATTTTTTCTGCATTCTTCCACGTTCAACAGCAATTTTAATCAATTCCCCTACTCCCTTTTCATCGATACTAACGAATGGATCTTTATTAAATATTTTATTTTCTACATAATCATTTAAAAATTTTCCAGAATCATCTCTGCTTATTCCAAAAGTAGTTTGTGTTAAATCATTAGTTCCAAAACTAAAAAAATCTGCAAACTTCGCAATAGCATTAGCTCTTAATGCTGCTCTTGGTAGTTCAATCATGGTACCAACATAATATTGTATTTTTATAGAATGAATTTTTTGAATTTCTTCTGCTGTTTTTACAACGAGTTTTCTAAGTATTTGTATCTCCGCAGCCGTAGATACAAGAGGAATCATTATTTCCGGTATAACTGGTTTTATTTTTTTCTTTCTGCATTCGGCTAATGCTTCAAAGATAGCTTGGCATTGCATTTGGTAAATTTCTGGATAAGAAATACCCAATCTACATCCTCTATGCCCCAACATAGGATTTTGTTCATGGAGTTCAATAATTCTTGATTTAATATTCTGATTAGAAATATTTAATTCTTTGGCCACATCATCAATATCTTTATCTGTTTTGGGCAAAAATTCATGTAAAGGCGGATCTAAAAGTCTAACCGTCACAGGCAAACCGTTCATGATTTTAAAAATTTCAAAAAAATCACTTTTTTGATAAGGAAGAAGTTTTGCTAAAGCTTTTTTGCGATCTTCCGGTGTTTTGGAAAGTATCATTTGTCGGACAGAAATAATTCTTTTTTCGTCGAAAAACATATGCTCCGTTCTACATAAACCAATACCCTCAGCTCCGAAATCTCTTGCGGTTTTAGTATCTGCGGGCGTTTCTGAATTAGTTCTTACTTTTAATTTTCTATATTGATCTGCCCAATCCATTAATTTTGAAAAATCTCCTGATGTATCAGGTTTTACCGTTGAAACTTCACCAAGCATAACTTTTCCACTGCCTCCATCTATGGTAATAACATCTCCTTCTTTAATTTTAAAATTGCCTGCTTTAAATAATTTATTTTCATAATCAATTTCAATTTCACTTGATCCTGAAACGCAGGGTTTTCCCATTCCTCTAGCAATAACGGCCGCATGGCTAGTCATCCCACCTCTTGCGGTAAGAATACCTTTTGCAGCATGCATTCCATTAATATCTTCTGGAGAAGTTTCTATTCTTACCAAAATTGTGTCATGCATTTGTTCTTTTAGTCTCTCCGCTTCATCCGCAGAAAAAGTAACTTTTCCACTTGCGGCTCCAGGAGACGCGGGAAGACCTAACGCAATTACTTTTTTCTCAGCTTTTTCATTTAATGTAGGGTGTAATAAAGTATCGAGTGTATTTGGATCAACTCTTAAAACTGCTTCTTTGTTTGAAATTAATTTTTCCCGAACCATATCAACTGCAATTTTAATTGCTGCTCTAGCAGTTCTCTTGCCTGATCTTGTTTGTAATATCCATAATTTATTATTTTCAACTGTGAATTCAATATCTTGCATATCTTTATATTTGTTTTCTAACTGTTTGAAAATTTTTTTTAGTTGTTGAAAAATTTTAGGCATGGAATTGTTCATGGTAAGCAAATCTTGAGGAGTCCTTGTTCCAGCAACTACATCTTCTCCTTGTGCATTGATTAAATATTCTCCAAATAATTCTTTCTTTCCTGTTGAAGGATTCCTTGTAAAAGCTACTCCTGTGGCACAATCCTGATCCATATTGCCGAATACCATAGCTTGAACATTAACTGCTGTGCCCCAATGATTGGGAATGTAGTTTATTTTTCTGTAAGTTTTTGCTCTTTTACTATTCCAAGATAAAAAAATTGCACTTATCGCTCTCCACAATTGTTCATTAACATCTTGAGGAAAATTTTTTTTTGTTTTTTCTTTAACAATGTCTTTAAAATTTTGTATTAATCCATCCCAATCATTTTCATCTAACTCCGTATCTTGTATAACCCCCTTTGTAAGCTTGTAATTGTCAATTAACTCTTCAAATAAATGTGACTTTATCCCGAGAACGACATTGCTATACATTTGAATAAATCTTCTATAACTATCTTTTGCAAATCTTCCATTAGAAGTATTATTTTTGAGTGTATTTACAGTTTTGTCATTTAAACCTAAATTTAGAACTGTATCCATCATACCTGGCATTGAAACCCTTGCACCAGATCTAACAGAAACTAATAGGGGATTAGATAAACCGCCAAATTTTTTTTTTGTTATTCTTTCAATTATGTTAATTTCTTTTTTAGTTTGTTGAATAACTTTTTTTGGAATTTTTTTATTATTTTTATAGAAATATTCACATACTTTGGTTGATATTGTAAAACCAGGAGGAACAGGCAATTTTAGTTTAGCCATTTGTGCTAAATTTGCACCCTTTCCACCAAGAATATCTCTAGAATTAAAACTGGTTTGTGAACTTAGATTATTGAATCTAAAAATCAATTTTTTCAACTAAGCACCTTCTACTTTCGAAAAATCTATAAAATTATTGTAAGTCTTACAGAACATTTGTAATAATTCTAAACGATTTTTTTTTATATCTGAATTCTCGTCATTTACAATTACATTATCAAAAAAATTATCTGTAGTAGATTTTGCTTCAGCTAATATTTTTAATGTTTCCTCATAACTTTCACTTTTTTTTATACTTGAAAAATACTGGCGAATCTCATTTATTTTGTTGTATAAATGCTTTTCTTCACTTTTTTTAAATAAAAACGATTCCGGTTGACCAGAAATCTCTTCTTTTTTACTTTTTAATTCTTGTTCAATGATATTTGAAGCCCTTTTGTATGTTCCAATAATATTTTTACATATATCTTTAGAAATATTTTTATTAATTATCGAGCACTTTTTATAAAGTGCTAAAAAATCATTACCATTATGTGAAACATCCGCTGCTTCGATGATATCATTTCTTATTTTTTTATCTTTTAAAAAATTTTTAAATCTTTCTCTTAAAAAAATTAATACTTCTTTAGCAACTGAATTATTTGTGAATTTTATATTCTGCTCTTCATAAATAACTATAGAGTAGTTAATTAAGTCCTTTAATTGAACACTTAATTTATTTTCAATTATTATTCTTAATAATCCGATAGCGGTTCTTCTCAGCGCAAAAGGGTCTTTAGAACTTGTTGGTTTTTCATTAATTCCAAAAAAACCAACTAAAATATCAATTTTATCAATCAGAGATACAGCTACACTAATTGGTTTTTTGGGAACCTCGCTATTAATTCCAGTTGGCAAATAGTGCTCACTAATTGCCATAGAAACATCTTCTTCGAATCCTTGTTCAATTGCAAAATATCTTCCCATAACACCTTGTAACTCAGGATATTCTCTAACCAAATCCGACACTAAATCAACTTTACAAATTGAAGAGGCTATTTCTATTTTTTCTTTACTTAAATTTAATTGATCAGAAACTGGACTTGCAAGTTTTCTTAATCTTTGTGTCCTATCATAAAATGTCCCTAGCTGGTTAAAAAAAGACAAATTTTTCAACTTTCCTACCTGTTTAACTAAGCTCTGAGTTTTGTTCTTATCCCAAAAAAATTTAGCGTCAGACAATCTTGCTTCAATAACTCTTTGATTTCCGATCTTGATATAACCTTTCTTGTCTGCCAAATTAGAAACTAATAAAAATAAATTTGTTAGTTTATTATTATTATCAAAAAGAGGAAAATATTTTTGATGTTGCTGCATTGTAACAATTAAAATTTCTTGGGGTATCTTTAAATAAATTTCATCAAATCTGCCTACGATAACATTGGGTTTTTCAACCAAATTAACTACTTCTTCAATCAATTTTTCATTAAAATTATTTTTTAAATTTCTGGCGTTACAAATATTATTCATTTTTCTTACTATTATGTTTTTTCTTTTTTCTTGATCTAAAATAATATTTTGAGATTTAAGGGCACTTAAGTAGGATTTAAAATTATTTATTTTTTTTATTTTATCCTCATTTGTTCCATCTATTAAAGTTAGATCACTGCTTTGAAGATGAAAAAAATTAAAATTAATTACTTTATTGTTAAATAGTGCAATAATTGATTTTAATGGTCTGCCCCAACTTAAATCATAGGCCGACCATTTCATTGATTTTTTCCATGAGTAACTTTGAAGCGCTTCAGGAATAATCGATTGAAGTTCTTTTAAAACATCGATTACTTTTGATTTAGTTTCTGCAAAATAAAACTCTCCCTTTTCAAGATTTTTCTTATAGATATCTAGCTTACTTAAGTTATTTGATTTAATAAAACCATCTAGTGCTGCTTGTGGAGCATCTACGTTTGGTCCTTTTATAATTTTTTTTTTTTGTTCTATTTTTTCAGGAATTCCCTCTATAAAAAAGACAAGTCTTTTAGGTGTTGAAAAAGATTTGCTTGATTTAAAATTAATTCCCTTTTTTTTCAATTTTTCATCAATCATCTCCTTAATTTTTTGCCTAGCATCAATTTGAAGTTTTGAAGGAATTTCTTCGCTAAATAGTTCTATAAACAACTCAGCCATTATTTATTTTTGACTTTCTAGCCAACTTTGTCCCGAACCTTTAGCTAACTCTCTTATTCTAGAAATATATTCAGTTCTTTGGGCAACTCCTATGACTCCTCGCGCATCTAAAAGATTAAAAATATGACTAGCTTTTAAACATTGGTCGTAAGCTGGTAATGGAAGTTTTTTTTCTAGCAACGCTTTGCATTCGAGCTCAGCAATTTCAAAATTTTTTAGCAAATATTCTATATTGGCAAATTCAAAATTATAAGCTGAATATTCCTTTTCCGCCTGGTGAAAAATATCTCTATATTTTATTCCATCATTATTCCAAATAAGTTCAAATACATTACTTTTTCCTTGGGTAAACATACATATTCTTTCTAATCCATATGTGAGCTCAACTGAAACTGGCTTGCATTCAATTCCTGCCATTTGTTGAAAATAAGTAAATTGAGTAATTTCCATACCGTCACACCATACCTCCCAACCGCGTCCTGCGGCTCCAAGAGTTGGACTTTCCCAATCGTCTTCAACAAATCTTATATCGTGCTCTTTGTGATTTATTCCTATTGTTGACAAACTTCTTAAAAAAAATTTTTTTATTTCATCGGGAGAAGGTTTAATTATAACCTGAAATTGATAGTGGTGTTGTAAGCGATTTGGATTTTTCCCATACCTGCCATCTGTAGGTCGTCTCGAAGGTTGAACATATGCCGCTTTCCAAGATTTTGCCCCTAATGAACGCAATGTAGTAGCAGGATGAAATGTTCCCGCACCCACTTCCATATCATAAGGCTGCAGTATCACACATCCGTAATTTCCCCAAAACTTTTGTAAGTTTAAAATTGTATCTTGAAAATTTACTGGGGTAGGTTTTCCTTTTTTTTTTTTTAAATTATTTTTTTTGGGCATTTAGAAACCATATCTTTGCCAAATCGATTTTTCTTCCAAAATATTTATTAAATTTTCAATTTGACTTTCGCTAGCACCTGATAGTTTTTTATTTATCCAGCTCTTTGGTTTCTCAAATTTTTTAATAACAACGTCTTCACCAAATTTTTCTTTTAATATTTCATCAGCGTTACCCAAACCATCAATTAAGCCTAGATCCTTTGCTTTAGATCCCGACCAAAATTCACCTGTAAATAAATCGGGGTTTTTATTTTTTTTTAGCTTTGTTGATCTACTGTCTTCTACGACCTTTATAAAATCCGAATGTAAATCTAATTGTATTTTTTTTAATCTTTCGATATCTTCTTGTTTTTCTTCAACGAAGGGATCTAAAGTGCTTTTATTTTTTCCAGCTGTATAAATTCTTCTTTGTATTCCTGCTTTTTTTATTAAATCTTGAAGGCCGAAAGCAGAGTAAATTACTCCTATAGAGCCTATTATTGAACTCGAGTTAGCGTATATTTCATCACCAGCACACGCAATTAAATAACCGCCTGAAGCTGCAACATCTTCTGCAAATACTAAAACTTTCTTCTTATTTTTTTTGGCCTGTTTCTTAATATAACTATAAATTAGATGTGACTGAACTGGAGATCCCCCTGGAGAATTTATAGAAATTGCTACTGCCAAAGCTTTTTTAGTAGAAAAGGCTTTTTCAATGATTTCTTGTTGACCAGTAAAATTTAATCCTTGTTTAAATTTTCCAACAGATCCGATAACTCCAGATAATCTAATATGAGGAACTATTTTTTTCTTTTTGAAAATTTTAAAAATCGAAAACATGTGATGGTTTATATTCTAATTACCATAGTTTTTAGATCCTTTAAAAGTTTAAGTAAAGTTTTAAAGCTACCTTAGGTTGTAACTTTTTAGGTGCGTCATTAGTGACCTAAATGAGTTTTTTTTAATATAAAATAAAAGCTATAATTATTTTATGGGATCAGTAATACCTTTAAAAAAAGAAGTAGATAATTCTTATTTAGAACTAGTAAATCTTGTCGGGAATAAACTAAATGATGTAAACCAACAAATAAAATACAAGCTCGCTAGTGAAATTAACCTCATACATAAAATGACTAGTTATCATCTGAAATCAGGTGGAAAAAAAATCAGGCCATTGTTAACTTTAAGTTCAGCAAAATTATGTGGATATGAAAATGGAATTAGAGATGTGAACTTGGCTGCTTGTGTTGAATTAATTCACAACGCAACATTATTACATGATGATGTAATTGATAATAGCAATCTTCGAAGGGGTATTAAAACATCAAATACCATTTGGGGAAATAAATCTTCTATCTTAGTTGGAGATTATCTACTTAGTCGCTGTTTTGAAATGATGGTAGAAGATGGATCTCCAGAAATATTAAAATTATTATCTTCTACTTCCTCAAAAATAGCTCAAGGCGAAATTTCACAATTAGAATATAAAGGGGAAATTGATATATTAGAAGAAACATATTTTAATATCATAAATTCAAAGACCGCAGCTTTATTTGCTGCCGCTACCAGAGTCGGAGCATGTATAGCAAACAAGAATAAAAAAGAAAAGGATGCTTTAGAATCTTATGGAAGAAATCTTGGACTTGCTTTTCAAATAGCAGATGATGCTTTAGATTATTATTCTACAAAAACAATCTTTGGCAAAGAAATAGGTAAAGACTTTTATGAAGGGAAAGTAACATTGCCAATAATATTCTTGTGTCAAAAAGCTAATTTGGATGAAAAAATATTTTTAGAAAAAATCTTTAAGAAAAAAAACCGTTCTAAACAGGAATTTAGTGAAACACAAAATTTAATTAAAAAGTATAATTCTATTGATTCTTGCTTTAAACGCGCCGAACATTTTGTAAATATTTCGTATAATTCTCTAAATATTTTCAATCCTTCAAAAGAAAAATCAATATTACAAAATTTAACTTCGTTTAGTTTAGAAAGATCTTTTTAAGGATACAAAATTTCTTTTTCCCATCCTTTGGGTGTTTTGTTATATCTAAGCCTCTCATGGTTTCTATTATCCCTGTGCAGCCAAAACTCAATAGACGAAGGCTTTAAACGCCATCCTGACCAATAAAGTGGTCTGGGTACATTTTTTTCATTCTTATATTTGTTTTTAAAATCTTCTATTTTTTTTAATAACTCAGATCTTTCGTTCATAGGATTTGACTGATCAGAAGCCCAGGCATTAATTCTACTTTCGTAAGGTCTGCTATTGAAATAAAGATCTGCTTCTTTGTCGTCAACTTGAGTTACGTTTCCTAAAATTCTTATCTGTCTATTAAAACTTTTCCAATGAAAGCACATTGCTGCTTTCGGATTTTCTTTAAGGTCACGACTTTTGGAACTATTTAAATTTGTATAAAAAACGAATCCTTCAGAACTTAATCCCTTTAACAGAACCATTCTTACATTGGGTTGACCCGCACTATTCGCTGTTGCCAAAGATGAGGCGGTTGGGTCTCTAATTTCCTTTTTTTCAGCCTCAGACATCCATGATTTAAATAACTCCAGGGGATCATCTAAGTCTAAGAAGTAGGAATGTAAATTTAATGAGTTTTTTTGATTCATAAAACAGTCAAAATATTCTATATAATACAACTTAATGTCATTTAATACTTTTGGAAAGATATTTCGTTTTACAACATGGGGTGAATCCCATGGACCTGCTATTGGCTGCGTGGTAGATGGCTGTCCTCCTAATATTCCATTATCTGAAAAAGATATTCAGACAGATATGGATCGAAGACGACCCGGAAAATCAAAATTTACATCTCAAAGAAAAGAATCTGACAAAGTGGAAATTTTGTCTGGTGTTTTTCAAGGTAAAACTACTGGAACTCCTATTTCTATGATTATTTATAATAAAGATGCAAAGTCGAGAGATTATGAAACTATTAAAAATAAATTTAGACCAGGACATGCTGATTATACTTATTTAATGAAATATGGAATAAGAGATTATCGTGGCGGCGGACGACAATCAGCAAGAGAAACAGCTTCTCGGGTAGCCGCAGGTGCAATTGCAAAAGTTGTTTTAAATAAACTAATAGGCAAAAAGTTTAAAGTTGTTGGAGGCGTTGTTCAACTAGGACTTCTTGGATGTAACAAAAA
>CATMHL010000022.1 GCA_950068185.1 uncultured Pelagibacteraceae bacterium | reverse complement strand
TACTTGTTCCCATTTTTAATTTTTGGTTTGGTTATATTACATATTTGGGCATTACATGTTCCTGGAAATAATAATCCAATTGGAATTGATATTAAAAAAAATAATAATGAAACTGTTCCCTTCCATCCCTACATTGTTATGAAAGATCTTTTTGCTTTGCTCGTTTTTTTAATTATATTTTTTGCATTTGTATTTTTTGCTCCAAATGTTTTGGGACATCCAGATAATTACATTCCAGCAAACCCATTGGTAACTCCTTCACATATAGTTCCTGAATGGTATTTATTGCCTTTTTATGCAATTTTAAGAGCCATACCAAGCAAACTAGGAGGGGTAATTTTTATGTTTGCATCGATTTTCATTTTGATGTTTTTGCCTTGGTTAGATAGTTCAAAAGTTAGATCAGCAACTTTTAGACCAATTTACAAAAAGTTTTTTTGGGTATTGGTAATCACTGTAATTTTGCTTGGTTATTTGGGTGCAAAACCACCAGAAGGAGTTTATTTAGTTTTTGCCAGGATAGCCACGACTTATTATTTTGTTCATTTCTTAATTTTACTTCCTCTGCTTGGACGTTATGAAAAAACTGATCCATTACCCACGAGTATTTCTGATCCGGTTTTAAATAAACCGAGTTTAATAGATAAGTTTAAAAAGAGTGCAGCACAATATGAAGGAGATAATGTTGATTCTTTTAAATAGAATTATACTAATAATTTTTATTTCTACAGTTTCTTTTTCAGTTCATTCAGAAGAAACGAATAAAAATTATGTAAAAACCAATTGGAGTTTTAAAGGAATTTTTGGAACCTTTGATCGTGCTTCACTTCAAAGAGGTTATCAGGTTTATCAGGAAGTTTGTTCAGGATGTCATTCTGCTCAACATTTAAGTTACAGAAATTTATCAGAAAAAGGTGGTCCGGAATTTTCCGTAGAAGAAGCTAAAGCAATAGCAGCTCAATTTGAAGTGGAAGATGGACCAAATAGTGACGGCGAAATGTTTACAAGACTAGGTAGGTTGTCTGATAAATTTGTAAAACCGTATCCAAATGTTGAGGCGTCAACAGCTGCTAATGGCGGAGCGTACCCGCCAGATATGTCTGTACTTGCTAAAGCAAGAAAGGGAGGGGCGGACTATATTTACTCTCTTCTTTTAGGATATGAAGAAGCTCCCACAGGATTTGAACTCGACGAAGGGGTTTATTACAACAAATATATGTCTGGTAATAGGATTAAAATGCTAGCGCCACTTTCTGATGGACTTGTTGAATATTCTGACGGAACTCAGTCAACAACAGCACAAATGGCAAAAGATGTAACAACATTCTTAGTATGGGCCGCAGAACCACATCTTGAATCTCAACATAGAATGGGTTTCAAAGTTATTATTTATTTAATTATACTGCTTACATTGGTCTATATGAGTAAACAAAAAGTATGGTCACGATTTGGTTCAAAAGTAGAAGAGGAAGAGGAAACTTTCGACAAAGTTGAAAGAGCCGTGACTGAATACGAAGGTGAGGATCCTAAGACTTTTAAGTAATTTAAAAATTAAGCGCCGGTTCTGAAAAATATTACATCTCCATCTTTTACAATATAATCTTTTCCCTCAAGCCTTAATTTTCCGGCATTTTTACACTCGTTAAAACCTTTATATTTAATAAAGTCTTCATGAGATACGGTTTCAGCTCTTATAAATTTTTTCTTAAAATCGGTATGAATAACACCTGCTGCATCGACTGCTTTTGAATTTTTTTCAATGGTCCAAGCTCTGGTTTCTTTTGGCGTTGAAGAAAAAAAAGTGTTGAGTTCAAGAATATTATAACCAGTTTTGATTAAATTATTTAAGCCAGTGTTTTTAATACCAGATTCATGCATAAAATCCTTTCGGTCCTTAGCTTGAAGGTTCATAATCTGATCTTCTATATCTGCACAAACGACAATTATATTTTCATTTGGAAATTTTTTCTTACAAGCATCTGAGTATTTGTTACCGTCAGGTAAGCTTTTTTCATCAACATTGCATACAATTATTCTTGGTTTAAGAGATAAGAGAGCTGATTTTTTAATTAAGTCTTTACTGTATTTTTTCTTTAATTCGTCTGGTTTTTTTCCATTGCTAATTAACTTTAGACACTCTTCTAAAAAGCCTAATTCTTCTTTATCTAATTTTTTTTTATTACTTTTTTCCAATCTTTTTTGTAGAGATTCTAAGTCGGATAATAAAATTTCAGTTTCAATAATTTCAATATCTCTTATTGGATCTACATCTTTATTTACGTTCTGTATTTTCTCAGAGTCAAAACAGCGTTTTAAATGAATAATAGTATCAACCTCTCTAACATGAGAAAGAAACTTATTTCCTAATCCTTCACCTTTAGAGGCTCCTTTAACAAGACCTGCAATATCAACAAAAGTTATTGCCGCATTAATTGTTTTAGCCGATTTAGATATTGCAGATATTTTATTTAATCTTTCATCTGGAACCGCAACTATTCCAACATTTGGGTCAATGGTACAAAAAGGAAAATTTTCAGCTTGTGCTTTTTTTGATGTTGTTAATGCGTTAAATAATGTGGATTTACCAACATTGGGCATACCAACTATGCCACACTTAAAACTCATTATTGTTTTTGATTAATTTTACTTGAAAAAAGTTCTAAATCTTTATTTATCAAAATAGACAGAGATTCTGTAATATTCTTAGTCACTTCTTCTACATTTCCCTTTTCGTCATTTGAGAAGTTGTCCAAAACATGATCGGTGCCAGTTGAATCTTTTTTTGGTCTGCCAATGCCTATTCTTACGCGTGAGTAATTTTTTCCAATATTTTTATCTATAGAATCTATACCATTATGTCCTGCATTTCTTCCTCCAAATTTTACTTTAACTTTTCCAATATCAATATCCATATCATCATGGAATACAAAAACGTCTTTCACATCTATTTTAAAATACTCAATAAGTTCTTTAATACATATTCCCGAGCTATTCATAAAAGTAAGTGGTTTTATTGCAAAAACTTTTTGTTCGTTTATCTTTCCTGTTGTTAACAAACCTTTAAATTTTGGCTTTTGTTTGGATAATTTAAATTTTTCGTTGATAGCGTCGATTACTAAAAATCCTACATTGTGTCGGTTATTTGAATTATTTGGATTTGGATTTCCCAAACCAACAAAAAGTAGCATAATCTATAGTTTTCCTATGTTATTTTTTTTTAATTTCTTTTTCTTTATCTGCGGGTTTCCCTTTGTTATCTGACACAGCCTTCGCTTTATCATCAGAAGGTTTAGCAGATTTTCCTTTATCACCTGACATAACTTTTGCTTTATCATCAGAAGGCTTAATTGTTTTGTCTTTGTCTCCTTCTGTTGTGGTAGTGTCTTCAGTAGCATCTTCAGCTGGCACTTCCTCTTCAGCAGCAGTTTCCTCAGTTTTTTCAGGCTCAACTAAAATTGTTGGAGCCGCAACAGTTGCAATCACAAAATCTCTTTCTGTAATTGTTGGAATAACGTTTTCTGGTAGTTTAACTGAGGATATTTTAAGACTACTATTAATTTCGGTATTATCTAAGTCAACGACTATTTCATTTGGAATATTTTCAGCGGGACATTTTAATTGTACTTTTCTTCTTACTATATTCAAAACTCCTCCCTTTTTTAGTCCTGGTGATTTTTCAGAGTTAATAAATTTAACGGGTATTTCCAAAATTAATCTTGACCCCTTTACAATTCTCATAAAATCAATATGCAACGGTTCATCAGAAACAGGGTCATAAGCTATATCTTTTGGTAGTACTTTTTCAGTATTACCATCTATTTCTAGGTCAACAACTTCAGACATAAAAGTTTCTGTTCTCACAAGATCTTGCAGATGTAATTTTTTTAGGCTTATACTTAAATTATTTTTTTTGCCACCATAAAGTATAGCGGGAATAAAACCCTCAGATCGCAATTTATTGACCTTTCCACTTGAGGTGATACTTCTTTTTGTAGCTTTTAAAATGTTCATAAATTGAAATGGTCTTTTTATATTATGTTTGGAAAAAAAACAAGTAAATTATTTAAAAAGGCTAGAAACCGATGTTGAGTTTGCAATTCTTTTCATTGCTTCCGAAATTATTGGAGCCATTGAAATTATTTCTATTTTTTTGCTTCCCCTAATCTTTTTGGAATTATCAATTGTATCTGTAGTTATTAATTTTTTTATTTGGGATTTTTCTATTTGTTCTACTGCTTGACCACTTAATACTGCGTGAGTGATATATACGTAAATATCTTTTGCGTCTTTATCTTTTAAAGCTTTTGCTGCATTAACAATAGTTCCTCCTGTGTCTATTATATCATCTACAATTACGCAGTTTTTATTTTTAATGTTTCCAACAATATTCATCACTTCAGATTTTCCAGGTGCTGGTCTCCTTTTGTCTATAATTGCTATACTCACATTAATTCTTCTGCCTAGAGATCTTGCTCTTTCAACACCTCCCACGTCCGGGGCAACACAAATTAAATTATTTATACGAAGTTTTCTTTTTATATGTTTTGCAAAGATAGGTGTTGAAAATAAATTATCTACCGGGATATCAAAAAAACCTTGAATTTGGCCAGCATGTAGATCTACACTGAGTATTCTGTTGGCACCAGCGTTTGTGATTAAATTGGAAACCAATTTTGCTGAAATGGCAGTTCTTGGTACTACTTTTCTATCTTGTCTTGCATATCCAAAATAAGGAATGACTGCGGTAATATTTTTAGCAGAAGATCTTCTTAATGCATCAATACAAATTAAGAGTTCCATTAAATTATCGTTAGCTGGGTTGGATGTTGATTGGACTACAAATATGCTATTGCCTCTAATATTTTCATTAATTTCTATGTAAACTTCGCCATCAGCAAATCTTTTGATATTTGAATTAACTAGTTTTAGCTTAAGTTGTCTTGCAATGTTTTCACATAATCTTGAATTACTTGTGCCAGCAAGAACTTTCATAAGATAAGCAGCTTATACAACTTTAATTAATCTTTTCAAATTAATTAAACATTTAATTAAGACATTAATATGACAGAAATACATCTACCATAATCTTGTTCTTTGTTAAGGCAAGATCTTCTATAGCTATAAAAAAATTTCTCTTCTGAAAAAGTGTCCATTTCTATATTTTCTATACTTCTAATATTAAAATCAGATATTTCTTTGTTTATGTAGCCTCTTAGATCAAAAACATAATTTTCATTTCCAATTTTTTCAAAAAAAATTTCATTTTTTTTATCTTGATCAATAAATTTTTTAAAAAGGTCATTTTTGATCTTATAGTTTTTTTTATTTATACAAGGTCCAACAACAGCAATTAAATCATTATTATTTGAGTTTAGTTCATTAAATTTTTCTATTGTGTTTTTTATTATTCCATTAAGTGCACCTTTCCATCCCGCATGTGAACAACCAACTATTTTATTTATTGGGTCATAAAAAAAAATTGAAGCACAATCAGCTGTGAGTATACCGATTCCAACATTTTTAACTTTTGAAACTATAGCATCCCCAGTAAGTTTATTTTTAACATCCGCATCAGAATTAAAACAAATAACCTCATTAGTATGCTTTTGGTTTAAAGTTATTAACGATTCTTTTTTACACCCAATTTTTTTACTAACTGACTCAAGATTTTTTAAGACATTTTCTTTTTTATCACCTGATCCCAAGCCGCAGTTTAAACTTCCGTAATCACCTTTAGAAAAACCATTTTTTCTAGAAAAAAAACAATGTTTTATATTTTCAAATTTTTGTAATTTTTTTGAGAAAAACATAATCAAAAACCCAAAGAAAAATTTCTACTTTTTTTTTGTGCAAATATTACTTTAAAAAGATCACCCATTTCTTTGGGATTTAACAATCTTTTTAATCTATAAAACATATTTGCTTTTGCTTTAAATGTCATTTTTTCGGATAAAATATTTGCCCTTTCTAAAATACCAATTTTTTTTAAGAATTCACTCTGCTTTGTTATTTTTTTTACATCGAGATTGTTTCTATTCAATATTTTATGAAATAATTCAAAATTGATGTGCGATGTAATATCCGAATGACCTGGCTTAAAAAAAACATCTAAATATTTATGTTTTTTAACTGACTGTAAAGTATTTTTGTTTTTTTTTATAGTATAGCCATAATCAAAAGATAACAATCCACCGTCAAATTTATTAATTTTTTTTGCTATAGCTTCAAGAAATTTTAGGGCTTCTACTGGATATTCAATAGTGTTGCCAATGGAAATTAATTGTAGGTCTTGTATATGTTTTATTAAATTATCGCTTGCCTTTTTATGTAAAAATTTTATTTTTTTGTTATCACTTGATAAAGTTACATACTTTTCAAAAAACAATTTTTTCTTTTTATATATCTGCTTTATAGGCAATGCATCAAAAAATTCATTTCCTAAAAAAATCACTGGTCCGTAATTTATTTCTTTTATTTTTTTAATCCACTTAACTTTTTTATTATTAATTTTTGTTTTTTGAATTGCTTTTAACTTATTACTTATTTCCAACAAATTTATTTCTAATGAATTATAAAAGTCTTTAAATTGTTTAAATGTTTTTAATAAGACTGTGCATAAAGAACCATCTCCTGGTCCAAGTTCAACTAATAAAATTTTCTTTGGTTTTCCTATATGCTCCCAGAAAGCAACACACCATATTGCTAACATTTCACCAAAAAGATTTGAAATTGAAGGCGATGTAATAAAATCTCCCTCTTTTCCAAAAGGGTTTTTTTTCATGTAATATCCAGATTTTTTGTCGTAAAGCGCAATATTAATAAATTGATCTAGAGGAATAGATTTTTTTTCTTTTAATGTATTAATTATTTTGTTCATTATTTTTAATAAAAAAGATTATAAAGCAGCCAGTTAAAAAAGTTATAGAACTTAGTATGACTCCCATAGAAAAATAGTTAAAGAAGTAACCAAGATGTATATCAGGTTCTCTAAAGTTTTCTCCAATAATTCTTGCAATTGAATAAAAAATTAAAAAAAGGGCTGAAACGTATCCAGCTTTTAATATTAACTGTTTTTTTAAAGCAAGAAAATTTATTAAAATGAAAAGAACAACTCCCTCTAAAATGGCTTCATAAATTTGCGAAGGATGTCTTGAGATATTGCCGCCGTTAGGAAAAATTACTGCCCAAGGAAGGGTAGAAATTTTTCCAAAAAGCTCTCCATTTATAAAATTTGCGATTCTACCGAGAAAAAGACCAATGGGGGCAACACAGGCAACAATATCAGAAAATTTAAAAAAGTTAGTTTTTGTATTTTTAGAAAATATGAAGATTGCAATTATTATTCCTAATAACCCTCCATGAAAAGACATTCCTCCTTGCCAAAGTTTAAAAATTTCTAAAATATTTTGGCTGTAATATCCAAAATTATAAAACATTACATATCCAAGTCGACCACCAAGGATAATTCCTAGCACTAAATAAACTATAATGTCATCAAATTGAGACGTTGTAATTGATGTAAAATTATATTTATTTTTTGCTGTTTTTTTAATTATTTTTTTTGCATATATCCATCCTAAGATTATTCCTAGAATATATGCCATAGAATACCATCTGATTTGGAACAATCCCAAGTCTACCAATATCGGATTAAAATTATGGACAATCATTTTTAAAAAAAAGATTTATTTAGTAACTGAATTAAAATAACCTAAAGATATTTAAAAATATATGGAAAAATATAATAAGCTATTAAGGGATATAACAGAATTGATTGAAAAAGGTTTATTCACTTCAATAGATTTAAAGAAATACGTCGAAGATTCCATAAAATTAAAAATGGAAACAATTGCAAATAAATTAAATCTTGTTTCAAGGGAAGAATTTGAAATACAAAAAAAAATGGTTGAAAAATTACAAAAGGATCTAAATAAATTTAAGATTCAAAGGCGAAAAGGTAAATCAAATAAAAAAACTACAAAGGCAAAGAAATTTTAACCCTAAGTCCATTTAGAGGGCTTTTTTCCAATGAAATATTTCCTCCATGCGAGCGAATTATGTCGTTAGCAATTGATAATCCTAATCCGACACCCGATTTATTTTGTCCTCTGCTTTTATCAATTCTATAAAATGGTTTCATGACATTTTGGTATTCTTTTTCAGAAATTCCAGGACCATTGTCATCAATAAAAATTATTATATTGTTCACTGTTTTTTTTGCAAAAATTTCTATTTTTTTTCCATAAGATAACCCATTATCTATTAAGTTAATTAGACATCTTTTAAATGAATTTATGCGCATATTAATTTTTAAATTTTCTTCAAGATTAATATTGATTTCTTTACCTTCGTATTTTTCTACTATTTTTTTTATTACCTCATTAACATTTGCCATTTCTGTTTCTTCATTTTTTTGATATCTGGAAAACTCTAAATATTCATTCAGCATTCTCTCCATTTCTTCTATATCGCCACTCATTTTTTTTGCTAAATCTTGCTGTTTTAAAAATGATAATTGTAATTTTAATCTTGTTAAAGGAGTTCTTAAATCATGGCTTATTCCCGATAGCATTTCTGATCTTTGGTGTAATTGAATTGTAATTCTTTTTCTCATTTTATCAAATTCATAGGCAGCTTGTCTTATCTCTTTAGCACCAGAAGGTCTAAATTCTTTTATAAATTCTCCTTTGCCAAAACTTTCAGCTGCTTTTGCTAAATTTACAATTGGACGAGTTTGGTTTTTTAAAAATATTATAGCGATCATAATTAAAAGCAGTCCTGGTAAAGTTATCCATAAAGCAAAAATACGAGCAGACGAAGGAGCAATTTTGTGCCTCGGAAAAAATATTTGAAGAACTCCACTCTTATATATGATTCTTAAATCCACCAATTCTTTGTACGAAGTTGTATCAAACCAATAAAAGTCAAACACGGGTTTCAATTCACGCCTTAAGCTTCTATCAATAGGACTAAACCATCTTTCAGTTTTCTTTGCAGGCAAAAGTTCATTTTCTTTTAATGAAATAACAAAATCGAAATTTTTATTATACAAACTTATAATTTTTTGTTGTTCATCTTCATTACCTTTTTTGTAGATATCAAACATAGTTTGAATCTCTCCAACTAAAGATCGGGTTATTCCCTTATTCGCCTTTATCCACAAGCTATCAAAAAAAACTACCGTAATAACTATTTGCAATAAAATTATCGGAGTCACCACGATTAGTATTGATCTATAAAATAATCCTTTCGGTAAAATTTTTTTAATAATATTATTCAATCCATAATACATAGCCTGAACCCCTGATTGTTTGTAAATATTTTGGATTTTTTGAATTGAACTCAATTTTTTGTCTAAGTCTTGTAATCATAACATCTATAGTTCTTTCTTTTGAAATATTAATAATTTTTCCGATATTATCCCTTGAAAAAATTTTTCCAGGAGATTCAAGCATTTTCTCCAAAACTTTTTTTTCTTGTGGGTTAATTTTTTTTATTTTGTTATTTATTTTAATTTCTAATTTTTTTAGATTGACTATTGTATTCCCTATATAAATTTCATCCGCTAAAATTGGTTTTTGAATTTTATATAATATATTTTTTATTCTTAACAAAAGCTCTTTAGGCTCGAAAGGTTTTCCAAGATAGTCATCTGCTCCTAGCTCCAATCCCTTAATTCTATCCTGTGTTTCGCCTTTTGCGGTTAAAAGTATTATTGGTGTTGAACCCTTTTTTTTTACTTCCTTTGTTAAAGATAGTCCACTTTCTCCGGGCATCATAATGTCTAATATTAGTATATCAAATTTTACTATTTCTAATTTTTTTCTTGCATCTAATGCATCTTTTGCTGATGTAACTAGAAAATTATTTTCTTCAAGATATTGTTTTACCAATTCCCTTATTCTGTCATCGTCATCAACCACTAGTATATGAAAGATATTTTTATTCATTAATAATTTTTTTTAAAACATTTTTAAATTTAATTACAGAGTCTGAATCTGAATTTTTTAGAGCATTATAAATTCTTTTCTTTTGTTCTAAAAATATTTCTTCAAAAATTTTTTTGCCTTTTTCATTTAAAAATATTAATCTTTGTCTAGAGTCTGACTCTCCTCTTTTTAATAAAATAGTTTTATTTTTTATTAAATCTCTTAGAACTCTATTTAAACTTTGTTTTGTAATTTTTAATTTATTTAATAGATCTGAAACGGTAAGACCTTCATGTCTTTCAATTAAGTGTATTGCTCTATGGTGTGCTGTTCCAAATGAGTACTTCTTTAGGATTTTCTTTGGATCTGAATAGGTTTCTCTATAGGCATAAAATATTTGTTCAATAAAATCCTTAATCTGATCATCTTTTAAATACAATAACTCTCTCATAATTTGTTTTGGGTCAGTTATATTGACATATCTATCTAAGATAGATACTTTTTTGAACCAAATAAATCAATTAAGATTAGTAAATTTTTTTATGGAATCCATACCTTATGATAAAAGATCGGGAAGAATTTGGTTTGACGGTGTACCAATAAACTGGTCTGAAGTAAAAATACATGTTTTAACTCACGGACTACACTATGCCAGCTGTGTTTTCGAAGGTGAAAGAGTTTACGATGGAGAAATATTTAAACTCGAAGAGCATACCGAAAGATTGTTTTACTCAGCCTCTAGACTAGGTTTTAAAATTCCGTACACACCAGAATTATTAAACAAAGCTTGTAAAGAAATCATTGCAATTCAGAAAGTTAAAAATGGATATGTAAGGCCGATAGCTTGGAGAGGAAGTGAAATGATGGCAATTTCAGCTCAGCAAACAAAAATTCATGTAGCAATTGCAGCTTGGGAGTGGGGCTCTTATTTTGATCCTAATCTTAAATTAAAGGGAATTAGATTGGATATTTCTAAATGGAAAAGGCCAGCTCCAGATACAATTCCTTGGGACACCAAAGCTTCAGGTTTGTATATGATTTGTACACTCGCTAAACATGAGGCGGAAAAAAAGGGATTTACCGATTCATTAATGCTTGATTACCAAGGCAATATAGCTGAATCAACTGGATCAAATGTTTTTTTTAAAAATAAGTCTGGAGAATTACATACTCCGATTCCAGATTCTTTTTTAAATGGCATAACCAGAAGATGTGTCATTGATATTGCAAAATCAAAAGGTATCAAAATTATTGAAAGAAAAATTATGCCAGAAGAAATGACAAATTTTGTAGGATGTTTCTTAACAGGAACTGCAGCAGAAGTAACTCCTGTTTCACAAATTGATAAATATAAGTTTACAGTTTGTAATCTAATTAAAGATTTGTCGAAAAATTATCAAGCTTTGGTAAGAAAAAAGACAGCTGCTTAGCATTTTTTATTTTAATCAATAGCGTGGTCTATTCCTTTTTTTACATAATCATATCCAGTGTAAAGCGTAAGGAAAGCAGCTATCCATAATAAGACAATTCCAATTGAGTGTGCGTTATAGTCTCCAAAATTAATAAGTTTATTTCCACTTTCTCCAGTCAACAAAGTCGCAATTGCAAACATTTGTGTAAATGTTTTAAATTTTGCTAAACTATTAACAGGCATAGTTACCTGAACTTTTGCCAAAAATTCTCTTAATCCTGAAATTAATATTTCTCTAATTAAAATAACTATCGCTGCAATAACTTCATAATTTATTATTGTTTCGTTCATTACCAAAAGGACGAGAGCACTGGCTACAATAATTTTATCAGCAATTGGATCTAAAAGTTCGCCGAGCTTCGATTCTTCCTTATAAAGTCTAGC
>CATMHL010000021.1 GCA_950068185.1 uncultured Pelagibacteraceae bacterium | reverse complement strand
AGAGTTTTTAAAACTTTTAATTCACTATCTTCTATATCAATATTCATAAAATCAATTTTCCTAATTTTATTTTTTTTTAATAAGTTTGTAAGAGTATTTGTTTTGATTTTTCTCTTTTTTAATTTATTTAATCCAAATGCTTTATTAAGAAAAAATATATGTTTTTTGCTAATTGTATTTAATGAACTTAATGAATGATCAAAATAAAGTATTGTTGTTGACTTTTTGTTCGAAACAGCGGCACATATATTTATGTCGTTTGGTCTTTCAATATTGAATAATTCAATGCTTAAGGGATTTAAATCTATATTAACACCTTTCCAACCTAACTGGTGCATTAAATAAGTATTATTTTGTCTAATAGGATGAAAACATCCAACATCCAAATATATACCTTTTTTATTTTTATGAAATAATTTTATAATTTTTTTGTCTTCACCAAACTGAGACTGAGAACTTTTTAAAAAAAATTTAAAATTTCTAATATAAAGATTGTAGTAGAGAAATACTTTTTTAAACAAAGGATGGCTTTTTGACCATTTTAAAATCGTAGAATTTGCAGATGACATATATTATTACGGTTTTGATTATTTTTTTGGTGAGCCGTATTGGATTCGAACCAATGACACCTTCCTTAAAAGGGAAGTGCTCTACCAACTGAGCTAACGGCCCCAGAAATAGTATTACTATATTTTTTTTAATTTTTTTCAAGTACATATAGTCTAAAGAACTAAATTACATTGATATATTTCTCATAAAAAACATCAAAAGCATTATTTTTGATGGCTTCTCTAATTTTCTTCATTAAATCTTGATAAAAAACTATATTATTTGTGGTTAAAATCATAGATGCTAAAATTTCATTAGAGCCGATTAAATGATTAATATAACTCTTAGAATAAGCATTAAGATTTCTAATATTTATATTTTCATTAATAGGAGAATCGTCTCTTTGATATTTTGAATTTCTTAAATTTAATCTTCCCTTCCATGTAAAAGCTAATCCTGTTCTTCCGGATCTGGTAGGTATTACACAATCAAACATGTCTATTCCTCTTTTAACTGCACCTAATATATCTGATGGAGTACCTACTCCCATTAGATAACGTGGTTTATTTTTCGGCATAAAAGAAACAATATTATCGAGCACTTTAAACATTTGATTTTGGGTTTCTCCTACAGCTAATCCACCAAGCGCATAACCATCAAAATCAATTTTTTTTAGATTATCCAAACTCTCTAATCTTAAATCTTTGTAAATTCCACCTTGTACAATTCCAAATAAGGCTTTTTTGGAATTAGTACCAAATTCAATTTTTGATCTTTCGGCCCAGTTATGAGAAAGATGTAAAGATTGACTAATTTTACTTTTATCATTAGTAAGCTTAGGACATTCATCTAACACCATCAAAATATCAGAATTTAAATCTTTTTGAATTCTAATGCTTTCCTCGGGACTTAAGACAAATTTTTTTCCATCAACATGAGATTTAAATGTTGCACCTTCTTTTTTGTCAATTTTAACCAACTTAGACAATGACATAATTTGAAAGCCGCCTGAGTCTGTTAATATTGGAAGTTTGCAATTCATAAACCCATGAAGACCTCCCGCTCTTTTAATTCTTTTGGAACCCGGTCTAATCATTAAATGATAGGCGTTTGATAAAATTATTTGAGTACCGGCCAAGATTACATCCTCAATGAAAATTGATTTAACTGTACCTTGAGTACCTACAGGCATAAATGTGGGAGTATCTATTTCACCTCTATGAGTATTAATTTTAGCAACGCGAGCTGCACCATCTTCTTTCAAAAGATTGAAAGAAAATTTATCTTTAAACATGAATTTATATGAATTAATTAGCAGTCAAACTTATAATTTTATCTGGATTCTTCACTTGTCCATTAGAACCCTCTCCTTTTTTAATTAAATCAACAAATTCCATGCCCTTAATTACTTTTCCAAAAACTGTATATTGTCTATCCAACTGAAAAGCTGATTTAAAACAAATGAAGAACTGGCTATTTGCACTATTTGGATCGCTAGAACGAGCCATCGATAATGTTCCTCTGTCGTGGGGTATATCACTAAATTCTGCTTTTAAATCTGGATATTTTGATTCTCCAGTACCTGCTCGTCTAATATCAAAACCTTCTGATGTAGAATTACCGAACTGCACGTCTCCAGTTTGTGCCATAAAACCATCTATAACTCTGTGAAAAACTACACCATCATATTTTTTTTCTTTAGCAAGCTGCTTGAATCTCTGAACATGATTAGGAGCGATATCTTTAAATAATTCAATTACAACATCTCCATCTTTTAATTTTAAGATCATAATATTTTCCTGCGCAAGGGATTGGTTGATAAATAAAGTAAATATGAAAAAAAATAATATTTTTTTAATCATATTTTTCTTTTAAAGCTCTTTTGGTACTTTTTGTTACAAATTTGTCAATCTTTCCATTTAATTTTGCTATTTCTTTTACAAGCTTTGATGAAATGACTTGATTATCTGGGTCAGACATTAAGAACACAGTCTCAATTTTATTATTTAATTGTCTATTCATTCCTGCCAATTGAAATTCATCTTCAAAATCTGAAACGGCTCTTAAACCTCTAAATATAATTGTAGCTTTGTGTTTCGAACATAGAGATGTTGTTAAGCTATAAAAAGATAGTACTTTTATTCTTTGAGTCTTAAGTTTTAAATCTTTGTAGAGTGAATTTTTTACTATCGAAACTCTTTCATCTTCAGAAAATAAATAATCTTTTGAATTACCGTTTGATACAGCAACAATTAGACGATCAACTATTTTTAAAGATCTTTTAATTATATCAATATGCCCTATTGTAATAGGGTCAAAAGTTCCTGGATAAATACCAATTTTACTCATAGATAAAAATTAATCAAAATTATCATCTATTTTAATTGCTGATACAACTTTTTCTTCGCCAGAAAGCTTAATAATTCTAACACCTAGAGTGTTTCTACCAGCAATTCTAATTTCCTTGACCGCACATCTTATTACTTTTCCTTTATCGGTAGATAAAATAACTTCATCACCCTCGTTTACTGGAAAAGATGCGGCCACATTTCCGTTCCTAGAAGAAGTAACAATCCCGATAATCCCTTTTCCTCCTCTATTTGTAACTCTATAATCGTAAAATGATGTTCTTTTACCAAAACCATTTTCTGTTAAAGATAATATATATTTTTGTTTTGCAATTATTTCTGATCTTTTAGCTTTGTCAGTTGATCCGTTTTTAAGTAAATCTTTCGCAATTTTAGGACTTATATCAACGGCATCCAAAACTGATAATGTAATTACCTTATCATTAGTTCCTAACTCTATACCTTTAATACCCTTAGATGATCTACCTTTAAATATTCTTAATTTTTTAGACATAAATCTTATACATTTACCTAGTCGAGTGCTTAAAATTATGTCTTGATCTAATCTGCAAATTTTTACACCTATTATTTTATCATCTTCATCTAATTTCATAGCAATTTTCCCAGTAGACTGAATATTTGCAAAATCATCTAAACTATTTTTTCTAATCTTTCCCTTTAAAGTAGCAAATATTACATAAAGTTTTTTCCATTCACTTTCATTTTCTGGTAAAGGCATAATTGAACTTATGGATTGGTGACTTTTAAGTGGAAGAAGATTAAATAAAGTTTTACCTTTCGAAGAGGCTGTGCCTTGAGGTATTTTCCAAGCTTTTAGTTTATAAACAAGTCCTTGTGTCGAAAAAAATAATATAGGTGTATGAGAATTTGCTGTAAAAATTTGTACAACATAATCTTCATCTCTAGTTTTTATTCCTGCTTTTCCTTTTCCACCTCTTTTTTGAATTTTTAAGGAAGAAAGAGGACCTCTTTTAATATAACCTTTATGAGTAATTGTAATTACAACGGCTTCTTTTTGTATGGTTTCTTCAATATTATAATTTAAAACTATATCTGCTATTTTAGTTCTTCTTTTTACTGAAAATTTCTCTTTAATTTTATTTAATTCATTAATAATTACATTAAATAGTTCTTTTTTAGACTTTAAAATTTTCTCATATTCTTGAATTAAGGCAGAAAGTTTTTTTATTTCCGTTTCTATCTCACCAATTCCAAAGGCTGTTAATTTTTGCAATCTTAATTCAAGAATTGCCATGACTTGATTTTCTGATAATGTATAACTACTTCCAGCTTTTTTAGATTTTATAAGTTTTATTAATTTACTAGTTTTGTTAATTTTCCATTTTTTTGCTAATAAAGACTTTTTTGCTAACTCTACAGTGTCAGAATTCTTTATAATTTTTATAACTAAATCGATATTTTCAACTGATACGGAAATGCCTAGCAAAATATGTACTTTTTCTAAAGCTTTATTTAGATCAAATTTTATTTTTTTAGTTAAAGTTTTTTCTCTGAAATTTACAAATTCAGATATAAATTCTTTTAAATTTAATATTTTTGGTTTTCCATCAACAATAGCTAATGTATTAAAACCAAATGAAGTCTCTACAGATGTTAATTTATATAACTGCCTTTTAATTGTTTCGGGTTCAACATCTCTTTTAAGATCTACTACAACTCTAACTCCTTTATAGTTAGACTCGTCTCTAATATCGGTGATGCCCTCTATTTTTTTATCTCTGGCTAACTCCGCTATTCTTTCATTTAAGACTGATTTATTAACTTGATAAGGTATAGATTTTATTACTAAACGTTCTCTTCCGTTTTTTAAACTTTCTTCTTCTATTTCACCTCTTATTTTAATTGATCCCCTACCTTTATTGTATCCTTGTTTTAAATTATCTTTACCAATAATAATTCCTCCAGTTGGAAAATCTGGAGCCGGAATCTTTTTCATTAACTGTGAAATAGTAATATCTCTGTTCTTTATAAAAGCTATTGTTCCATCCACAATTTCACCCAAATTGTGTGGTGGGATACTAGTAGCCATTCCTACAGCAATTCCGCCCGCTCCATTAACTAGGAGATTTGGAAATTGAGATGGTAAGACAGTTGGCTCTTTTTCACTTTCGTCATAATTACTTCTAAAATCAATTACATTTTTTTCTATATCATCAATTAAAAATTGCGAAACCTTTGCCAATTTAGTTTCCGTATATCTCATGGCGGCAGGTGGGTCGCCATCAATAGAACCAAAATTACCTTGGCCATCTATTAGTGGTAAACTCATTGAAAAATTTTGGGTAAGTCTTACTAAAGCATCATATACTGCTTGGTCTCCATGAGGATGATATTTACCGATAACATCTCCTACTACTCTTGCTGATTTTCTGTACTGTTTTGACCAATCAAAGCCCCCTTTGTACATGGCATAAATTATTCTTCTATGAACTGGTTTTAATCCATCTCTAACATCTGGTAAGGCTCTACTTACTATTACACTCATTGCATATGATAAATAAGACGTTTTCATTTCATCATAAACAAAAATTGGCTTATAATTATTTTTAACTAAATTTGATTCTGTCTTTTGCATTAAATTTAAAAAGGAATTTCATCATCCAAATCGTTTGATAAATTACTTTCATCATTTGGAAGTGAACTTTTTTCAGAAATATTTTCTTGTGGATGGGCTATTTGACTATTTTTACTACTTAGTATTTTAAATGATGAATTAAATCCTTGCAGAACCACTTCGGTTGAATATCTATCAAGGCCAGATTTTTCATCCTTCCATTTTCTAGTTGTTAATTGACCTTCGATATAAACCTGAGCTCCTTTTTTTACATATTGTTGCACAACATTTACCAAACCCTCGTTGAAAATTACAACTCTATGCCATTCAGTTTTTTCCTTCTTTTCTCCTGTATTCTTATCTTTCCATGTGTTGCTGGTGGCTAAACTTAGTCTGGCAACACTTTTACCACTTACCATTTGTTTTATTTCTGGATCAGCACCCAATCGGCCAATTAAAAGAACTTTGTTTAGACTTCCTGCCATATTATTTATAGATTTATTAAAAGATTAATTGTTAATATTCACAAATATAACATATTTCCATCTTTTTATTAATAGGTTAGATATACTTGTCAGGAAATATGCTTAAAAAAATCGTTATAAAAGGGGCAAAAGAACACAACCTAAAAAATATTTCTCTTGAGATACCAAAAGACAAATTTGTTGTCATAACTGGTCTCTCCGGGTCAGGAAAATCATCTTTAGCCTTTGATACTATATATGCCGAAGGTCAAAGAAGATATGTCGAAAGTCTCTCCTCTTATGCTAGACAATTTTTAGAAAAAATGAAAAAACCTAATGTTGATTTAATTGAAGGTTTAAGCCCCGCTATATCAATAGAACAAAAAAGTACTTCAAAAAATCCAAGATCCACAGTCGCAACAGCTACTGAAATTTATGATTACATGAGAGTATTGTTTGCACGAGCTGGAACACCTTATTCACCTTTCACTGGAAAACCCATTAAATCTCAAAGCGTAGCTGAAATTGTAGATAAAATAAAAAATTTACCCAAAAAAAATACAATATATTTATTGGCTCCAATAGTAAGAGGAAGAAAAGGAGAATATAAAAAAGAAATTGCAAGTTACAAAAGAAGAGGCTTTCAAAGGATAAAAGTAGATGGCACATATTATAATATTGATGAATTTCCTGAGTTAAATAAAAAAATCAAACACGAAATATCCATAGTTGTAGATAGAATAATTATAAATAATGAATTGGGTAACAGATTAGCCGAAGGAGTTGAGACTGCTTTAAATCTTTCTGATGGGTTATTATTTATAGAATACGAAAATGAGACTCTCCCCAAAAAATATAGAAAAATAGAAAAAATTATATTTTCATCAAAATTTGCATGTCCGGAAAGTGGTTTTACAATTGAAGAAATAGAACCACGATTATTTTCATTTAATAGCCCCTATGGAGCTTGTGAGGAATGTGAGGGTATTGGAATAAATCTAAATGTTAATCCAAATTTAGTGGTTCCAAATAGTAAGAAAAGTCTAGCAGAGGGTGCAATAGAACCATGGGCAAAATCAACTACCTTGTATTACGCTCAAACATTAGCATCATTATCAAAGCACTATAAATTTTCTCTAGATGAAAAGTGGATAAAACTTTCTAAAGAAATAAAAGATATAATTCTTTTCGGTTCTAATGATGATGAAATTAAGTTCACCTATGATGATGGTTATGAAAAATACTCCACTAAAAAAACCTTTGAGGGTGTAATTAATAATTTAGAAAGGAGATATTTAGAAACTGAAAGTGAATGGAAAAGAGAAGAAATCTCACAATATCAAAGTGAATCTGATTGTGAAAAATGTAAGGGTATGAGGCTTAAAGATGAGGCTTTATGCGTAAAAATAGATAATTTAAACATAAGTGAAGTTACAACAAAATCTATATCTGAGGCAAAAAAATGGTTCTCCAAACTTAATAATATACTTAAGGAAAAAGAGAAAAAAATTGCTCAACATATTTTAAAAGAAATAAATGAAAGATTAGATTTTTTACTAAATGTAGGTTTAGATTATTTAACATTATCACGAGAATCTGGAACGTTGTCCGGCGGAGAATCTCAAAGAATAAGGTTGGCTTCACAAATTGGATCGGGATTAACAGGAGTATTATATGTTTTGGATGAACCTTCAATTGGTTTACATCAAAAAGATAATATTAAATTAATTAATGCACTAAAAAAACTTAGAGATTTAGGTAATACAGTCATAGTAGTTGAACATGACACAGAAACAATAGAGAACGCTGATCACATCATTGATCTTGGTCCTGAAGCCGGAATTAATGGTGGTTACATAGTAGAGCAAGGTGAATTAGAAACAATATTGAAAAATAAAAATAGCATTACTGGAAATTATTTATCTAAAAAAAAGAGTATTCCTATTCCTTACAAAAGAAGATTAGCAAAAAATGGAAGGTTTTTAGAAATATTAGGTGCCACAGGTAATAATTTAAAAAATGTAAATCTAAAAATTCCATTAGGAACATTTACTTGCGTAACAGGAGTATCTGGTAGTGGTAAATCGACATTATTACTTCACACTCTCTATAACGCTTTAAACTTAATACTTAACAATAATAAATCTAGAAAATTACCAAAACCATTTAAAAATTATAAGGGTGTAGAACAAATAGACAAAATTATTGATATAGACCAATCTCCAATTGGAAGAACGCCTAGATCAAATCCAGCAACTTACACTGGTGCTTTTGGTCCGATAAGAGATTGGTTTGCAAATTTACCTGAATCGAAAGCTAGAGGATATAAAGTTGGGAGATTTTCTTTTAATGTAAGAGGAGGAAGATGTGAATCTTGCGAAGGTGATGGTGTTATAACCTATGAGATGCATTTTTTACCAGACGTTTATATTGCCTGTGATGTTTGTAAAGGGAGCAGATACAATCGTGAGACATTGGAAATCAAATATAAAAATAAAAATATTGCTGACATATTAAATATGACTGTAGATGAAGGCTGTGATTTTTTTATAAATATACCAGCTGTAAGAATTAAATTGCTTACCTTAAAAAAAGTTGGTCTTGGCTACATAAAAATAGGACAGCAGGCAACTACTTTATCTGGTGGAGAAGCTCAAAGAATTAAATTGGCTAAAGAATTATCAAAAAGATCAACTGGTAGAACTATGTATATTTTAGATGAACCTACCACTGGTTTACATGCGCACGACATTAAGAAATTACTAGAAATTCTACAAACTTTTGTAGTTCAAGGAAATACAGTAGTAGTTATAGAACACAATTTGGATGTAATAAAAACTGCTGATTGGATAATTGACATGGGACCCGATGGAGGGATAAATGGTGGTCAAATCATCGCGGAAGGGAATCCAGAAAAGATCAGTGAAATTTCTTCTAGTTATACGGGCAATTTTTTAAAAAATATTATAAACACTAAATTTAAAAAAACAGCTTAGTTTTAATGTAAAAGATGATATAATTATTCAATGGTGTCAATATTACAATCTCTATCAAAAACAATTCATCTATCGATAGCTATTGCTATTTTACTATTTGTTTACTTATTTTTTGCAGGAGACTTGACTATTGATCAACTTTTTTGGAGTTGGTTGTTTCGTTATTTACATGTCGTTTCAGGAGTTATGTGGATTGGTTTGTTATGGTATTTTAATTTTGTTCAAATACCAAGCATGCCAAAAATCCCAGATGAACAAAAACCAGCAATTACTAAGGTAATAGCACCAGCAGTTCTTTTTTGGTTCCGATGGGCTGCTTTATCAACGATAATAACTGGACTTATAGTTGCTTATTTAAATGGTTACATACATGAAGCATTGGCTCTTGGTATTGGTAGCGGTGGAGGAAAAAACACAGCTATCGGCATTGGAATGTGGTTAGGTTTAATCATGGCCTTTAATGTTTGGGTTATTATTTGGCCAAATCAAAAAAAAGTTCTGGGAATTGTGGAGGTACCACCTGAAGAAAAAGCTACATCAGCAAAAAAAGCGTTGATAGCTTCTAGAACAAATACTTTATTGTCACTACCGATGTTATTATGTATGGTGATGGCTCAAAACCTATACTAATTATTTTCCGTATCCTCTTTTAAAACAGTTTTTTGATTAACATTTGTATAATTTAATATTGGTGTAGCGACAAATATAGATGAGTAAGTACCAACAATAACACCAATAATCATAGCAAAAGAGAAACCTTTTAGTATTGCACCTCCAAAAATATAGATAGAGAATAATGCTAACAATGTAGTAACTGAAGTAATTAAGGTTCTAGATAATGTTTGGTTGGTTGAAAGATCAGAAATTTCTGTAATTGATATCTTTGAATATTTTTTTAAATTTTCTCTTATACGATCAAATATTACAACTGTATCATTCATTGAATAACCAACTATAGTTAAAACCGCAGCTACAATTGATAAATTAACTTCATAAGCTAAAAAAGAAAAAATTCCCACAGTAATTATAACATCATGTATTAAGGCTATAATAGCACCCAAACTAAATTGCCATTCAAACCTTATCCAAATATAAAACAACATTGCAGCCAAAGATAAACTAATGGCCAATAAACCTGCTCTCAGTAATTCATTGCTAACTTTTGGACCAACATTCTCCACTCGCCTAAAATTAACAGCAGAGCCTAAATCTGCAGACAATTTATCATTGATTGATTTGATAAAGTTTTCATCATCAGATTTTGTTATTTCAATTTTTACTAAATAATCATTTTCCTTACCAAATTTTTTTACGGTAACGTCCCCTAAATTCATTTTTAAAAGTGACTCTCTTATCTCGGCAATAATTGTTATTGAATTTTCCGTTCTAACCTCAATTAAAGTTCCTCCTTTAAAGTCAACTCCCAAATTCAATCCTTTAATTAAAAGTACTAAAATAGATAAAAAAATTAAAATATATGAAAAAATATTCATTTTTTTGTAAAAGTTTGAAAATTTTATATCTTTAGATATTTTAAAAATCATAATACAATTTGTTTATCCTTGTTTTTCATTGCATAAAGAGATGAAAGATGGCGTGCGAAGAAATAAGCAGAAAATAAGGTAGTTAAAATACCTATTCCTAGTGTAACAGCAAATCCTTTTACCGGACCTGATCCCAAGAAAAAAAGTATAACTGCTGATATTAAAGTAGTGATATTTGCATCTAACACCGCCGATTGTGCCTTTTTGTAACCCATATCAAATGCATGAATAATAGATTTTTCAGTTACCATTTCTTCTTTTATTCTTTCGAAAATTAAAACATTGGCGTCGACAGCCATACCTACTGTTAGAATAATTCCAGCTATCCCGGGCAAGGTTAATGTTGCTTCCAAAACTGTTAAAATACCAATTAAAAGTATAAGATTAATAATTAATGCAAGATCAGCAATGATTCCTAATTTTCTGTATTTGTATAACATGTAGATCATAACTAACAAAAATCCTATTGCTAAAGAAATAGCTCCAGCTTTAATTGAATCTTCACCCAGGTCAGGCCCGACTGTTCTTTCCTCAATGATCGTTAAAGGTGCTGGTAAAGCTCCAGATCTAAGTAGTAAAGCTAAATCAGTGGCAGATTGAAATGTGAAATTTCCTGAAATTACACTATTACCACTCAATATAGCTTCTTTAATAACTGGCGCACTAATAATTTTATTGTCTAAAATTATAGCTAATCTTTTTCCAACATTATTTTTTGTTGCTCTTGCAAATTTTTTAGCACCTGCCCTATCCAAGGAAATATTGACAGTGTTCTGATTATTTTGATTATCAAACCTTGGTTGTGCAGCAATTAGATTATTTCCACTTAATACAACCCTTTTGCTAACACTTAGCTGTGCTTCGCTATCTTCATAAGATAAAAATTCCGAACCAAAGTCATCTTCACTTTCAGAAACAAGTCTAAAAGTTAAATTGGCTGTTTTTCCCAAAAGTTTCTTAATTCTATTAGGATCATCTAGGCCAGGTAGTTCAACTAAGATTCTATCGTTACCCCTTCTTATAATGGTAGGTTCGTTAGTTCCAACTTCATCTATCCTTCTTCTAACTATCTCTAACGATTGATCTAAGGCAGAATTCTTTATTTCAATCAAACCAAATTTTGAATATTCTAATTTAACTCTGTTATCTTCAAGAGAATAATTCATTTCATATGATCTATATTGATTGTAATAAATATTAATCGAATTATCCTTATTTAATAAAAATTTCTCAAATTTTTCTATATCCTCAGCATTTATTTGAAAATTGATTGATTGATTTATTAGTTTTAAATTTTGGTATTTTATTTTATTTTTTTTAAAATATTTTCCTAAACTAAGAAGTTTGTGTTGCAAATTTTGATTTATAATTGGCTTAGAGTCAACTTCCAATAATAAATATGATCCCCCTTGAAGATCTAAACCAAGCTTAACTTTTTTTGATAGAATAAAATTTTCTTTATTATCGATAAAATTTATAAATGAAAAAAAAGATAAAATAACTATGATTGAATATATTATAAATAATTTAATTCTTGAAAAATATAACACAAAATATAATTATTTTTTTGTATCAGATGTGCTTAATAAACTTTGTATTGTTGATTGAACGACTTGAACAGTTACATTTTCTGAAATTAATATATCTACTTTATCATCACCCAGAACTCTTTCAATTTTACCTACAATACCTCCTGAAGTAACTACTTCATCGCCTCTTTTTAAAGCCGTAACCATCAGTTTGTGTTCTTTAACTTTTTTTTGCTGTGGTCTTATAAGAAAAAAATAAAAAATAACAAAAATTAGAATTAATGGGATGAA
>CATMHL010000020.1 GCA_950068185.1 uncultured Pelagibacteraceae bacterium | reverse complement strand
TGATGTTTGGCACAGAGATAAAAAGGGAGAAAAAATTGATATTAAAGAATATAAAAATTTTTTGGTAAACATTGGTTATTTAAAAAAAGAAGGAAAAAAATTTCAAATTGAAACCAAAAATGTGGATAGTGAAATTTCTACAATTGCTGGACCACAACTAGTAGTTCCAGTAATGAATGCAAGATATGCTTTAAATGCAGCAAATGCGAGGTGGGGAAGTTTGTATAATGCTTTGTATGGAACGGATGTAATTCCAGAATCAGAAGGGACAAGACATGGAAACAAGTATAACCCAAAACGAGGAAAAAAAGTAATTGAGTACGCTAGAAACTTTTTAGATGAAAATGTACCTCTTTTCAAAGGTAGCTGGAAAGATATTTCGGAAATTCCAAAAGTATACAACGGAAAATTAAGTTTAAAACTTAAAGATGAAAAACAATTTGTTGGATATTCTGGTACAGGTAATGAATTATCTTCACTTCTATTAAAAAAAAATAATCTCCATATAGATATTATATTTGATCCAGATAATAAGCTTGAAGTTTTTAATCCCGAGGGCAATCAAGACAAGGCAAAAGTGCATGATATAATTTTAGAATCTGCCATTACCACAATTATGGATCATGAGGATTCTGTTGCAGCTGTAGATGCGGAAGATAAAGTTCTTGGATATAAAAACTGGCTAGGCCTTATGAAAGGTGATCTTCAAACTGAACTGAAAAAAGGTGGAAAAAAAATCATAAGAAAATTAAATTCTGATCGTGTTTACACTAAAAGTGAAAAAAAAGGTGAACCAGATTTTAATGAGATAAAATTACATGGAAGAGCATTAATGTTGAATCGAAACGTTGGTCATTTAATGACAAACTCTTCTATTTTGTTAAAAGATGGATTTGAAATTCCGGAAGGTATATTGGATGCATTTATAACAGTAACAGCAGCAATTCATGATTTTAAAAGCAAAGGAAATTCAAGAACAAATTCAGTTTATATTGTGAAACCCAAAATGCATGGGCCTGATGAAGCTGCATTTACTGATTTAATTTTTGAAAAAGTTGAAAATGTTTTGGGATTAAAAAAATATACTATTAAAATTGGAATAATGGATGAAGAAAGAAGAACTACAGTTAACTTAAAAGAGTGTATTAGGGCTGTAAAAAATAGAGTTGTCTTTATTAATACTGGATTTTTAGATCGTACTGGTGATGAAATGCACACCTCAATGGAGGCTGGGCCAATGATAAAAAAAGGAGATATGAAATCCTCTAAATGGATTTCTGCATACGAGAATAATAATGTTGATGTAGGTTTAGCATGTGGATTTTCTGGTATAGCTCAAATTGGAAAAGGAATGTGGGCAGCCCCGGATAAAATGGCAGATATGATTGTTCAAAAAATTAATCATGTAAAATCTGGAGCTAACTGTGCCTGGGTACCATCACCAACTGCCGCAACACTTCATGCTTTACATTACCACCAGGTTGATATTTTTTCTAAGCAGAAAGAATTAAAAAAAAGAGGAGCAGCAAAGATTAATGATATTCTTTCAATTCCAATTGCAGATAGACCAAATTGGTCAATGGAAGAAATTACTAAGGAATTAGAAAATAATGCACAAGGTATTTTAGGTTATGTCGTAAGATGGGTTGACCAAGGCGTGGGATGCTCAAAAGTGCCTGATATTAATAATGTAGGCTTGATGGAAGATAGAGCAACTTTACGAATTTCATCACAACATATTGCCAATTGGCTGCATCATGGAATTTGCAGCAAAGAACAAGTATTAAAAACTATGAAAAAAATGGCCAAAATTGTTGATAATCAAAATATTAAAGATCCCGCTTTAAAAGGATACCCAGCTTATCAAACTATGTCTTATAACTATGATAAATCTGTTGCATTTAAAGCTGCATGTGAATTAGTTTTTCATGGAAGAAACCAACCTTCTGGTTATACGGAACCTATTCTTCACTTAAATAGACTTCTAAAAAAAATCTAGTCACTAATTATTGGAGCTCTATTTTTAAAAGCTGAAAATAAAGTACCATCATCTAAAAATTCTATTTCCCCACCTACAGGCACGCCCTTAGCTAGTCTTGTTATTTTTGCTTTTGTATCTTTTAAACTATCTGCTATATAGTGAGAGGTAGTCTCTCCTTCAACGCTAGCACTTGTCGCAAGAATTACTTCTTTGACTGAATTTTTTTTTACCCGATTAATTAATGAATCAATTAATAATCCATTTTTATTATTTTTACCTTCAAATAAGGGCAATGTGCCACCTAAGATGTGATAATGCCCTTTGTAAATACCCGAACTCTCAATTACCCACATGTCAGCAATATTTTCTACTACACAAATTTGATCGTAGTTTTTACTCAAGCAGATGCAGTGTACATTTATAGACTTAAGATTTCCGCAATTTTTACAACGAACCACATTTTTATAAACTTGAGCTAGAGTATTTGTTAGTGGTTTAATCAATTCTTCTCTATTGTTTATAAGTTTTAACACAATTCTTTTTGCAGATTTAGGTCCTAATCCAGGTAATTTCGAAATTATCTTAATTAAATTTTCTATCTCTTTAATATTGCTATCAGTCATTTTTCTTCTTAAAAAGGAAGTTTAAATCCAGGAGGCAAACTAATGCCACCTGTAACTTTAGAAATTTCTTCGGAAGTTTTTTTCTTTAGTTTAAATTTTGCATCGTTGTGTGCTGCAATTAAAAGATCTTCCAGAATTTCTTTTGATTCTTTTAACAAGGCATCATCAAAGGTAATTTTTTTTAGATCACCTTCCCCATTCATAATTACTTTAACTGAATCCCCCCCTGATATTCCCTCAACTTCTATTTTTTTAAGAGTTTCCTGAGTTTCTTTCATTTTCTCTGACATCTTTTTTGAAGCAGCTATTAAATCATTAAAATCTGGCATAATTTAATCTTCTTTTTTAACTTCTAATAATTCTCCATCTGAAAAAATATTTTTAAATTTCTTGTAAATTTCTCCCTTTTTTTCTTGATCAAGTAATTCTTTCTTTTTAATAGATTGAAGCTCAGAAAAAGTTTTTTTACCTATTTTTTTTGTCAAAGTAATTACCCACCTTGTACCTGTCCACTCAAGTAATTTTTTAGATAGATTGCGAACAAAATTTTTATCAAGATTTTCATTAAAACTTATATCAATTTTCCCTTCAGAAAATTTAATTAAATTTACATTATTTTCTAAATCATATTTTAACTGAATTTCTTTTTTTCTTGCAGATAATAAAATAAGCTCTTCAAAAGATGAAATTTTTCCCACAATAATATCTTTTGGTAAATTTTTTGGATTTAAAGATGATAAAATTGGTTTTGTTTGTGTTGTATTTTTAATTTGATCTTTAGAAATATTAGCAATTTCATCTGTTTCGTTTGAAAAAATTTTTTTATCATTTTCTCGATCAATTGTTACATTGCTATTTACTTCTGCTTGGCTTGAATTATTTTTTTTTAATGATTCTAATACATCTTCGTAAGAAGGCATCCCTTCTAAATGAACTAATCTGACCACTAGCATTTCTAATGATAAAATTGGACTAGAAACAATTGATAGCTCCTCCAAAACTTTTAGAATAAGTTGCCAAAAAACTATTAGAGTAGACGTACTAACATTGTTTGACATTAAATTAACAGCTTCTTGCTCTGACTCTGATATAGATAAATCTGAATCTAAATTTCCAATATTTTTTTTTTGTTGTATAAAATATATTATCTCTAAAAGATCATTTAAAAAGTTAGACGGTTCTACGCCCTCGTTTATCAATTCTCTTAAACTTTCTAAGGATTCTTTTTGATTTCCTTGAAAAATAAAATTCAATAGACGTAAAAGCTTTGATTTATCCGCTAAACCAAGCATTTTTCTTATATAAGTTTCGTCAATCTCTTTTTCTTCAATATCTTGACTAACAAGCGCTCTATCTAAAAGAGACAGTGAATCTCTAACTGAACCCTCGGCAGCTTTTGCAATTAATATCAATGCCCCCTCAGATATTTTGCCATTTTCGATCTTTGAGATTTTGTTAAGATTTTCCAATAAATCTTTTATGGACACTCTATGCAAATCAAATCTTTGACATCTTGAAATAATGGTGATTGGTATTTTTTTCACCTCAGTAGTACAAAACACAAATTTTAAATGAGGCGGCGGTTCTTCTAATGTTTTTAATAAAGCTGCGAAACTAGATTTAGACAGCATTTGAAATTCATCAGCGATGATTACTTTATATTTTACGGTAGTAGGAGCATACATACAGGAAGCTATAAGTTCTTTTGTAGAATCAACCCCGGTATGTTGGGCTCCATCAATTTCTATAACGTCCAAATTTTTAAACTCATTAATTTCTTTACAGCTGCAATATTCTCCAGGGTTACATTTTTCTCCTTGAATAAAATTTTTTTTGCAATTTATCGCTTGAGCTATTAAACGGGCTGTGGTCGTCTTCCCCACACCTCTAATTCCGCTTAGCAAGTATGCATTTGGTAGTTTTTTCGATAGGATTGAATTTTTTATCGTCTCGACTGCAATATCCTGACCGATTAGCTCATTAAAATTTTTTGGTCTGTATTTTAATGCTAAAATTTTATGTACAACTTTCTCCATAACTAGTTTAGGGGTTGAGCGACCTGAAACTTGCAGTTAAGTCTGCTCTATTTCTAGCCTGAACTGGTTGTTCTACAAACTCCACCCGACAACCCCGCTTCATTATATCAGTATCAAAATAAGAACTACAACATACGCATAGGTTGTTTATTTATTTTCAAGTCTAAATTGATGAGCTTCGTAAACCCCTAAAATATCTAATTTTTGTGTATGAAATCCTAATTCCTCAAGTGCTTTTTGCAAAGATGGGTCCTCTATATGGCCCTCAATATCTATATAAAAGTTAACTTGATCAAATGTGTTTTTAACTGAAAAACTTTCTAGCTTACATAAATTTACTCCATTAGTGGCAAAACCACCTAGAGCCTTATAAAGGGCCGCGGGTATACTTTTTAATTTAAATATACAACTTGTAATATACTTTTCATCTTTATGTTCTGGATGCTTCGAATCTTTTCCCATAATAAAAAACCTAGTGACATTTCCAGACTCATCCTCAACGTTAGATTTTAGTATTTCTAAACTATAAATCTTTGCAGCTAACTCTGAAGCAATTGCTGAATCAGTTTTATCTTTTTTTTCAGAGATAAATTTTGCTGATCCAGCAGTATCAGCAGAAATTACAGGTTTTAATTTATTTTCAGAAATCATCTTGTTACATTGCCCGATTGCTTGTGAATGGCTTCTAACAGTTTTAATATCTTTTATTTTTGATCCTTTAATTCCAAGCAAATTATGAGTAACTTTTTGAAAATGTTCTGCATGAATTTGAAGTTTATATTTAGGAATTAAATAGTGTATATCCGCTACTCTTCCAGCTAAAGAATTTTCTATTGGAATTACAATTTTATATTCAGAATTGTCTTTTGCCAATTGAAAAGTTTCTTCAAAAGTGGAACAAGCTATTGCATCTGCATTAGGAAAAACCTCTAAACACGCTAAATGAGAATATGCTCCCTTTTCACCTTGAAAAGCTACTTTTATTTTGTTCTTCATAACAATTTCATTTCTTTACTCACTTTTGCTAAATCTTCTTCTGTATCAACACCCAGAGGTAAAGAGTCACTTAATCCAACCTTAATAATTAAATTATTTTCTAAAGCTCTCATCTGTTCTAAATTTCTCTGTATTTCCAACTTAGATCTAGCAAACTTTACATACTTTGTTAAAGCAATATTTGTAAAAGCATAAATTCCTATGTGATGATAGATTTTTTCATGATTTAAATCCTGTTTTATACGAAAAAAATCTTTTGCCTTAAGAAAATCGTCATCTTTCAACATTGCATCCATTTGAACTTTTACAACATTCGTATCAGTCATGTCGTTTTTGTCTGCAATATAGGAAGCTAAAGTTCCAATGTCACAATCATTGTTTCTCATAAGTTTTTCTAGTTTTGAAATAGAATTGGGTTTTATGTTAGGCATATCACCTTGTAGATTAATAATTAAATCCACATTATTTTCCAGTTCTTTTATATATGCTTCATAAATACGATCGCTACCTGATGGATGATCTGGTTTAGTCAAAATCGCTTTCTCACCATTTTCTTTAACAACTTGAAAAATTTCATCATCAGGAGTTGCAACAAACACTTCTCCTATTTTTGATTCTTTTGCTCTATTAAGTACATGAATGATCATTGGCACATTATTAATTTTTGCCAAAGGTTTATTTGGAAATCTTTTTGCTTCCAAACGACTGGGTATTATTATTGCGGTATTTTTCATAAATAACAAATTATGCGTCTAACCGTCGCAAAACAAATGCATTTAAGTTCATTTTTTTTACATAAGTCGTGATATATCTTAGATTAAAGTTGTACTAAATTTGCATGTTTTTTTAAAATGAATAAAATTATTGTTTCAATCGTATTTGCTGTAATCCTAGTTTTAGGAATCAATAAAATTGCTGATTCAATATTTTACGTTGAAAAACCAGAAAAATCTGCATATCAAGTTTCAAGCGTTACTAACGTTGCTGATACAACAACTTCAGAAACAAGTTCAGAAAATTCTGAATCTGGAAATATTATGGAACTTTTTGCTTCTACAAACGCAGCTGACGGAGCAAAAATTTTCAAAAAATGTGCAGCTTGCCATAGCATCATCCAGGGAGGTGGCAACAAAATAGGTCCAGCTCTATGGGGTGTGCTTGGAAGACAAGCTGGTTCTATTTCAGATTATAAATATTCAAAAGCAATGGCAGCACATGGAAAAGTTTGGTCATTTGAAGAAATGGATGGCTTTTTAATAAAACCAAAAGATTGGATAAAGGGTACTAAAATGTCCTTTACCGGACTGAAGAACGTAAAAGATAGAGCTGCAGTAATTCTCTACATGAACGAAAATACTGATAACCCAATTCCATTACAATAAATAATTATTTAAGACACCACTGAATAATACTTTTTTGTACATGAATTCTATTTAATGCCTCTAACCAAACGACTGATTGCTTTCCGTCTATTACATCATTTGTCACTTCTTCCCCCCTGCTAGCTGGCAGGCAATGCATAAAAATTGCATCCTTTTTAGCCAATTTCATAATTTTTTTATTTACTTGATATGGTTTTAGCAATTTTTTCTTTTTCTTTTTGTTTATTTCGTTTCCCATTGAAATCCACTTATCAGTCATTACGCAATCAACCAAATTTATTGCTTCCTTAGGATCTTTTGTAATCAAAATTTTTGCATTTTTTCTTTTTGCCCATTCAACAATTTTTTTGCCTGGTCTAAATTGTTTTGGACTGGCAATTGATAATTCAAAATTAAACTTTGCTGCTGCTTCAATTAAAGAATATACAATATTATTACCATCTCCAAGCCAAGCAATTTTTTTGTTAGCGATAGGCCCTTTTAATTCTTCAAAAGTCATAATATCAGACATAATCTGGCACGGATGACTTAAGTTTGTTAGACCATTAATTATAGGAATATCCAAATGTTTCGAAAATTCTAAAAAATGTTCATGCTTATGAGTTCTCATCATCACTATATCAGCATATTGGGACAAGACTTTTGCTGTATCATTTATGCTTTCGTCTCCACTTCCATAATGACTTTCTTTTGGATTTAGCACTAATATTTTTCCACCTAACTGTTTCATTGCAAGTTCAAAAGAAAGTCTTGTTCTTGTAGAAGGTTTTTCAAAAATCATAATTAATGTCTTATCTGCTAAAGAACTATCTGGATCGGTGGCTGATTTATTTAAACTAGATCTTTTTGATTTTTGTGATTTTGCATTATCTATAATCTCTCTTAAATCTTTTTTATCTATATCAGCTATATTTATAAAATTTTTCATTCTTAACTCATTTCTTTACAAACTTTTTCGATCTTTTCAATTGCTTCATCTAATTCATTGTTATTTACTATAAGTGGAGGGAAAAGCCTTATGACATTTTCTTCAGCTTTTATAGTAAGCATTTTGTGATCCATAAGTTTTTTAATAAATTCAACATTATCTACTAACATTCTTAATCCTGTTATTAGACCAATCCCCCTAATTTCACCAATAATTTTCGGGTACTTATCTTTAATTTTATTTAAACCCTGATCAAAATATTTACCTTTTTCTTTTACATTCTCTAAAAAACCTTTTTTAAAAATAACATCAAGCACTGCATTACCCACCGCCATAGCTAGTGGATTGCCTCCAAAAGTACTTCCGTGTGTGCCTGGAGTCATGCCTACTGATACCTTTTTGTTAACCAAACAAGCTCCTAGTGGAAAACCTCCGCCAATTCCCTTAGCAATTGGGACGATGTCTGGATTAATTCCTGATTTTTCAAATGCAAAAAAATTACCTGTTCTATAAGCACATTGAACTTCATCCAAGATTAAAAGTATGTCACGCTCGTCGCATAACTCTCTTAAACCCTTAATGCAAAAATCTGGTACAACTTTAATACCTCCTTCTCCCATAATAGTTTCTACCATAATTGCAGCTGTGTTTTTATTAATAGCTTTTTTTAAAGCTTTTTCGTCGGCAAATGGAACTTGATCGAAACCATCTACTTTTGGGCCAAAGCCCTCGGTATGTTTAGGATTATTTGCTGCAAATAAGGCGGCTAAAGTTCTTCCATGGAAAGCCCCTTGAAAAGTTAGGATTCTGTTTTTTTCAGGTTTTCCAATTTTATGAAAATATTTTCGTGCAATCTTTATACTTGCTTCCGTTGCTTCTGTTCCTGAATTTTGAAAGCAAACAAAATCTGCAAATGTATTGTCTGTTAGTCTTTTGGCTAATCTTTCTTGCTCGGGAATAACAAAAGCGTTTGAAACATGCCACAACTTTTCTGATTGTTCCTGAATGGTTTTTACTAAATGTTCATGACAATGTCCCAAAACATTAGTTGCAATTCCCTGAACAAAATCAAGGTATTTGTCTCCATTTGTAGCAAAGAGATAACTGCCCTTTCCTTCCGTAAAAGAAATAGCTTTCCTCGCATATGTGCCAAGAACAGAACTCATAAATAAATTAAGATTTTATTTTATAACCATTTTTGAACAAAATATATGCAGCAAACCAAGTAATAAAACTTAATAAAATTAGATATAAAAGTCCGAATTGTATCGACCCATCAGCGGTTCCTAAAAAACCATACCTGAAACCATCAATGATGTAGAAAAATGGGTTCATTTCGCTTACACTTTTCAAAACATCCGGTAATCTATCAATCGAATAAAAGGTGCCTGATAAAAAAGAGAGAGGCACTATAATAAAGTTCGTGGCAGATGCCATATGATCAAATTTTTCAGCCCATAAACCAATAATAATGCCGATCGAACTTAAAATAAAAGCACCCAAAAATGTGAAAATAAAAATATAGAAAAAATTATAATATTCTAAGTCAATTATAAAACTAAACACGATAATAGAAAACAAAGCAATAATAAGACTTCTAGTACATGCAGCTAAATTTATAGCTAGAGTAATTTCACCCGCGGTCAAAGGAGCATATAAAATATCTACGATATTTCCTTGAATTTTACCTATCATAATTGAAGATGAGGAATGAGAAAAAGCTTGTTGTATAACTTGCATAGCAATAAGACCAGGAGCTAGAAAGTTTATAAAAGGAAACCCTAATACCTCGCCTTTTTCATTGCCAATAGCCAAAGAAAGTACAAATAAAAATAGAAGCGAAGTCACAAGTGGAGAAATAATGGTTTGAATAACAACTTTTAAAAATCTCAGCACCTCTTTTTTATATAGTGTCCAAAATCCTATCCAATTAACGTAACCAAACCTTTTCTCGTAAATTATGTATTTTTTTTCAATTTCAATCATGGTGATGCTTATATATTAAAAAAGCTTTAAAAAAATGATGGCCATTTAAATAGATGTTGTTAATAACATATCCACATGAGGTAAGTTTTTTATTGCAAACACAAGATATAGTAGATCTAATTAAACTGAAAAAAAATGAGTTGGACTCCTGAAAGAGAAGAAAAGTTAAAACAGCTTTGGAAAAAAGGTCATTCCGGTAGTCAAATAGCTCGTTTGCTCGGCGATGGGGCCACGCGTAATTCAGTTTTAGGCAAGTCTTTCCGTCTAAAATTACAATCAAGGGCAGTAACAAAAAAAACAACGCCAAGAACGAATACAGAAAAAGATAATTCTCCAGAAATCAAAGATCAAAAACTTGGAAGAAAAGCAAAATTTAAAGCTTTATTATTAGATAAAAATTTTGAACAAGAAAATCCAAAAAAACTCGAAGAGCTAACAAAAGAAACTTGCAGATGGCCGATCGGTCATCCCTATGAAGAAAAATTTTACTTTTGTGGAAGAAAACCAATGGAAAAGTTTTCTTATTGTAAACTTCACGTTCTCTACGCCTTCCAACCAAAAAATGCCAAGGAAGAAGATCAAATTACAGAAGAAGATATTCCTAAATTTATTGAAAAGAAAATTAAATTAGCATAATTGCGTTTTTTCTGAATTTGAATTTTCGTTAATAATTTTATCCAAATTGCCCTCCTGTTCTGAATCTGTAAATGTATTTGGGTAATATACTTTGTATAGTTTCTCCACTAATACCAAGATCTTCTAAGGTAGGATATTCTCCTGAAACAATATTATTATATTTCAACACTTCAACTTGATCGGGAGTTAAAAGTGGGTTTGGTATCATTTGTAAAAAGTAGGATTGAAATTTTGCTAAACTAAAAGGAATAGGTATCAGGAATCTTTTCTTCTTTATTTCTCTCAATAATATTTCCATCAGCTCTTTAAATGAATAATTTTCTGGTCCGCCCAGTTCATAAATTTTAGGTTCTGAATTATTAAGCCTTAATGCTTTGACAATAGCTTTAGCTATATCACCAACATAGACAGGCGAAAATTTTATTTTGCCTCCTCCAATTAAAGGAAGGGCTGGTGAAAATTGTGCAATTGATGCAAATGTATTAAAAAATTTATCCTCTGGCCCAAAAACTAACGAAGGCCTTAAAATAACCGATGACTTAAAAACGTTTTGAATATTTTTTTCACCTTCAAGTTTAGATTGCATATATCTTGAAACGTGACCTTCTCTTACTCCAAGAGCACTAATATGGACTAGATTTTTGACTCCAATTTCATTACACAAGTTGCATAATAGATACGGAAACTTTGCATGTATTTGACTAAATTTTTGTTTTCTTGTTTCATAGAGAATACCCACAAGATTAATCACGAGATCGCAATTTTTTAAAACTTGTTTGACATCTTCAGGATTAAAAATATTAGTTTTAAAAAGCTCGATTTGTCCTGGATTGCCTAAGGGTTTCAAATAACCTTTTAAGAATGGATTTCGGGTCGCTACCTTAACTCGGTAGTCTAACTTAGTTAGTTGGCGCATTAAATGTTTACCAAGGAATCCTCCGGCCCCAAAAATAGCTATTATTTTTTGATTATTTTGCATTTTGACAACATTAACATTATATATGGATTTGGATATGACTAAAATTTACAAGTTTCAAGATGATGTTTCGACTGATGCTTTTAAAGAATTAGAAAAACATTCAAGTCTTGCTATTGATACCGAAGGATCAGGATTACAGATTCCATACAGAGATAAATTAAGTTTAGTCCAATTTAGTACTGGAAATGATGATGCTTACATTATTCAACCAAACAGAAAAAATTATAAAGCTTCCAATATCGTAAAAATTTTAGAAAATAAAAAAATTACAAAAATTGGCCACTATTTAAGATATGATATATCAGGCTTAGAATATTTTCTTAAATGTAACGTAAAAAATATTTGGGATTCCAAGATAGCGTCTAGACTTTGCAGAACCTATAGCCAGAATCATGGTTTGAAAGATTTGGTTCAAGAATTTTGTGGTAAGAAATTGGATAAAAGACTCGGTAGTAGTGATTGGAACAAGAACTTGAATGAATTAACAGATGCACAACTTCAATATTGTAGTAACGATGTTATATATTTACATAAGATAAAAGATGCTCTCCACAAAATGTTAGTTAGAGAAAATAGATTAGAACTTTATGAAAACTGTATTCAATTTTTAAAAACAAGAATTAAATTGGATCAAAGTGGGTTTACTGAAGATATATTTCAACATTAATGAACAAAGATTTACAAATAGCAAAAAAAACAGTTCAAATTGAAATTCAAGCCTTAAAAAAGCTATCATCAAGTTTTAATCGTTCTTCACATTTTTCAAAAGCTGTTAACTTACTTTCTAAGATGAAAGGAAAATGTTTAGTGGTTGGTGTTGGTAAAAGTTACATCGTGAGTTTAAAAGTTTCTGCAACATTATCTAGTTTAGGCACGCCGAGCGTTGCTTTCTCGGCAAATGATTTGCAACATGGCGGCTTGGGTGCTATTCAAAAAAATAATGATGTGTTGTTGATTTTTAGTGTTTCGGGAGAATCTTTAGAATTAAATAGTATTCTAAGATATGCAAACAGATACAACATCTCGGTAATCGGTGTAAGCTGTAAAGCAACATCAATGCTACTTCGTTATTCGACAATAAGGATATTGTTGCCTAGAGTTGTTGAAGCAGGTCATAGTTTAGCCCCAACATCCTCATCATTAAATTTTCTTTCTTGGGGAGATTCTCTTGCGATCGCTTGCATGAAAAGAAGAAAATGGACAAACAA
>CATMHL010000019.1 GCA_950068185.1 uncultured Pelagibacteraceae bacterium | reverse complement strand
TTTGGATCATAAAAGTGTTTGTGCATTAAACATTTGTCACAGTCTTCTGGTGGGGGAGGTGGGTTTTTTTTATGCATAACTTCTAAATAATTAGTAATTCTATTTTTAAATTTATTCATTTCTATTGGAACTTCACAAAATTTATAATCAAAATTAACTTTTATTGATTCATTTAATTCGGAACTTTTAGGATATACAAATACTAGACCAAATATTTTTGCTTTATTAACTGAAATTTTTTTTATTCTTTCTAAATTTTTATCTACAGCCTCAGATATTTTAGTTGGATCCTTTGCTCTAGGATATCTTTTTATATGCATTTGTTTTAAAAAAGATTTATCTGTTTCTAAGTTGGAATAAAGCATAAAATATGCGTGTAACTGAGGATTATACATGTCGATCTTCACTTGTAATTTCTCATTTGTAAAATAGTCTTTTTTATTATTTTCATTTTTTTCAAATTTTGAAGTCTTGTAATCTATAATTCCACATGTTTCATCTTCAAATTTAATAATTGCATCACCCTTACCCATGATTCTAAATGGTCTTTTTTTTCCGTCATATAAAATTTTTGTGTAAAAATATATATTGAATGGATCTATAGTTTCACCTTTCGGTAAATTTTTATCAATTTTTCTACAGTCTCCTAAAAAAAAATTCTTTTCTATTCCATCTAATTCCCCTGTAATGCCTGCCGAAATAGATTTATTCACAAGACTATAGTTTTGCTTTAAATATTCACAGTGTGGGCAGAAATAAGACAATGCACTAGGATTAATTATATATTCTTTATTTTTCATCATTTTATATTAAGAACTGTTGCTGGATCTAATCGTATATGAAACCAATTAAGCCTAACATCTAAGTGGGCTCCTGTTGCCCTTCCAGTTGATCCAACTGTACCGATAATATCGCCCTGTTTTACTTTTTGACCTTTCTTAACCAATATTTTTTCCATATGCATGTATAGTGTTGAAATACCATGACCGTGATCAAATATTAAAGTTCCACCTGTATAAAATAAATCAGGTTCTGCCAAAGTTACCATTCCATCTAACATAGCTTTAATTTTTGTACCTTCATCTGCTGCAAAATCTAATCCATAGTGTGGCCATTTGGGTTTACCATTTAAAATTCTTTGACTTCCATAAACTCCTGAGATGATGGCATTTTCAACAGGAATTATAAATTCTTTTGTAAAAAAAATTAAATCGCTATCTATAGTCCTAACCTCACCTATCCATTTATTTTCTCTTTTAATTCTTTCATACACTTCTTCTGGCGGGGTTACTTTTTTCTCTTCAAGCCCATCTATTTTTTGAATATTATATTTTCTTTTTTGAACCTTTTTTACGATTTTTTGCTTATTTCCATCTTTATTTAAAGTTATTACAACATCATATTTTCTATCTCTGCCTAATCCAAAAACAAAATAACCGTCGGAGGTAACTTTCACCTTTTTTTTATCAATAAAAACTTCAGAATCAGGTTCAGTTTTTCCAAGAATAAAAGAGCCTTGGATAAACTTACCTTCAAAAGTCAAAGCAAAACTTGAGGTTGAAATTAATAATAAAATTAAACTAATTAAAATTCTCATTTTTTATTTAATTCTTCATATCTTTGTTGAGCCTCTTTTGCTGAAAAATAAGCTTCCTGTAGTTCAACATTCCAATACATTAGTTGGCTAAGAGGGATATTTTTTCCAGAAACTGCACAAACAACATATTCTCCCTGTTCGATAATTTCAAAATTATTTGGATTAAATTTAAGTTTTGCTATATTTCCGTTCATATATATTTGATTATTAATATATCTATAATATATGAATTTAGCAGTCATAGGAAGTGGTGGTCGTGAACATGCAATTTGTTACAAACTAAAACACTCTTCAAAAATTAATAAATTAATCTGTATACCGGGCAACGCTGGCACCCAAAAAATAGCTGAAAATATTAAAGAAGATATTTCAAATTTTGGTAATCTTTATCAAATAATAAAAAAATATAGTGTTGATTTGGTTATTATTGGCCCAGAACAGCCATTAGTTGAAGGTCTTGTCGATTATTTAAATGAAAAAAAAGTTAGAGTATTTGGTCCAGATAAATTTGCCTCACAATTGGAAGGTTCAAAAGCGTTTATGAAAAATTTATGTAAAAAAAATAGTATTCCAACTGCAGATTTTGGTGTTTTTAATAATTTTGATGATGCCTCTAGTTTTATTAAAAAAAATGGGGCCCCAATAGTTGTTAAAGCTGATGGCCTGGCTGCCGGAAAAGGAGTATCGGTATGCACATCTATAGAAGAAGCCGTAAAAAATACAAAAGAAATTTTAGATGGTAAATTTAAATCTTCACATCAGGTAGTCTTGGAAGAATTTCTAAAAGGAGAGGAGTTAAGTTATTTTACAATTGTTGATGAAAATTCCTATCTTTTTTTTGGTTCAGCTCAGGATCATAAAAGAGTTGGCGAAGGGGACACAGGTCCAAATACTGGAGGAATGGGTGCTTACTCTCCTGCACCTTTGCTTACAGATAAACTTGAAGCAAAAATTAAAAAAAAAATTATAGAACCTACCCTCAAAGCCATGAAAAACTTAGGTCATCCATATAAAGGTTTCTTATATGCAGGTTTAATGATTAACAAAGGTGAACCTTACTTAATTGAATATAATATTAGAATGGGTGATCCAGAATGTCAGGTTCTTATGATGAGACTAGAAACAGACTTATTAGAAATTATAGATCACGCAACCAGAAATAAAATAAATAATTTAAAAATTGAATGGACTAAAAAAAGTTCTATCACTATTGTTTTATGCGCCAAGGGTTATCCCTCTAATTATATTAAAGACAGTGAAATCAAAAATTTACCAAATGTTTTAACGGATAAAAATAATCAGATATTTCACGCTGGTACTTATGAAAAGAATAATAAAACTTATTCTAGTGGCGGAAGAGTATTAAATATAACCTCATTATCAGAAAGTTTAACTGAAGCAAGGAATAAATCTTTAGCCAATATAGATAAAATAAATTGGCCTGATGGCTTTTTTAGAAAAGATATTGGCTGGAGAGTAATAAATAATAAATAATTATGAGAATTATAGCGGGCAAGCTAAAAGGATCTACTCTACATATGCCTAAAGATAAAAACACTAGGCCACTTAAGGATCTAGCTAGAGAAAGTATTTTTAATTTGTTGACTCACTCAAACAAGATTTCATTACAATTGAAACAATCAGATGTTTTAGATTTATACGCAGGAACAGGATCATTTGGATTAGAATGCTTATCAAGACAAGCTAAAAGTGTTTGTTTTATTGAAAAGAGAAAGGATGCAGTTAAGATTTTAGAAAAAAATATTGAAAAATTAAAAGTAAAAAATAAAATAAAAATATTTTTTAATGATATTTTCGAGTTAATTAAAAAACAAAATATTTCTGAATCAAAATTTGATCTTATTTTTTGTGATCCGCCTTTTAAAGATACAAATATAGAAAAACTAATTGAATTAATTTTTAATAAAAATTTACTGGATAAAAATGGAATTATAATTTTACACAGAAATAAGACTACTAAGGAAAAATTGCCAAATTATTTTAAAATAGTAGACGAAAGAGTATATGGAAGATCAAAAATAATTTTCGGAAAACTTTTATCTTAAGAATCTTTTTGTTTCAATTTTAACTTGTTCTACAGCAGGCTGGTCAAATGGATTTATATTCATTAAACGTGACAGGAGAATTGTTTCTAAAACGAAAAAAGTGAAAATTTCTCCTAATTCATCTTCATTTTTTTTGTTAAAGGTAATTTGCCTGAATGGAATTTTTTTTAATTTAAAAATATTTTTCGTCGCGTTGCATTGCGCATTAATAATAAATTCCAAATTTTTATTTATTAAAAATCCCATGTTATTTGGAATAATACCTCGAGCAACTTTGAGTTTATTTTCTCTTTTTGATGAGTTAAAAAAAGTGAAAAATTTATCTTTGGGTCCGTCCAAATAAAGTTGCAAAAGACTATGATGATCCTTTGGGCCAAATGATAATATCGGATTAATTCCTTTGCCTTGTTTTCCTAAGCTTTCAGCGACTAGTTGTTGATACCAATATCCTAGATCGTTTAAGCTAGAATCGTAATTCAAAATAACCGAATTATTAATCTTTTTTGAATTCAATGTGTGAATACTTGCTACATTTTGAATTAAAGATGAGATAAAATTTTTGTTATTGATTAACCTTTTTAAGTTTTTAAATTTCATCAAATTCAGACCCATTAATGCCGCTGGAAACATTCCTGTTTCCGATAATACTGAATAACGGCCGCCTATAAATTTTTTGTGTTCAATGATTTCAGCATTATATTTATTTGCTATAGCCATTAAAGCATTATCAGTTATCTCCGTAATAATAATTAATTTATTTTTTAATAAATTTTCTGAAAATATTGCTCCTAAATTTGTTATTGTTTCAAGGGTATCGCCTGATTTAGAAACTATAATAAAACAAGAATTTTTTAAGTTTTTTATTTTTTTATACTTTAAGCTTAAATTTAAATCTAAATTATCAAAAAAGAATACTTCTTTTTTAATTCTTTTTTTCAAAAACGAATAAATACTTTTTGTTCCTAAAATTGACCCTCCCATACCAATGACAACAATATTTCTATATTTAGAAAATTTTTTAACAGTTGTCGCTGAAAAATCAAATTCATAATTTTTTTCATAGGATTTGAGTAAAGGAATTTGATTATTTTTTAAATCCACTATAAAAGAACTAAAAACCTTTTTAGTTTTTTTCAAATTTTTATTATATTTGCTTAAATTAATAAAATAATTTTTAAAAAAATTATCTTTTTTCAACATTTATTTTGATCGAATCTTTTTTAATATGGAATCCTCGACAGAGCTTGATCTAGATGAATTATCTTCAATCAAAGTTCCCAAATTTTTTTCAAAAGTTGAAATTTCTTCAGTAACAGTCTCTTCATTCGGGATCGGTAAATTTTCATAATCTGGAGGTAAAATAAGAGGATCTTTTTTCTGTATTAAAAATTCATCACCTGAAGTCTTCTTAGCGCCAGTTAATCCTCGTTTTATTGAACTGGCTGTATCACCACAAGATGTGACAAAAAAAGTTAGTATTATTATATATGTTATTTTTTTAAGCATTCTCAGAAATTTTTTCTTTTTTTAACAATTCAACTAATATAAGTCCAATTATACCTACTGTTATAAAAATATCAGCAACGTTAAATATAAACCAGTGATAATTACCCAAGTGCAAGTCTATAAAATCAGGAACGGCATAATAGTATATTCTATCAAATAAATTTCCAAGGGAACCACCTATTATTAGTGCAATTAAGTAAGCATAAATACTCTTAGATTTTATAAGAAAAAATATAAGACCAATATTAACAATCACTATTATTGCCGTCAGAACATGATAATAAATATTTGCTTCCATTGAAGCCAAACCAAATCCAATACCAGTGTTCCATACTAAATAAAAATTTAGAAACGAATATATGTAGAGATCAATATCAGTCCCATTTGCTTGTAGGTTTATTAAATAAATTTTAGTTATTCTATCAAAAAAAAATATGGTAAAAATAATTATTATTTTTTTCATTAAAAATTAATTTTTTAAGCCACAATTATTTCTCTGACAAGAGTTTTCTAAAATCTTCCAACATCTGGGGCATTTTTTTCCTTTAGCTTTTGTAACTAAAACTTTTATATTATCCACTTCATCTAATTTGAAAAGTTTGTCATCGTTAATTATTGGTCTCGCACTGGCTTTTGACGTAATAAAATATTCAGATAAATTGACGTCTTTAACAAGGTTTAAATATTCTTTACCTAGATAAATTTGAACATCAGCCTCCAAGCTTGATCCAATTTCTTTGCTTGATCTTTTAGTTTCAATTGCAGCATTAGCGACATTTCTAATTATTTTAAGTTTGTTCCACTTTTGAAATAAATTTTCATTTTTCCATTTCGATGGGATATTTGGAAAAGTTTCTAAATGGATGCTTGAATTTTTTCCTTGATTAATAATTTGAAAAATTTCTTCTGTTGTAAAGGATAGTATTGGCGCAAACCATTTTAATAACATATCCAAAACTAAACCTAATAAATTAATACATATTTGTCGTTGAGGAGATTTTATTTCATCACAATAGAGAATATCTTTTCTAATATCAAAATAAAATGCCGACAAATCGAGTGAGCAGAAATTCAGTAATTCTCTATAAAGTTTATGAAAGTTATATTCTTTAAAGTATTCTCTAAATTTTTTATTAAGAATAAAAATTTGATGTAACATAAAACGTTCAAGCTCATACCACTTATCAATTTCTTTTGAATTAGGATCAAAATTAATTTTTTGATCCCTTAAATTACCTAATAAAAATCTAAATGTGTTTCTAATTTTTCTATAAGATTCAGCATGTTGTTCCAAAATAGAATAATCTATTCTTAAATCTTCCGCATAATCTGATGCGGCCACCCAAGCTCTTAGAATATCAGCACCATATTTTTTAAGTATATCTTCTGGTGCAATGATATTTCCTGTGGACTTGGACATTTTCAAACCCTTTCCATCTACTACAAAACCATGTGAAAGAATGATGTTAAAAGGAGCTCTGCCTCTAGTTCCGCATGATTCCAATAAAGATGAATGAAACCATCCTCTATGTTGATCAGAACCCTCTAAATACATTGATGCAGGCCAGGTTAAATCTTTTCTTTTTTCTAAAACAAAACTATGAGTAGAACCACTATCAAACCAAACTTCACAAATATCAGTTGATTGAATATAATCCTCTTTTCTATATTTTTTTCCTAAAAATTTTTGTGGATCGCTATCAAACCAACAATCAGCCCCTTCTTTTTCATATATTTTAGCAATATTTTCTATTACTTCGGGGTCTCTTAAAGGTTCCTCGGTTTTTTTTGATACGAAAATGGGAAGAGGAACTCCCCATACCCTTTGTCTAGAAATACACCAATCTGGTCTAGTTTCTATCATTGATCTAATTCTTTCCTTCCCTCTAGCTGGATAAAATACGGTATCATCTATTGCTTTGAGTGCTTTTTTTCTCAAATTATTTTTCTCCATAGAAATGAACCACTGAGGTGTAGCTCTATAAACCAAAGGAGCTTTTGATCTCCATGAATGAGGAAAGCTATGTTGAAGTTTACTATTTCCTAATAAACTTTTACATTCAGAAAGTTTATCAATGACAACGGGATCCGCTTTAAAAATATGCATTCCTGAAAAAAAAGGTATTGCGTTAGAATATATCCCAGCGTCATTCATAGTGTCAGGAGCTTTTAGTCCATGTTTTAAACATAAGTTAAAATCGTCTGGGCCATGACTAGGGGCTGCATGAACAACTCCTGTTCCTTGTTCAAGAGTTACAAAATCTCCCTGCAGCATTGGTACATCATATTCATAACCCAAATTTAAAAACGGATGTTGGCAAATAGTATTTTTAAAATCATTTCCATTAAATTCTTTTAAAACTTTAAAATCTTTAAAATTACATTCTTCAGAGACTATTTTTATTAGTTTAGTTGCAATTATAATTTTTTTATTTTGAAAATATTTAGTATCTTTGCCAATTTTAATAACTGAGTATTTGATTTTGCTACCATAAACTAAGGCTCGATTTGCAGGTATCGTCCAAGGAGTAGTAGTCCAGATTATAATATGGCCATCTTTTAAAAAATCTTTTTCTGTTTTTTTTATTTTAAAAGAAGCATAAATTGTATTGGAGGTATGATCTTTGTACTCTACTTCAGCGTCCGCTAATGCTGTTTTTTCTACGGTCGACCAAAGAACAGGCTTAAATCCCTTGTATAAACTTCCATCTAATAAAAATTTACCCAATTCTCTCACAATTTGCGCTTCAGCGTCATAACTCATTGTGGAATAATAATTTTTCCAGTCACCTTTTACTCCTAGCCTAGTAAATTCTTTAATATGGATATCAATCCATTTGCCAGCAAATTCTCTGCATTCTGATCTAAAGTTTTTTATTGGAATCTTATCTTTATTTTTTTTATTTTTTTTATATTGTTCTTCAATTTTCCACTCTATTGGTAAGCCATGACAATCCCAGCCAGGAACATAAACTGAATCTTTTCCGTCCATTTGATGAAATTTTGTAACCATGTCTTTAAGAATTTTATTTAGAGCCGTGCCCATATGAATATGGCCATTTGCATATGGCGGACCATCATGTAATACAAACTTCTCCTTACCTTTTCTTGATTCTCTAAGTCTTTTATACAAATTTAATTTTTCCCAAGCTTTCAAAATTTCGGGTTCTTTGTTAGGTAAATTTGCCTTCATTGAAAATGAAGTTTTGGGTAAATTAATACTTTCCTTGCTCATAATACTAACTTTGTTTTTAAACTTTTTTTTGCAAAAATTACATCTTTATTCATTTGCCTTATTAATTTTCTCGAATTATTAAATTTTTGGTCTCTTCGTATAAATTTTAAAAAAAATATCCTTAACTTTTTTTTATACAGATTTTTTTTAATATCAAATATATTTATTTCAAGAAAAATTTTTTTACCTCCAAATGTAGGACGAGATCCTAGATAAGCAACACCGTTATATATTTTCTTTTTATTTTCAATCAAAACTTTAACAGCATAAGTTCCTGTCTTTGGTAATATATAGTTTTTAATGTGAATATTGCACGTACGATATCCTAATTTTCTACCTAATTTTTTTCCTTTTTTGACGCGACCATCAATAAACCAGGTTCTCGATAACAATTTGTTAGCTAAATCAAGATTACCAGTTTGCAAGCATTTTCGTATTCCTGTAGACGATATTATTTTTCCTTGGTCTCTAAATGGATTAATTTTTAGTAATTTATAATCATATTTTTTGCTAAATTTTTTAAGTAAGTTAACATTACCTTTTCTTTTATTTCCAAATTTGAAATTATTACTCACAAAAATTAGCTTAGGGTTTATTTTCTTATAAAGAATATTTTTAATAAATTTTTTTGCACTTATTTTTGAAAAAGTTTTATTAAATTTGATATTTACTAAAAAATCAACTTCATATTTTTTGAGGATATTAAATTTTTGATCTTCAGATGTTAATCTGTAATTACTATCTTTTTTATTAAAAAACATTACAGGCAACGGGGTAAAAGTCAAAATACCAAATCTAATTTTATTTTTCTTTGCAAATTTTTTAGCCTGTTTAAAAACTTTTTGGTGCCCTCTATGCACTCCATCAAAGTTACCTATTGCTATTGCGGAGCCTTTGTATTTTTTTGAAATAGTAAGACTATTAAAAATTTTCATATCTTACCAGGTCAACCTTTCTTGATAATAATTTGTTTTGGTTTTGTATTTCTCCAAAATTTTATCATAATCTTCAATTGGTAAATTGATAAATTCATCTTTATGAATTCCGTCAGTGACAAGCAGTGAGTCAAACTTCATATTATTTGCTCCTCTGATATCTGTCCGAATATTATCTCCAATGACAAGTATAGTTTCATTCTTTTTTATACAAAAATTATAAATTTCTGGGTAAGGTTTTCCAAAGTAAACTACTTTTCCGCCTAATTCCTCAAAAGTTAAAGCCAATGTACCTGCGCAGTATTCACTTCGAGAACCGCGGCGTACTATTAAATCTGGATTCGTGCAAATCATCTTTAATTTTGTATATTTTCTTAATAAATTTTTATAATAATCTAATGAAATTTCTTCATTTTCAAAAAGGCCAGTGCATAAGATAAAATCACATTTTTCTAAACTTGTTTTATTTTTTTCAAATCCTGCTATTAAATCTTTGTCTCTTTGTGGTCCCAGATGATAAAATTTTTTTCCATAAACATTCTTTTTTAAAGTTTGCAGTGTCGCATCACCAGAAGTGAAAACATTTTTAAGAAAAACTTTATCCATTTTCAAATTTAGTAAATATTTTTCAACACTTTTTGAAGGTCTTGGAGCGTTAGATATTAGTACAAACCTTTTATTAAAATTATTCAAATTTTTCAAAACATCTATTGCGCTTGGATAAAGCTGAATCCCATTATGCATCACTCCCCATAAATCTATAAGAAAAGCATCATATTTGCTTTGAATTTGGCTCAGTCCTTTAATTAATTTCGATCTCATGATAATAGATGATTAGCTCAAGAAGCTTAAAAAATACACCATTTAAGTGAATTTTTGTTATAATTTCTCAATTTTGTAAAAGAGACTTGAAATTATAGAATCGAATACCTATATCAGTGACCATTAAAAAAATTAGGAGAAATTTTAATATGAAATTGAGACCTTTACACGACCGTGTTTTAATTGAAGTTTTAGATAGTGAGGAAAAAACTTCTGGTGGAATAATTATACCAGATACAGCGAAAGAAAAACCTCAAGAAGGAAAAGTTGTAGCTGTAGGGTCAGGCGCCAGAACGGAAGACGGAAAGATTATACCAATGGATGTTAAAGTAGGAGATTTAGTTCTTTTTGGCAAATGGTCAGGCACTGAAGTAAAAATCGACGGGAAAGAATACAGTATAATGAAAGAGTCTGACATTATGGGAATTTCGAAAGGAAAAAAATAAAATGGCAAAAATTATAAAATTTGACACAGAAGCAAGAACTGCAATGTTAAAAGGGGTAGATACCCTTGCAAATGTAGTTAGAGTGACTTTGGGTCCTAAAGGAAGAAATGTAGTTTTAGACAAATCTTATGGTGCTCCACGTTCAACAAAAGATGGTGTTACTGTTGCTAAAGAAATTGAACTTCAAGATAAATTTGAGAATATGGGTGCTCAAATGGTTAAGGAAGTTGCGAACAAAACAAACGATGAGGCGGGAGATGGTACTACCACTGCTACTATTTTAGCTCAAGAGATAGTTAAAGAAGGAATTAAATATGTTACCGCTGGAATGAACCCAATGGATGTTAGAAGGGGACTTGATAATGCAGTTGCACATGTTATTGAAAAAATAAAATCGTCTTCAAAAAAAGTTAAGACTAATGATGAGGTTGCCCAAGTCGGAACTATTTCTGCAAATGGAGAAAAAGAAATTGGAGACATGATTTCTAAAGCCATGCAAAAGGTTGGGAATGAGGGTGTAATTACTGTTGAGGAAGCAAAAGGGATCGAAACAGAATTAGATGTGGTAGAAGGTATGCAGTTTGATAGAGGATATCTCTCTCCTTATTTCATAACCAATGCAGACAAAATGACTACTGAACTGGAAAATCCACTTATTTTATTACATGAAAAAAAATTAGCTAATTTGCAAGCAATGGTTCCACTATTGGAATCTGTTGTTCAAGCAGGTCGACCACTAATGATAATTTCAGAAGATGTGGAGGGTGAAGCTTTGGCAACTTTGGTTGTAAATAAACTAAGAGGTGGATTGAAAGTGGTTGCTGTTAAAGCGCCTGGGTTTGGTGATAGAAGAAAATCAATGCTAGAAGATATTGGAATACTAACAGGTGGTCAAGTAATGTCAGAAGATCTTGGCATTAAGTTAGAAAACATAAAAATAAGTGACCTTGGATCATGTAAAAAAATAAAGGTCGACAAAGATAACAGTACTATTATCGGTGGATCAGGAAAAAAAGCGGACATCGAAGCAAGATGCAATCAAATTAGACAGCAAATTGAAGAAACAACTTCTGATTACGATAAAGAAAAGCTTCAAGAAAGATTAGCTAAATTAGCTGGCGGAGTTGCTGTAATCAAAGTTGGCGGTGCAACCGAAGTTGCGGTAAAAGACAGAAAAGATAGAGTAGAAGATGCTCTTAATGCGACAAGGGCTGCTGTAGAAGAGGGAGTTGTTGTTGGCGGCGGATGTGCGTTACTTTACGCTTCTCAAGATTTAGACAAGGTAAAATTTAAAGGAGCTGATCAAAAATCTGGAATAGACCTCATCAAAAAAGCTTTACAATCACCAATCAGGCAAATAGTTGCTAACGCTGGTGTTGACGGATCAGTTGTAGTTGGAAAACTTTTAGAAGGCAAAAAATCAAGTCAAGGATATGACGCACAAAATGAAGAGTACTGCGATATGTTTGTAAAAGGAATTATTGACCCAACCAAAGTTGTAAGAACAGCTTTACAAGATGCGGCGTCAATTGCTGGTTTACTAATTACAACAGAAGCAATGGTTGCTGACAAACCAGAAGAAAAAGATTCTGGACCTGCTATGCCTCCTGGTGGAATGGGCGGCGGTATGGGAGGAATGGGCGGTATGGGAATGTAAAACCATTCCATTGTGAGAACACTCTAAATACAAAAATTAAACAAAATTAGAACCCTCGGAACGAAAGTTTTGGGGGTTTTTTTTCATTTAACAGTTATTGCGTCAGCATATTCTCTTGTCAAAATATTGATTTTTAGATTGTCTTCTCCAAACAAATCATTTTCTGGAGAGGTTCCATAATGGTAACAAAGTACAGAAGCAGTATCTGATTTTATCGTTTGAAAATTTGGACGCTCAAAAATTATTGGTCTCCATTTGCTGCCTGGACCATATTTATCAGAAAAATCTTGTATGGGTAAAACTTCTTTTTTAATTTTAAAAATTTTTTCATATTTATTTGCATATTGATTTTGTTTTTTTATACAAGCATCAAAATCAGTTTTAAACCATTCTATTGCAGTAACAGCTACAATTGGAAGATTTTCATCACTGGAATCAATTGTTAGATAATATTCATCAAACTCTAAATTTTGGTATTTAGAAGCATCTGGAACATATTTAATTATTAAGTATTTTTCATCTGCCCAGTCTCTACTATGAAGATTTTCCGCCACCTGCTCTTCGGTCATAATTTCTAAAATACTTATTTTTAATTTTGCACCCGCCATTTCATATTCTGAAATAGCATCTGCAACCCCAACATTGCAAAACATCAAAACCAGAAAGACGTATAGAGATAGTTTTTTCATATTTAAAAGTCTTTTATAATTATATAACGCTCTAATTTTTCTGTCATTATAGTTACTGTAAAATAATTAGGCATTTTCATTTCACTGTTCCAATCCGTACAATAGTTATT
>CATMHL010000018.1 GCA_950068185.1 uncultured Pelagibacteraceae bacterium | reverse complement strand
GCACTGGCTACAATAATTTTATCAGCAATTGGATCTAAAAGTTCGCCGAGCTTCGATTCTTCCTTATAAAGTCTAGCCAGCAAACCATCTAAAAAATCTGTAAAGCTTGCTAATAAAAATATAAAAAATGGTATCCAATCACCTAAAGCTCCAGGTAAATAAAAAGTTAATATAAATATTGGTGCTAAAATGATTCTGCCAATAGTTAAAATATTTGGTATTTTAAGCTTCATATTTTTTATTAGTCATGAAAAAAATCATGTATTTTTTTTGCCACCGAAGTTTCAATCCCATCAACATTTTTTAAATCATCAAAGCTAGCTGATTCAACTGCTCTAGCAGACCCAAAGTAATTTAATAGTGCTCTTTTTCTTGTTCTGCCAATGCCATTTATTTCATCTAATAATGATTTTGACAAACTCTTTTTTCTTTTTATTCTATGACTGCTGACTGCAAATCTATGAGCTTCATCTCTTAATCTTTGAAGAAAAAACAGCAGAGGCTCTCTTTTATTTAATTTAATATTATTTGTCTTATGAATAAAAGTTTCATCGCCTTGATTTCTGATTTTACCTTTAGCAATAGCTATTATTGGAATATCGTGGAAACCATAATCGTCTAATACTTTTCTGCTTATTGAATATTGTCCTTTTCCACCATCAACAAGTATTAAATCTGGTATTATAACATCTGGTAGATTTTTGTTTTGTATGATTTTTGAAAATCTTCTTTCCAGCACTTCTTTTAGCATGCCATAGTCATCTCCACTGTTAAGATTAGCATTTTTAATATTAAACTTTCTATATCTTTTTTTAATAAATCCTTCAGCGCCAAAAGAAATTAAGGCACCCACCGAGTGTGATCCTTGGATATGGCTATTGTCATAAACCTCAACTACTCTTGGCAAGATATTTAATTTAAATTTTTCAGCAATTTGATCAAGTAGTTTGGTATTTGTTTCAGATTCAAAAATTCTTCTCGTTAAAGCTTCCTTCGCATTTTTCTCTGCCATTTTAGATAGTTTTAAGGCATTTCCTTTAGTGGCTACTTTAATTAATATTAATTTTTTCTCTTTTTTTTCAAGAGCAGATTTAATTAAATTTAAATCATTAATTTTTTTATTAATTAATATTTCAGCTGGGGCATTTTTATTTTCATAAAACTGAGCAATAAAAGAGCTTAATACTTCCTCTTCAGTATGAGATTCATCATGTATAGGAAAAAAAGATTGATTTCCCCAATTTTGTTTAGATCTGTAAAAAAAAACTTGAATGCAACTTTTTGTAGCTTCTTGTGAAATAGATATAACGTCTGCATTATTCAAGTTAGTTGAGCTTATGTTTTGTGAAGATTGCATTTGTGTTAAAGCTTTTATTCTATCTCTAATAATAGCAGCTTTTTCATAATCCATTTTTTTACTACTTTTTTCCATTTCCAAAGATAGTTTTTTTTGGATAATTTTTGATTTTCCAGAGAGGAATGCTACCGCGTCATTAACAAGTTTAGCATAGTCATTTTTGCTAACATAATCTACACAAGGAGCGGCGCATCTTTTAATTTGAAATAGAATACAGGCTCGATCTCTGTTTTTAAAAGCAGAATCATTACAAACTCTTAATAAAAAAACCTTTTGTAAAATTTTAATTGTCCAGTTAGCTGATCCAACAGAAGCAAATGGTCCAAAATAGTAACCATTTTTATTTTTTGCACCCCTATGTTTTGATAATTGTGGCCAATCACAATCTTTTTCAATGAATATGTAAGGAAAAGATTTGTCATCCTTTAAAAGAATATTAAATTTGGGTTTAAATTTTTTAATTAAATTTGCTTCAAGAAGCAGAGCTTCAGCTTCACTGCTAGTTGTAACTATTTCTAAATTATGTGTCAAAGCTAACATCCTATTAGTTCTTATTGTAAGATTTTTGCCCATAGCATAATCTTTAAGACGCTTTGGTAGATTTTTTGCTTTACCAACATAGAGCACTTGGTTTTTTTTACCAAGCATTCTGTATACTCCTGGACTATTTGAAACTAATGGAATTTTTTTTTTTATTAGTTCTTTTCCAAAATCAAGATCCCTCATAATCACTTCTGTTTTTAAAAACCTCCACCCCAACAGATTTGGCGTTTGTTATAGCATCAGGTTTTTCAATTTTTATTTTTATTGAATTAATTCTCTTATCTTCAAAAATTTCTTTAAAAGAATCCTCCGCCAAGCTTTCTAAAAAATGATAATTTTTATATTTAGTTAAATTTTCTAATTTATTTATAATTTTTTCATAATCCACAATACTTGATATATTATTTTCATTTGGGAGTGTATTTTTATTAACATCAATAACTATATTAAAAATTATTTTTTGTTTATTAATCTTTTCATGTTTATGAATTCCAATTATTTCATTAATAATAAAATCTTTAATTAATACAGATCTTTTAATCGTATTTTTATTTTTTGGTGATTTAAGTTCTAAAACTTTAAAATTATTCTTTTTCATTTTTAATATTCCAATTTAAATTTTGACCACTATCAACAGCTATAACTTGTCCCGTAATAGAATTATTATTAATAAAGAAATCTACGGTATCACAAATATCTTCTGGGTCTGCAGCTTTTTTAAGCAATGTAGATTTTGCCTGCCTATTAAACTGTTTACTGGTCTGCCTTTTGCTTTTTATTGTTGGACCGGGAGCTATACCATTTACTTTTATATTTGGACTTAATCTCATAGCCATAGTTTTTGTTAAAGTATGAAGGGCACTTTTGCTTAAAGTATAAGACATAAAAATAGGAGTAAGTTTAAAAACTCTTTGATCAATAATATTTATTATGTTTGATATAGTTTTTTTTGAAGCTTGCTTAGCAAATTGTTTGGTTAAAATTGTTGGAGCTAGAAGGTTTATATTTAAATGGTCATTCCAGCTTTTGGTTGTAAAATTTAAAATATCATCTTTTTCAAATAAAGCTGCGTTGTTAATTAAACAATTAATTGTTCCTAATTTTTTTTTAGCAAGGGGAATAATCTTTTCTACTTGTTTTATATTTTTTAAATCGGCTTTAATTAAAGCTGCTTTTACTGAGTTTTCTTCTATAATTTTCTTTAAATTTTTTGCTTTAAAAGATGATTTGAAATAATGAATAGCGATATTCCATCCTTTTTTTGAAAAATGAAGTGCTATTTCTTTTCCAATTCTTGTAGCGCCACCAGTAATTAATAAATTTTTATTTTTCATTTTGTATTCATCTTTTTCTTTTTGGTCTTGTGCCAGGCTTACCTTGAGTTGATCTTCCCTCTGGATAAACTCTATTATTTAGTTTTGATTTATTTAATTTAGGATTTATACCAATCTCTAGTTCAGAGGCTTCTAATTTTCTAATCTCATCTCTTGTTTTGGCAGCTTCTTCAAATTCTAAATTTTCCGCAGATTCTTTCATTCTTTTTTTAAGAGCTTTTAAATGTTTTTTAAGATTATGCCCTAACTCAATATTTAGATTACTTTTTGCATAATCCTTTTCATAAACACTTTCTAAAATATCAACTATGCCTTTTTTAATAGATGTTGCGGTAATATTATTTTTTTTATTATACTTTTCCTGTATTTTTCTTCTTCGTTCTGTTTCTCGTATTGCATTTTCTATACTTTTAGTTTTTTTATCTGCATACAGTATTGCTTTTCCTTCTATATTTCTTGCAGCTCTTCCAATTGTTTGAATTAACGACCTTTCAGATCTTAAAAAACCCTCTTTGTCTGCATCTAAAATTGCAACTAAACCACATTCAGGAATATCCAAACCTTCTCTTAATAAATTTATTCCAACCAATACATCAAACACTCCCATTCTTAGATCTCTCATAATTTCAATTCTTTCTAGTGTATCTATATCTGAGTGCATGTATCTAACTCTGACACCATTTTCATGAAGATATTCAGTTAAGTCTTCAGCCATTCTTTTTGTTAATGTTGTAACTAAAGTTCTATAATTTTTTTTAGCAACTTCCTTACATTCAGCCAAAAGGTCATCCACTTGATTCTTTGCGGGCCTAATTTGAATTTCGGGGTCACATAGACCAGTTGGTCTAATTACTTGTTCAGTAAACTTTCCAGAAGTTTGTTCAAGTTCCCAAGGTCCAGGGGTTGCGGAAACAAAAATTGTTTGTGTGCGCATAGTATTCCATTCTTCAAATTTTAATGGTCGATTATCCATACAAGATGGCAATCTAAAACCATACTCTGACAAAGTTTTTTTTCTTGTGTAGTCTCCTTTATACATCCCATTTAATTGAGGAACAGTTACATGACTTTCGTCTACAAAAATTAAAGTATTGTCTGGAAAATATTCAAATAATGTAGGTGGTGGCTCCCCAGGATTTCTCCCCGTTAGAAATCTTGAATAGTTTTCTATACCCGCGCAAGTTCCGGTAGCTTCTAACATTTCTAAATCAAAGCGAGTTCTTTCATCTAACCTTTGAGCTTCTAGAAGTTTATTTTCTGATTTATGTTTTTTTAAAGTTGATTCTAATTCTTTTTTTATTTCTCTAATTGCTTGGTCAAGGGTAGGTCTGGGTGTAATATAATGGCTATTAGCATAGATCTTTATAAAGTCTAAATTTTTTATTTTATTACCAGTTAGAGGATCGAATTCTACTATATTGTCTATTTTATCTTTAAAAATAGAAATTCTCCAAGCCCTATCTTCTAAATGAGATGGAAAAATTTCTAAATTATCTCCTCTTACTCTAAATGTTCCTCTATAAAAGTTTTGGTCATTTCGTTTGTATTGAAGATCAACAAAAGTTTTAATAATTTTTTCACGGTTATATTCATTATTTTTTTTAATACCTATAGTCATTTTGCTATAGGATTCAACGGATCCCAAACCATAAATGCATGATACACTTGCAACAATTATTACATCGTCTCTTTCAAGCAATGATCTTGTTGCTGAATGACGCATTCGATCAATTTGCTCATTAATCGAAGCCTCCTTTTCAATATAAGTATCAGATCTTGGAACATATGCTTCTGGTGTGTAATAATCGTAATAAGAAACAAAATATTCCACTGCATTATTAGGAAAAAAACTTTTCATCTCACCATATAATTGAGCTGCAAGAGTTTTATTAGGTGCGAGTATTAAACTGGGTCTATTTAATTCTTCTATTATTTTTGCCATTGTAAAAGTTTTTCCTGAACCAGTAACGCCTAATAAAACTTGTTCATTGCTTTTATTTTTTATTCCTGAAATTAGTTTTTTTATGGCTTCTGGTTGATCCCCCGCAGGCTTAAAATCAGTAACTGTAGAAAGCTTAATTCCACCTTCTAGCTTTTTTCCTAGTATAAAGTCCTGATACATTGGATAAGATTGTTTTTCTTGATATGTATTTTGCATTATAATTAATAATAATTTAATAATTTTAAAACATAATAAAATTAATGAGCATAGTTTCCAACTCTTTAAAAAGAATTAAACCATCAGCTACATTAGCAGTGAGCCAAAAAGCTAGGGAATTAAAGGCCGCAGGTAAAGATGTAATAGGGCTAGGAGCGGGAGAACCAGATTTTGACACACCCGAAAATATTAAAAAAGCTGCCATCGATGCCATTAACAAAGGTGAAACAAAATATACAGCTGTTGATGGAACTCCAGTTTTAAAAAAAGCAATAGTGGATAAATTTAAAAGGGAAAATAATTTAGATTATTTACCAGAACAAATTAGCGTAGGTACTGGGGGAAAACAAATAATCTTCAATGCTATTTTAGCAACAGTAAATCCCGGAGATGAAGTTATTATTCCAGCTCCTTATTGGGTGTCTTATCCGGACATAGTTCTTTTGGCAGGAGGAACGCCTAAGATAGTTAAATGTTCTGAAAAAAATAACTTTAAAATTACTCCTGAAGAACTAAAAAAAAATATTACAAATAAAACAAAATGGATAATAATAAACTCACCCTCAAATCCAACTGGATCTAGTTATACACAAAAAGAACTTGAAGCTTTAGGAGAAGTGTTAAAGAAAAATAAGAATGTATTTATTTTAAGTGACGATATTTACGAGCATCTAACATATGATAATTTCAAATTTTTTACTATTGCGCAAATTAAAGATTTAAAAGATAGAACTTTAACAATGAATGGTGTTAGCAAATCATATGCTATGACGGGTTGGAGAATAGGTTATGGCGCAGCTACAAAAGAAATAATTAAAGCAATGGCAAAATTACAATCTCAATCAACAACAAATCCATCATCTATCAGCCAGGCTGCTGCTGTAGAAGCTCTGAATGGTAATCAAGATTTTATGTTAAAAAGAAATCAAACTTTTAAGGAAAGAAGAGATTTTGTAGTAGAAACACTTAATAAAATTGTGGGTATTTCTTGTTTAAAACCCAATGGTGCTTTTTACGTATTTCCCAATTGTTTGAAATTTTTAAACAAAAAAGACAAAACAGGAAAAATAATTAAAAATGATTCAGATTTTGTTAATTCTCTTCTAGAAAATTATCAGGTTGCTGTTGTACAAGGTTCGGCATTTGGTTTAGAGGGTTATTTTAGAATATCCTATGCAACTTCAATGGATAATCTTAAAAAGGCTCTAGATAGAATTTCTAACTTTTGCAAAAGTTTAAACTAATTTTATTTTGAAAGAAATTTTTCTACTTCGAGGGCTGACATACATCCCATGCCTGCTGCTGTTACAGCTTGTCTAAAAACTTTATCTTTAACATCTCCAGCAGCAAATACCCCGGGAATGTTTGTTGCAGTAGAATCTGGCTTGGTAATTATATATCCTTCTTTATCCATATCTAATTGTCCTTTAAATAAAGATGTTGCGGGGTCGTGGCCAATTGCAATAAATAAGCCATGAATATTTATTTCGGCAATTTTATTCGTCTTTACGTTTTTAATTTTAATTCCTGTTACACCTTTTGGATCTTTATCTCCCATAACTTCTTCTAGAACTGAGTCCCATATAATTTCAATTTTTTTATTTTCCGTTAATTTTTTTTGTAACATTTTTTCTGCGCGCAACTTATCTCTTCTGTGAATTAATTTTACCTTTGTTGCAAATTTAGTAAGGAAAATTGCTTCTTCAACAGCGGCATTTCCTCCACCAATAACCGCAACCTCTTTATCTTTGAAAAAGAAGCCATCACACGTAGCGCATCCTGAAACACCAAACCCCCTATATTCTTGTTCAGATTTTAAATTTAACCACCTTGCTTGAGCGCCAGTCGAAATTATAATTGAATCACCAGTATACTCTTGTCCGCTATCGCCTGTGGCCTTAAATGGTTTTTTATTTAGATCAACTTTTTTAATATGATCTTGAATCATATCTGTTCCTACAGTTTTTGCTTGACCTTTCATTTGTTCCATTAGCCAAGGACCTTGAATAACATCTGTGTATCCAGGATAATTTTGTACGTCTGTTGTGGTTGTCATTTGTCCACCAGGTTCGGAGCCGTGGACTAAAATCGGTTTAAGCATTGCTCTTGCTGTATAAATTGCAGCGGTATATCCGGCTGGACCAGATCCCATAATTAATACTTTCGAATGTTTTTTAGAATTATTTTTCATATTTGAGGCACATATAGGTACTTTTAATTAAATTTAAAGCTTTTAACTTATTTTCAATTTTATTCAAAAGTATCGTTGAATTGTTGGTTAACTCTGACAAAAGTTGTGCACTTGCTTAATTGCTTAAGAGATGGAGCTCCTACATAAGTACAACTACTTCTAAGACCTCCCAGTATGTTTAAAACGGTGTCTTTAATTTTACCACGATATTTTAATTGAACTTTTTTTCCTTCGCTGCTTCTATAATCAGCTTGACCACCATAGTACTTTTTAATTGCTGTATCAGAGCTAGATCCATAAAATTCAATAAATTGTGAACCATTTTTTTTTATTTTTTTTCCGCCACCTTCTTCATGGCCAGCAAGCATACCGCCTAACATTACAAAATCTCCTCCACCACCAAATCCTTTTGCTATATCACCTGGACAGGTACAACCTCCATCAGCGATGATATGAGCGCCTAATCCATGCGCTGCATCTGCGCATTCAATAACCGCGCTTAGCTGAGGGTAACCAACTCCTGTTTGAATACGCGTTGTGCATACACTTCCTGGACCTATACCTACTTTAACTATATCAGCTCCATTCATAACTAATTCTTGGGTCATATCAGCTGTAACCACGTTTCCCGCAATTATAGTTTTGGTGGGATATTTCTCTCTTACAGAACAAACAAACTTACTAAAATGATCAGAATATCCATTTGCAATATCAATGCATATAAATTCAAAAAAGCTAAATTCTTTTAAAATTGCATTAAGCCTTTCATAATCTTCATTGCTTGTGCCTGTACTCAGAATCAAATGAGGATAAATTTCTTTTATTACTGAATTACGTTTAATTGTTTTGACATCATGTTGTTTGGTTAAACATGTCATAATTTCGAATTTTGCTAAATTTTTTGCGACCTCTACTTCTCCAACACTATCCATATTGGCGGCTATAATAGGAATGCCTGACCATTGATGATTGCTGTATTTAAATTTAAAGGTACGTTTAAGTTCTACGTCTTTGCGACTTGATAGTGTACTACGCTTAGGCCGAAAAAGTACATCGGCATAATCCAGCTTGATATCTTCTTCAATACGCATATTTCCATAGAGGATGTATAAAGGTTTATGATTTTAAATAAAAGCTATTTATTATATGTGGATAAATAAAATATGGAAATATATAAGTATTTATGGGAAAGCTAAAAGCCTTACTTTTAACTCAAGGAATGCATGGAATGATTAGTCAAGTAGAGGGAATGGCTAAAGCTTTAAACGCTGATTACAGCCATAAAATTGTAAGATTAAGTTTCCCATGGAATCTAATACCTCCTAAATTTACCCCAATTTCAGATATAATTTTAAAAGATAAAACTTATTTAACTGAAGGTGAAACGCCAGGTTTAATTATTTCTTGCGGGAGAAAAAGTGTGATTCCATCTATTCTTCTTAAGAAAAAAAATCCAAAAATATTTACGATTCACATACAAGATCCAAAGGTAAGCTTTAAAAATTTTGATGCAATTATTGCTCCGGAGCATGATAATTTGAATGGAGATAACGTGTATAGTTCTAAAGGAGCAATTCATTATATTACTGAGTCGGAAATAAAAAATGCTAAACCTTATTTAACTAATAAAATTAAAAGTCAAAAATTAGTTTCGTTAATATTAGGAGGTCCAAACAAGTATTATAGCTTTGATAAAGATCAATTAATTGAAATATTTAATGTGGTAAGATCAAATTTTATATCTAAAGGTTATACGGTAATTGTGATTCCATCAGTACGAACTCCCAAAATGATTATTAATTTAGCGATCAAGGAATTTGGTGCGGATGGCTACGTTGTAAATTCTGTAGATAAGCAAGCCTATTTGTCTGCATTTGCTTTAGCAACCAATATAGTTATTACATGTGACTCTACTTCTATGATTTCAGAGGCAGCAACTTCTCGCAAACCTATATTTGTTGCTCACATGAAAGCGAAAAAAAATAATTATAGATTTAAAAAGTTCTTTCGGTTATTTAAAGAAATGGGAATTACTAGAGATTTGGGAGAACAGGTTGAAAGTTGGACTTACAATAAACTTAATGAAGCGACGAGAATAGCAGCGTTAATAAATAATAAATTAAAAAATTGAAATTATGGAATTTCTAAATTCACTAAAAAAAAAATCGAAATATTACAATTCTCCATTTGATCATTGGGAATTAAATGAACCATTGACTGAAGAAGCTATCAAAGAAATTTGTAAAACAGAAATTGTTGATCTAACCAAAATGAATATTAATTATGATGGAACAAGAGCCATCGATGGTGGTGAGGGTAAATTTAGAGAAGGAATATCAGATGGTGGAAAAGCAATAAAGTTTAGGCGTTTTATTGGAAAAGATAATTCAAAAGATTTTCCCAATCTAATTGGTTTAATAGAAGAACTAAGATCAAAAGATACCTACGGATATATAGGTGAATTAATTAAAAAGGATCTTTATAATTCCTATGTTAGGGTTGAAGTTATCTGTGATCGTCAGGGGTTTTGGCTGAAACCTCATTGCGATATCAGAGAAAAATTAATCTCAGGCCTTGTATTTGCAAATCCATTTAATGAATCAGAAAATTTGGGAACAGATTTATACGATGAAAAGTTAAATAAAGTAAAAACTATTCCATATAAAAATAATTATGGCTATTTTTTTACTAGTGGACCAAACACATGGCATGGAATGGAAAAAAAAGAGATTAAAAAAGAAAGAAGATGTTTACAAGTTAACTATGTTACATTTGAAACAGACTGGAAAGTTCAATCTTAAAGTTCCTGTATAGCTTTCACTGTTATTTTTTTGTTTTTTAGGGAGTTAATTGCTTCTACACAAGCATTTGCAGCAGCTAAAGATGTGCAATAAGGAATTTTGTTTACTAAAGCCGACCTTCTTAAAGAATAGGAATCGCTGATAGATTTTGATCCTTCGGTCGTATTTATTACAAGTTCTATATTTTTTGCATTTAAACTTTCAACAATATGAGGAGAACCTTCTCTCACTTTGTTGATCTTTTTACAATTTATTCCATTGGTATTTAGATATTTGGCCGTTCCTGAAGTTGCGCATAATTTAAAATTTAGTTCTTTGAGTTTTTTTGCAAAATTTAGAGCATTTTTTTTGTCTTTATCTTTAACAGATATAAAAGCAGTTCCGGCTATTGGAAGATCATTACCAGCGGCCATCTGACTTTTTGCAAAAGATAAGCCAAAATTTTCATCAATACCCATAACTTCGCCTGTAGATTGCATTTCAGGACCAAGTAATATATCTACATTAGGAAATTTATTAAATGGGAAAACAGCTTCTTTTACTGCAAAGATATTTGAAATTCTTTTTTCTAAATTAAATTTTTTTAATTTTTCGCCAGCCATAATTCTGGCAGCAATTCTAGCTATGGGAACTCCTATTGCCTTTGATATGAAAGGTACAGTTCTACTTGCCCTAGGATTTGCTTCTAAAACATAAATATCTTCATTTTTCACAGCAAACTGAATGTTTATTAACCCTATTACATTTAAAGAAAGTGCTAACTTAGTAGTTTGAATTTCAATTTCTTTAATAATTTCCTTTTTTAATGAATAGGGCGGTACAGAACATGCAGAGTCACCTGAGTGAACGCCAGCTTCCTCAATGTGTTCCATTATGCCTGCGACAAAAACTTTTTCACCATCTGATATTGCATCTACATCTACTTCTATGGCGTCATTTAAAAATCTGTCAATTAATACCGGATTATTCCCAGAAACTTTAACAGCATCCTCAATATATTTTTCTAATTGCTTTTCTTCATGAATTATTTTCATGGCTCTGCCACCCAATACGTACGATGGTCTGATAACTATTGGAAAACCTAAAGTTTTAGAAATTTTTAATGCTTCTTCCTTTGATTTTGCTATACCACTTTCTGCTTGTTTAAAATTGTTCTCCAGCAAAAAGTTTTTAAATCTTTCTCGGTCTTCCGCTAAGTCTATAGATTTATATTGTGTTCCAAGGATAGGTATATGATTATCATCTAATATTTTTGCTAATTTTAGGGGAGTTTGGCCGCCAAGTTGAGTAATAACCCCTAATAAATCTCCATTAGATTGTTCTCTTTTAACTATATTAATTACATGTTCCTCGACTAAAGGTTCAAAATATAACCTGTCGCTAGTATCGTAGTCAGTTGAAACTGTTTCTGGGTTGCAGTTTATCATAATTGTTTCATAACCTGCCTTCTTTAAGGAGTAACTTGCTTGACAACAACAATAATCAAATTCAATTCCTTGTCCTATTCTATTTGGGCCCCCTCCTAGAATAATAATTTTTTTATTTTTGCTTGGATTAGATTCACAAATTGAAGATCCAATCGTGTCTCTTTGATAAGTAGAATACATATAAGGAGTTAAGGATTTGAATTCCGCTGCACATGTATCTATTTTTTTGTAAACAGAAAATACTTTAAGTTTTTCTCTTTCTATTTTTACATCTCTTATTTTTTTTCTCGTTAATTCAGCAATTTTTTCATCACTAAAGCCTATAGATTTTACATAATTTAGTTCGTTAGCTGTTTTAGGGAAACCGTGTTTTATTAATACATTTTCAATATCTACTATTTCTTTTATTTGTTCAATGAACCATTTATCAATTTTTGTTTTCAAATAAATTATATTTGGATTAATTTTATTTCTAACTGCTTCGGCTATTAGGAGTGTTTTGTCTGGTGTGTTTTTTCCAAGTTTTTTAATGATTTCATTTTTTGATAAATTGTCAATTCTATCTAATCCTTTCAATCCCGTCTCTAACGACACCAAAGCTTTTTGAAAAGATTCTTTGAAATTTCTTCCAATGGCCATTGTTTCTCCAACTGATTTCATCGAAGTACTCAATATAGCTTCAGCTTTTTGAAATTTTTCAAATGTAAATCTTGGTATTTTAGTAACAACATAATCGATTGTAGGTTCAAAGGAAGCTGGCGTTGATCTAGTTATATCATTGGTAAGTTCATCTAAAGTGTAGCCCACAGCTAATTTAGCGGCAATTTTTGCTATTGGAAAACCTGTAGCTTTGGAAGCAAGGGCAGATGATCTTGATACTCTAGGATTCATTTCAATGATTACCATTCTTCCATCTTTTGGGTTAATGGCAAACTGTACGTTGGAACCTCCCGTTTCCACTCCAATTTTCCTGAGACAAGCGATAGATGCATTTCTCATAACTTGATATTCTTTGTCTGTGAGCGTTAAAGCTGGAGTCACTGTTATAGAGTCTCCCGTATGTGTTCCCATTGGATCAACATTTTCGATTGAACAAATAATAATACAATTGTCGTTTTTATCCCTGACCACTTCCATTTCAAACTCTTTCCAACCTTCTAAACACTCTTCTATCAAAATTTGATTTTCGGGAGATTCAGTTAATCCATTATTTACTTTTTCATAATATTCTTTTTTTTTGTAGGCTATACCACCTCCAGAACCTCCTAATGTAAAGGCTGGTCTTATGATTGCTGGTAGGCCAATTTTTTTTAATGCTTTTTTGGCTTTTTTTATAGAAGTGATAATTTCTGATTTTGGTAAATCAATATTAATTTCTCTCATACATTTTCTGAATTTTTTTCGATTCTCAGCATTTGAAATAGCCTTAGAATTTGCTCCAATTAATTCAACTTTATATTTTTTAAGCAGTCCTTTTTTTTTTAACTGCATGGTAATATTTAAAGCTGTCTGGCCTCCCATTGTTGATAATATTGCACAAGGTTTTTCCTTCTTAATTATGCTTTCTAAAATTTTTGTGGTTATGGGCTCAATATAAGTTTTGTCTGCTATTTCAGGGTCTGTCATAATAGTTGCGGGATTTGAATTAATTAAAATTACTTTATATCCTTCTTCTCTAAGAGCTTTACAAGCTTGAGTACCCGAATAATCAAATTCACATGC
>CATMHL010000017.1 GCA_950068185.1 uncultured Pelagibacteraceae bacterium | reverse complement strand
AAAAAAAAACTTTCTGTTTCGATAAATAAAAAAATCGAAAAATTTAATAAAAAAATAAAAATTCCTGGAGACAAATCCTGTTCAATAAGGACTGTACTCTTTGCTAGTCAATGTATTGGTATATCCAAAATAAAAAATTTATTAGAATCTGAAGATGTTTTAAATTGTATTAATACGTTAAAAACATCACTGGGAGTAAAAATTATAAAAAAAAATAATATTTATCAAGTGTACGGTAATGGCTTGAATTCATTTAAATATAAAAAAAAAATAATTAAAATTTACGTAGGAAATTCTGGAACTTGTGCTCGACTCTTGTCTGGACTTTTATCAACCCATCCCGGCAAGTTTTATTTGTATGGAGATCAATCAATGAACAAGCGTGATTTCAGTAGAGTCACTGAACCTCTTGAGAAAATAGGAGCATTTTTTTACCCCAGAAACAAAAAAACGTTACCGCTTACAATTGAAGGAACGAGTATGCCTTTAGCACAAAAACACATAGAAAATAGAGGAAGTTCACAAATTAAGGGACTAATACTTATGTCAGCTCTTTCCACTCCCGGAATAACAACTATAGAAGAAAAAAAAATTAGCAGGAATCATACTGAACTTTTATTAAAAAAAATTAACGCCAATATAAAAGTGAAAAAATTGAAAAAAGGAAATTTAATCTCGCTAAAAGGCCAAAAAAATCTTTATGGTTTTGATTACACTATAAGTTCTGATCCAAGTTCAGCAGCTTTTCTAATCGCCCTCACTCTATTAACACCGGGATCTAAATCAATCATTCATAATGTTCTTTGCAATGATACGAGAATATTTTTTTTAAAAATTTTAAAAAAAGTTAATGCCAATATAAAAATAAAAAATTTGAGAAAAGTATCTGGTGAGCTCGTAGGATCTATTGCAGTTTCAAGCAGCAAACTGAAACCTATTATTGTCTCTAAGGATATAGGAAAATTTATCGATGAACTTCCCATACTTTTTGTAATTGCAGCTTTAACAAAAGGAGTTTCGAGATTTAATAATATTGGAGATTTGAAACATAAAGAATCAAATAGATTGTTGGAATCCAAAAAAATTTTAGTTCAAGCAGGAATTAAATGTAAAACTACAAAAGGTAGCATGATAATTTATGGTATAGACAAAATAGAAACTCAAAATAAATCAATTTTAGTAAAAACAAGAGGTGACCACAGGATTTGTATGTCATCAACAATTCTTTCACTGGTTACTGGCATAAGCGCGAAAATAGAAAATTTTGAAACTGTAAATAGTTCATTTCCAGGATTTTTTTCTATAATCAAAAAGCTAGGTGGTAAAATTGTCATTAAATGATTCTTTGGCTTTACGTGTGGCATGCGATGGTGAAAGTTCAAGTGGAAAGAGCACAGCCGCAAAGCTAATTTCTAAAAAGTATAAGCTTTTTTGCATGAATTCGGGACTATTATTTCGTTATGCAAGTAGCTTAATTATAAAGCATAAACCCAAAAAGATAATTCCCTTTCTCAGAAAAAAATTTATAAATTTAAATTATAAACATATAACTTGTCTTAATTTACATTCTCAAGAAATTAGCAATCACGTTGCTTTTTTAGCTAAACAAAAAAAAGTAAGGAAGATAATAAGAATTTTTCAGAAAAAAATTATAGGACAACATCATCAAATATGCTGTGAAGGCAGAGATCAGGCAAGTACGATTCTTAGAAAAAATCCACGTTACGATGTAGCTTTCTACTTCAAGTGCAATTTGAACACCGCAAGTTTACGAAGGTGGCGTGATTTAAAAAAGAAAATTCCATTAAAAGAAGTAAAAAAATCATTAAGAATTCGCACTCTACTTGATAAAAAAAGGCGACATAATCCCTTGAAAAAGGTAGCTGATGCTGTACTAATACGGACCGACATTTTAAACAAAAAGGCTGTGGTAGAAAAAATGTCAAAGAAAATTGATAGAAAATTATTACTAAAATATGGAAGAAATTTTAAAGCAAGACAAAAGTAAATCTCATAAAGAATTTGAGAAACTTCTTTCCAAAGATCTCGAAAACAGAAAATTCAAAGAAGGCGAAATAACAACTGGCACTGTAGAAGAAATTGGAAAAAAATTTGTTTTTATAGATTTAGGGCTTAAAAGTTCTGGTGCAATTCCGATCGAAGAATTTAAACTTACCAAAGAAATGGACAAAATTGAAATTGGATCAAAAGTTGATGTTCTATTAGAAAAAATTGAAAATAGAGACGGAGAAATTGTTGTAAGCAGGGAAAAAGCCAAAAGAGCAAAATCATGGAAAAAAATGGAAAAAGCTTTTGAAAATAAAGAAGAAGTTAAAGGTATTATTATTTCAAAATGTAAAGGGGGATTTGTTGTTAACGTTGACTCTTGTCTATGTTTTTTACCTGGATCTCAAATAGATCTTAGACCTTTAAAAAACTTCGACCATTTGATGAAAGTTCCTCAAACTTTTGAATGTGTAAAAATGGATAAAAAAAGGGGAAATATAGTTTTATCTAGACGAGCTATTATGGAGAAGATTAGAGACAAAGGCAGAAATGAGCTTATATCAAAATTAAAAGAAGGGGACGTAGTTCAAGGAATTGTAAAAAATCTTACTGACTGGGGTGTGTTTGTTAATTTAAATGGTCTTGATGCTCTTTTACATATTACAGATATATCTTGGAGCAGAATTAACAAGCCTTCAGAATTGCTTTCAATTGGACAATCGATAAAAGTGAAAATTACTAAAATTGAAACTGAAAAAAAGAAAATTAGTGTAAGTATGAAACATCTTACCGAGGATCCTTATTCAAAGATAATAAATAAATATGAAATAGGAAAAAAATACCCGGCAATAGTAACTAAAGTTCAGGATTATGGTTGTTTTGCAAAATTAGAAGAAGGATTGGAAGGATTAATTCATCAATCCGAATTATCATGGACTAAAATAAATATTCATCCTGGAAAAATATTATCGACATCTCAAAAAATAGAAGTTGTGCTTTTAGAAAAAGATATAGAAAAAAGAAGGCTTTCTTTAAGTTATAAAGATACAACAGTCAATCCTTGGAAAAAATTTACTCAAGATCATAAAGTAGGAGATAAGTTTGAAGGAACAGTAAAAAATATCACTGACTATGGAATATTCGTAACAATTAGGAATTCAGAATTAAATGGGATGATACATTATAAGGATTTAAGCTGGTCTGAGAAAGATTCAGAATTAGAAAAATATAAAAAAAATCAAATAGTTAAATTTAAAATTTTAGAAATAAACCAAGAGAATGAAAAAATAAGACTAGGTGTTAAACAACTAACTGAAGACCCTTTTGACTTTTTTATAAACAAAAAATTAGGGGATATTGTAACTTCAATTGTTGATAGCTCTTCAAAAAATGGAATTTATGTTCAAGTTGGAAACAAAAATTTACCAATTTTTATTAAACAAAATAATCTAGCAAAAGAAATTAAAAATGCACGTCCTTCAAGATTTACAAGAGGAGACAAGATAGATGCAATGATTATTGAGCTAAATAAGAGTAGGAAGATAGCAACATTATCCATTAAAGCCCTGGAGGAAAAACAAACTGAAGAAGCTGTAAAAAAATATGGGTCTAAAGACTCTGGCGGAGTACTGGGTGAAATACTTGGCCCTCTTATTAAAAAAAAAAGTAAAAAATAATTTTATAATAAACTTATGGTTAGATCAGAATTGTTGCAAAAAATGTGCAATCTCCATCCCAATATTTTTTCAAGGGATATGGAAAAAATTTTTGAAATTATTTTTCTTGAGTTTACAAAAGCTTTTTGTAGAGATGAAAATATAGAAATTCGAGGATTTGGAACTTATAAAATTGCAAAAAGAAAACCTAGGATAGGTAGAAACCCAAAAAATTCCCAATTAGTTCAAATACCTGAAAAAAGAGCGATTAAATGGAAAATGAGTAAAATCTTTTTTAATCGCTTAAACAAAAATTTTACCTAGAGTAAAATATCTGATACTTATTAAAATATAATTTTAAATCAGTGAATAGAATTATTTTTGCTTTAGACACAACGAACTTGGATAAAGCAATCGATATTGCCCAAAAAATAAAGAATAAAATTTTTACCATTAAACTGGGATTAGAATTTTTTAACGCTCACGGAAAAGAAGGAGTTAAAAAATTTAATGAAATAGGAATAACTAATTTAATGTTAGACCTAAAACTAAAAGACATTCCCGAAACAGTTTATAAAGCAATTAAAGCATTGGATAATATCCAGTTCGGATTTTTAACTATTCATGGTCAAGGTGGTAAATCAATGATTGATAAGGCTAAAAAAGCCGCTGATGAAATTAAATCTCGACCCAAGATTATGATGGTAACAATTTTAACGACTCTAAATGATGAAGATTTAAAAACTATAGGAAGTAATAGCACTGTGAATGAACAAGTTGAAAAACTAGCAACATTGGCAAAGGAAACTAGCGTGGGCATAGTATGTTCGGGACGCGAAGCAAAAAATGTAAGAAAAATTATAGGTCCCGATCTTTTAATTTTTACTCCGGGCATACGTATGAACAAAGATAATAAGGATGATCAGCAACGTGTTTGCACCCCCATGGAAAGTATAAAAAACGGCTCTGATAAAATAATTATGGGAAGAAGCTTGATAAAAGGAAATATTGAAGAAAACTTAAATCAAGTAGCAGCATCAATAAAAATATAAATATATGCCAATAAAGTTAAAAATCTGCGGCATAAACTCCAAAAATATCATCCAAACAATTGTTAAAAAAGGGGGGTGTCAATATTTAGGATTTATTTTTTATCCTCCTTCTCCAAGAAATTTATCGATCGAAGAATCTAAAAAACTTACTTCAATTGTACCTAATCATATTAAGAAAGTTGCGGTTTTAGTAAAACCAGAAAATAGTTTTGTTGAAAAAATTAAAGATCAATTTGATTATCTTCAGGTATATGAAACTTCTCCATCGAAAAGCAAAGCATTAAAACTAATATCTGACAAAAAAATTATTCAAGCTATTAAAGTAAAAAAAAAAGAAGATATAAATTTATATAAACAATACATAGGTATTGCAGATGAGTTTCTATTTGATTCTTCCGCTATGGAAAAAAGTTCTATTTTTGATTGGAGTTACTTAAAAAATATTGAAATTCATGAATGGTTTCTCGCTGGTGGAATCAATATAAATAATCTTGAAAATGCATCGAAAATTTCAAAAAAAATTGATATTTCTTCAAGTTTGGAGGATAATCCTGGAGTAAAATCTTCTAAAAAGGTTTCTGATTTTTTGCTGAAGGTAAAAAAATTATGATGAAATTAAAAAAAGGTAAACTTTTAATTGACCAACATAATAAAAATTATCTATACGGTGGAAAATTCGGAGGTAATTATGTTCCAGAAACCTTAAAAAAACCAATTGAAGATCTAGCTAATCTTTTTGAAAAACTACGCCACGACAAGAAATTTTTAAATGATAGAAATTATTATTTTAAAAATTATGTAGGGGCTCCAACTCCTTTTTTTAAATTAAAAAATCTAACTAAACATTTAGGTGGTGCTCAAATTTGGTGTAAGCAAGTCTCGCAAGCCAATGGCGGAGCTCACAAAATCTATAATGCTACGGTTCATGCGCTAATATGTAAAAGAGCTAAAAAAAAATACATAATTGGAGACACAGGCGCAGGATATGCTGGCAAAATGCTAAGTATGGCTGCGAAAAAATTCGGACTTAAGTGTAAAATATTTATGGGGACCAAAGATATTGTGCGCCAAGCAGTTAACTGTCGTGCCATGAGAAAAAATGGAGCTGAAATTGTTCCTGTAGATTCGGGAAGTAAAACTCTTGTTGATGCCGTTAGTGAGTGTATGAGATATTGGGTTTCCAATTGTGATACAACACATATGTGTGTGGGTTCAACCGTTGGACCTAATATATTCATTAAAATTTGCGCGTGGAGTACTGCACAAATTTCTAGAGAGCTAATGGTTCAAGTAAAAAAAGAATTTGGGAAAGTTCCAAAAAAATTAAAGTTAATTAATTGCGTGGGAGGAGGATCGTCTGCAATGGGTTTCTGGAATGAATTTGTAGATTATGACAAAAATCAAGTTGAACTTATTGGCGTTGAAGCTGGTGGTCCAAAAAATAGTAAAAGGCATGCTGCCCCATTAACCAACGGAGCTAAAATTGGTATTTTGCATGGGGCAATTCAATATGTAATTCAAGATGCTGAAGGTCAAATAGAGGAAACAGAATCCATCAGCGCAGGTCTAGATTATCCAGGAGTTTCTCCATTACATTGTCTTCTAAAAGATTCAAAAAGAGCCAGATATACGTCTGCAACTGATGAGGAAGCTCTTCAAGCTTTTAAATTAGTTTCAAGATTAGAGAAAGTTAGACCATCATTGGAACCTGCTCACGCATTTGCTGAAGCTATTAAAATAGCTCCAAGATTAAGTGAAGATACTATTATCGCAGTAGATAGTTGTGGTGATGCTAAAAAAGATATGAAAATTATAAAAGAAAGATTGGGACGTAATTTATGAAACCTTCAAATATAGCTTCAGCATTCAAAAAATGTAGACAAGAACATAGGCCAGCTCTTCTAACCTACACAGTTTCAGGAGATCCCGACAAAAAAAAATTTTTTGAAATCCTAAAAGCCATTTCTTCACATGCAGATATTTGTGAAATTGGAGTTGGACATAATTGCAATACAGGTGATGGAAAACAAATTCAAAATAGCACATATAGAGCAATCAAAAATGGCATAAAAATTAAAGATACATTTGCAATGGTAAAAAGATTTAAAAGAACCAAAAATGCCAAACCTTGTATTCTTATGGGTTACTATAATTCGATCATTCAATATGGTGAAAATCGATTTATTAAAAAATGCAAGCAAGTAGGAGTTGACGGGCTAATTGTTGTTGATCTACCGTGGCCAGAAAATAAAAACTTTTCAAAAAAATGTAAAAAAAATTCTATTAATTTTGTACAGCTTATTTCTCCTACTACATCTAAGTATAGAATGAAAAGAATTATAAATGATTCTCATGATATGATTTATTATATCAGCATGTTATCAACCACTGGAGGTAAGCTTAAAGTCTCTCCAAGTGAAATTTTAAAAAATTATAATAGAATTAAAAAAATAAATAAGTCCAAAAATTTGGTTATTGGCTTTGGAATTACAGATAAAACCATTTCATCGTTAAAAAAAGCCGACGGTCTAGTAGTCGGTAGCGCATTATGTAAGGAAATATCAGAATCAATTAAAAAAAAACAAAATCCTGTCACAAAGGTAGGTAATATGGTAAAAAGATTAAGGGCAAAATTATCATGAATTGGATCAGTAATTTTAAAAAAATTAAGATTAAAGTAAAAAAAATCTTTAAAAAACAACCTGCCGGACAACAGGAATCGGATTGGAAAAGTTGCCCGCAATGTAAAAAGATTTCTTATCTTCCTGATTTAATTGCAAACTCTTATATATGTGATTGTAGTTTTCATTTTGATATTCCCCCAAAACTACGTTTAGATAACTTATTTGACTCTGATTATGAAATTATAGAATCCCCAGGAAATATTAATCCTGATCCTTTAAATTTTGAAGTCAAAGATGCTGCACGAGAAGGATACAAATATATAGATAAAATTAAAAAATACAGAAAAACTACTGGACAGCAAACTGCGTTAATGTGTGCTTCAGGAAATATTTCTAACTTAAGTGCTGTTGTAGTTTGTTTTAATCCAAAATTTGGTGGGGGACGCTTTGGTCCAGCTGAGAATGAACACTTTTCAAAAGCCGCTACTTTTGCGATTCAAAAAAAAGTCGATATGTGGATTGTTATATACCAAAGTTCAGGAATTGATGTGCATTCTGGAATAACGGGCTTAAGTTCGATGGTCAAAAGTATAATTGCAATGAAAGAAATAAAAAAAGCAGGAATTCCAACTTTCGCAATTGCTGCTAGAGCTGTTGCTGGAGGAACTTATGCTTCAAATTTTTTTATGCATGATTTTATTATTATAGAATCCAAGTGCGTTGAAAATATACTCTTCTCAGGAAAAAGGGTTACCGCTAATATTTTAAAAGAAACAGATCAAATTCCTGATGACTTTGGTACTGGACCGGGTGTAATGAAATCAGGTTTAGCTGATATTACTCTTGAAAATAGAAAAGAATTAAAAGACACTATTATCAAGTTAGCTAATATAATTTTAAAAAAAGAAGTGCTAAAAATAAAAAATGTAGAAGAAGCTCATGAAAATCCAGAAGATTTTAAAAAGACTGCTTCAACTACATCCTAAAAGCGAACCTAGTACACTCATTCGTATCAAAAGATTATTAAGAGATCTTGATTCACCAGAGGACAAAATCAATAATGTAGTCCAGGTAGTAGGCACAAATGGAAAACATAGTTTTTGTGTCACGTTAAGAGAAATTATTGAAAAAGCGGGCTACACATGTAATTTAAATATCAGTCCATCCTTGCGAAAATTCAATGAAAGATATTACTTTTCTGGAAAATATATTTCGGATGAAGAGTTATATAACTTGCTCGTTGAAATAGAACAAATAAATAATAATCAAAGTATCTCTTTTCACGAAATCATTACGGCAGCCTGGATTTTGCATGCCTCTCGAAACAAAAGTGATGTCAATATCATAGAGGCAGGAGCTTTGTTTCGACTAGATTCATCGAATGTATTTCGAAAAAATCTTTGTTCTGTGATCATGCCAATAGGTATCGATCATCGGGATTTTCTAAAAGAAGGAACTATTGATGAAATTACTTATGAAAAATGCTCACATTTATTAGGAGGATCTAAAATTATTATTTCAGAGCAAAAAAGCAATGTACTAGAGAAAATCAAAAAGGATATTTTTAAAAATTCATCAAAAAAATTTATTTTTGGTGAAGATTACGATTATAAAAAAAATATTAATGGATTTATTTATAAAGATAAAATAGGCAAAATGAATTTGCCTCTACCCAATTTATCAGGTGATTTCCAAATCAGCAATGTTTCTACCGCAATTGCTGCTGCAAGAAATCTTGATCAATTCAAAATAACCGAGTCTCATATTAGAGAAGCTATAACGAAAGTAAGAAGCGAGGGAAGATTGCAAAGTATTACTCAAGGAAAACTTAGAAAATATGTCTCTGAAAATAATAAAATTATAATTGATGGCGCCCATAATCCTTTGGCAGCTTCTGTAGTAAAGAAATATTTTGAAACCTTAAATACGGGAAGGAAAATCTTCATGATTCTTGGAATGATGGCAAACAAGGAGCATAAAGAATTCATTCAAACCTTTAAAGATAAAGTTCATTCAATAATTGCTTTGGACATACCCAATCAAATAAATTTTATTGAAAAAGAAAAGTTATCAAAAATTGCTCAGTCTTGTGGCGTTCCCTCAAAAACAGAAAGCTCTATTGAGGAAGCTTTAAAAGATATTGCAACGGAAAACGAAAATGCAATTATTCTCTGTACTGGAAGTTTATATTTTGCTGGAGAGATATTAAATTTAAATTAAATATTTTCTTTAATCCAAGAAACAATATTTGATTTTGTGGTAACACCAACTTTGGTTGCTTTGAGCTCTCCATTTTTAAAAAGTAACATCGTTGGTATTCCTCGAATACCATACCTCGTGGGCTGGTTAGGATGTTCGTCAATATTATGTTTAGCGACAATAACTTGATCACCCATCTCATTAGAAATTTCTTCAAGAATTGGGCCAACTTGTTTACAAGGACCACACCACTCTGCCCAAAAATCTACTAATGTCAGTTTATCAGCTTTCAAAACCTCCGTTCCAAAATTCTCGTCAGTGACATTTTTGGTAGCCATAAGATAATTTCAATCTAATAATATTTTATTCAATGTCAACTAGCCTTTTGATACATTTTTTCCATCTCTTCAATATATGAATTAATCTCCTCAAGCGCTTTCAGTTTATCTTTGTCATCCTTAAATTTATTTCTTAATGTATCAATTTCTGAATAGGTCCTTGGAATAGTATTCCAATTCTCTTCATTCGAACTTAGGATTCTTGAGGCAATTTCTGTGTGGATTGTATTATATTCATCTTTTGGCAATGATTGAGGGCTTTCTTCATAAAGTATTTTTTTTCCAAAATATCTCAATCGTTCATCCTTAAATTTTTGTATAATTGAAAACTTATCTTTCCAGTCAGCTTTATGAAATTCTGGCATAATTGCGTTATCTTTGCCTGTTATAAATTTTTTGTATATCGACTCTTCTGGATAGATGTCTAATTGTGAATCCAAATCCTGCTTTTCTCTTGCATCATCATCTAAAATTGAACTAACTTTATTAGCAAAATTTTTGTTTTCTTGGATTAATTTAGCTCTCTGCTTTAATTTGGAAATGCCAAGTTGTTTGTAATTGTCAAAATTAATGCCATAACTAGGATTCATAATTATTGGATGTTTTTTATGTTTAATGGTCCTGATCACTCTTGGTTTTTTATCTAGCAATTCTTTTTTTAATTCCTGCATTGACAGATTCAAATAGTAAGAAGGGTCAGCTTTAAGATCAAAACACATCGGATAACCCCATTGAGGATGCTGACAAACAAAAGTTAATATAAAAGGAATCGATTTGCCATAGTAAAAAAAATCGGTACAGAATAGCAACTCATCTTTAATAAGTTGAAAGCTTTTATCTTTATTAGTTGTCATTAAACTTGCTCTCCAAACATTGGATGCGTTTTTACTTAAGAGTTTTGCGATTTCAATAGTTGCTAAGACATCTCCTATTGCTGAGTGTGCGTTGTTATGTTTAATATTATTCATTGGAGCCAACTTCGCCAACTTGAAAATTGGATTCTTTTTGTCGCTAATTGGAGTTTTAATACAATCGGGATAGTAAAGATGTGCTGCTCGCGCCAAACTATATAGATCTCCCCTTTCATTTCCGTTTGTGACGGTCAAATAGGGATACTCAAGGTTTTTGAATAAGGTTCTTCTTAAAAATTCTTCATCAAAATTTATGGAATTATAGCCGATAAAAATTGAATTTTTCCATTGATTAAATTTATCCATCATTTGCCTTACCATTTGATAATGAGATAAGTTTGTTTCTTTCAAAATCTTTGGGGTAGTTTTATTCACCAGTAAAGCCATGGCTTCGGGAACAACGCCCGGACTTAATTTGCAACGCCCTTCATACCGGTCCAATTCCTGAAAATCATCGTTAACGAGTATTGCGGCTGCTTGGATTATTTGACCATAGGAAACATTTGAAGAGCATGTTTCAAAATCATAAAAAACCAAATTTGGCATTGAGTATTACTTATTTAATACTTTGACCTTGTCAACCTCTTCTTTGGTTGCTTTTTCAACTTGATCGGGATCTTTGATATTTTCTAACGTCCTCGTAATGGATCTAGCATCTCTACCAAAATCGTCAGTGTGGCTTAATGCTTCCTCCAAAATTTTTCTAAGGCTGACAATTCCATCAAAATGTTTATTAAATCTAGAAGAGATGGTTCTTAAATCATCATAAATTTGTGTTGCATGTTTTTGTACTTTTAAAGTCTGGAAACCCATGTGTAATGACTGCAAGTAAGCTGAAAGGGTATTCGGTCCTGAAATTGTAATTTTATGCTTTCTCATCAATTCTTGTGTTAATAATTCTTTGGTACTTGGGTCTCGATAGCTAGTGAGTTCTGAAAATAAGCTTTCTGTAGGTGCATAAACGATTGCAAAATCTGTAGTCTTTGGTGGAACAATATATTTTTCGTTAATTTTTTTAGCTTTAGCTCTATAGGCGCTTGCTAATTTATCTCTGGCATCCGCTACGGCTTTTTTATCTTTTGCCTCTTCAGCATCGCTAATAGCCTGAAATTTTTCAACCGGCCAGTGTGAATCGATTGGAACTAAGACGCCGCCTTGTAGTTTTACGGCAAATTCCACATTCTCACCCGTATCCTCTTTCATTTTTACATTGGCAATGTATTGAGAGGCCGGTAATAAATCCTTAAGTATCGAGGCCAAACTAAACTCAGCCAGCGTGCCATACTTTTTAACACCCGCCAAAATTTTACTAAAACTCGCCTGGCTTTTATTCAAATCTTCAACTTGCTTGTTAAAGACCCCCACTTTCTCATCAACTTTAGTGAGTGCCTGGGTCATATCCCGGGTCACATCTTTCGACAAATTGTTAAAGGATGTGGACATGTTATTAATAGAGTTATTGAGTGACTCTTTTAAAGTGTTCATTTCATCGATAGCTTTATCCTCGTCTTTTTTCTTTCTTGTATTAATTAAAAGATAAATATTGATGGCAATTGCACCGATGAGAATAACGATGAGAGCTAAAACTATATATAAAAGTGAATCTTGCATAATACGTAAGATATACGCATTTTTTTCAAAATCAAATGGGAATACGCTAAATTGAAAAGAAACTAGATTGTGTATATCCTTAATAAAGTTAATGTTTAAAATTTTAATACTGGCTTATCTTATAGGGCAAGATCCTACGGACACGCAAAAAACTTTTATATTAGACAATAATTTTAAAACCATGGAAGAATGTAAACAAGAATTACTTTTGAATACGAGATTTAATAATACATATGATGTATTGTATAATTTCATTGTCTCAAATGATTTTAGATATGACTGGTTGGCGGCAGGATGTAAAAATGATGATACGGGAGAAGAATTTATTATTGAACCTTCTTATCCAAAAGGTAAACCAGACGAACTTAAGGGTATTATTTTAGATAAAAAAATTTAATTTATATGTCTAACAAAGCAAAATTAAAAATAGGCTAAATAATCCCCCGCGAAGGTAATTTGTATTTTTTGAGTGTGTAGAACTTGCTCAACCAGTTGAATCAATCAACAACCGCAACCCTATCTAAAATTCAGGAGGGGCATTCTGTTGCCCGATGCTAATTAATTTACCGAACAAGTCATATCTTGCCCACAACACAATGGTGATTTAATTTTTCCATGGTTATTTGGACATTTAGATATTTGAACTTTTGAACCATCATCTAATTTCAAAGTATCATTAACCAAGTGTGCATTACATTTTGCACAAGTTGCATTTACTGACATTCCGCATTTTGAACATTCATATGTTGCCATTTAATCTCCTTTAAAAAGTTTAGGGACGTTCCGTTATTTGTCCCTTATTCTTTGATACAAGAGAATATAACACTTTTCAAAAAACTTCATTGAATTTTCATTAAATTCTTCATTGAGAATATCAGGAAGTTTGTACGTACTTTGCGCTAGTCTGGGGTACTGGGCAACAGAACGCCCTCTAAATTCAATTTTTCATTTAAATTTATAAATTTATTTTTTATAAAAAATATAAACAGTTTTAAAAATAGTTTTACTTCCATAATCAATCCTAATAGTTTTATTTGTTTAATGATTAAAAAATATTTTACTATATCTATAATCAAAGAAGCACGTATTGATGAAAATCGATCTCCCTTTACCCCCGATCAAATACAAGTTTTAACTGATAAATTTCCCAATTTGCATGTTTTTGTTCAACCCTCCAAAAAAAGATGTTTTAAGGATGAGGATTATGCAAAAGCAGGCGCAAAAATAAAGGAAGATATAAGTCATTCCGATATTATTTTTGGTGTGAAAGAAGTTGAGATATCAAAGCTTATTGAAAATAAATGTTATCTCTTTTTTTCACATACAACTAAAGTTCGAAATTATATCAACCAAGCCACACAAGACAAAGTTATTATTTATAAGAAAGAGCTTTTAAGAGAGATTTTAAAAAAAAATATTACTTTGATTGATTATGAAAATATAAGAGAAGTATCCGGAAAAGGATATCGTTATCTTGGTTTTGGAAGGTTTGCAGGTATTGTTGGTTGTTACAATACACTTAATCTTTATCTAAAATTACAGAAAGAAAAATCACTTCCAAGAGCTTTTGAAATTAATAACTATGAAAAAATTAA
>CATMHL010000016.1 GCA_950068185.1 uncultured Pelagibacteraceae bacterium | reverse complement strand
TGGAGCATCAAGAAACACTCAATGGACAACGGACGGCCAACTTAAAATCCGCTTCCCGAAAGGGAGTGGGGGTTCGAGTCCCTCCCTGGGCACCACCCTATACTGCTGTTAATAGGTGTAGAGTAACTGGAATTACAAGGTTAGTGATATGCCATTCTGCCCCCCCATTACCCCCATTACCCCCGATTTAAAACTATCTATTTGAATACTCGGTGATTATACTCGGTCTCAATTGACTGTGGTGTCCCTCACTCATATAATTCGGCCCTATAGAAATTAACCAGTGTTTATGGATCATCTCATAAAATGGAAAGAACAAAAAGATCCTGTGGAGGGTATGGTGAGATCATTAAGAGAAAATAAAGTTAGACAAAAAATGTCGAGGTGTTTCAAATTTTGGGGATAGACTTTTTATTTTAATGACCCGATCGTTCTATAAGGGAATCTCCTTTGTAAAATATTAAATCTACCCAAAATTTTCAATCACCTCCACATTTTTTGCTCTAACTTTATTTCTGGAAGGAGTTGGAAGGAGTCCGACACCGGAAATTAAACTTCAGACATAGTGCTCGCAGGCAGAAAAGAATTTATCTCAATCGCAACAATTTAAAATCAAATAAAATTAAAATATCATCTTTTGGCACATTTAGAGTTATTAATAAAAAAGAAAGAATTGGTAGAAACCCTAAAACAAAAGAAAAGGCAATAATTGTACCCAGAAAAGTTGTCCGGTTTAAACCCTCTTTAATAGTTAAAGAAAAGTTAAACAACTTATGAAAACTATCAACAAAAAAGATGCAGCATACAAAACAATAGGAGAAGTCGCTAAGGCATTAGGTCTTGTAAATAAAGAAACTGGACACTTGCAAACCCACACTATCAGATATTGGGAAACTCAATTTAAACAAATTAGGCCTAACATTAGAGCAGGTAAAAGAAGATACTATTCAGTTAAAGATTTAAAAATTATTAAGTACATTAAATTTTTATTAAAAGAAAAAGGATTAACAATTAGCGGAGTAAAAAAAATGTTAAATGATACGGAAAGTCATCATCTTGACGATTATATTAATTTAAGTGTATATAAGCCAGGTATAAAAACAACTGATGTTATTAGAGAAAAAATTAAAAATATCTCTAAAATTATTAATGAACTAAAAAATTTAGGAAATGGCTAAAAAAACTTCAATAAAAGTAAGACTTGTTCCGGAAAGTAAACCCAATAGTTCTTTTAATTATTATGTGAAAAAACCTTCTTCTGGTGAAAAAGCTAAAGTAAAACTTAGAGTAAAAAAGTACAATCCTTCAACGCGTAAGCATGAGATATTTGTTGAAAAAAAACTACCACCACATAGTAAATAATTATTTTTTTTTAAAATTCATTCTTTCAAAGTCAATATAACTCCAAATCATTGCTTTCCATATTCTTCTTGTTATTTTTGGATCTATTCCATTTCGAATAGACCTGTTCTTAATTTTTTTAAGGATTGCATTAATTCTTTTGCGATCAACTATTTGGTTTTTAAATTTTTTTTCTGACAATATATGTTTAATCAATTGTGTCCTGTTTTTAATTAAAATAAAAATTTTATTATCTAGCTCATCGATCTTGTTTCTATATTTTCTAAGATTTTTTTTGTGCATTATAGTGACAATTATTCAATTTTAAATCTCTTAAATAGATATGTATATTAATTTTATGATAGTGGAAAATAAAAATATTTATATTGCACGGTGGTTATTGTTAACAACTTTACTTGTCGCTTTGATGATAATCGTTGGAGGTTTGACTAGGTTAACTGACTCAGGTTTATCAATAACCAGATGGGACTTGATTTCGGGCATATTACCACCTTTAACTCTAAACGATTGGGAAAATTTTTTCTCTCTTTATAAGCAAGTACCCGAATATAAATTGTTAAACTCATCAATGTCTTTAGAACAGTTCAAGGTCATTTACTGGTGGGAATATACTCATAGACTTTTGGGGCGTATTGTTGGAATTTTTTATTTAATACCACTACTTTATTTTACATTTAACAAACTAATAAAGAAAGATTCATTAATATCTTTTTATTTCATTTTGCTTTTAATATTTGTTCAAGGTTTGATCGGATGGTATATGGTTAAAAGTGGTTTATCTGTGAGAACAGATGTAAGTCATTTTTTGTTATCACTACATCTAACATTAGCTTTTATTATTTTCATCTTATTATTCTGGAATTACCTTAAATATAAAAATCAACATGCTTTCATTTATTATAAGAAATTGCCATCATATCTACCGATATTTTTCATATTTTGCATTATTATTCAAATTTCTGTCGGTGCTTTTGTATCAGGCCTAGATGCTGGTCAAATATATCAAACTTGGCCTTTAATGAATCAAAGTTATTTTCCTGATGATTCTAAAATAAAAGATTTGTTTTCTATTGAGGCTTTTGAAAAACCTTCAATTGTACAATTCATTCATAGAAATATAGCTTATTTTATAATTCTGTTATTTAGTTTTATTGCAACTATTATATATAGAAACAAAGATTTTATTTATTTACGAAATGCAACTTTGTTAGTTTTTATATTTCTTTTCTTGCAAACTTTTTTGGGGATTTTAACAGTACTTTCTGGCGCACAGATAATTATAGCATCCATACACCAAATAGGTTCAATATTTTTAATTACAGCATCTTTAATTCTAGTATTTAAAAGCTCAAGATGCACAATATGGTCAAATACCTAAGCTTTTTATGATTCAAAAAGTTTGACTTTATCTATAAATCTCAGTATTTATGCGCGAATTATAATGACACCTTTTATTAAAAAAAATGAAATAAAGAATAATTGGCTTTTAATTAATGCAGAGAATGTGGTGGTTGGCAGATTGGCAGCATATATTTCAAAAGCACTGAGAGGAAAGAATAAAAGTCAATATACCCCACATATGGATAATGGAGACTTTGTGGTCGTAACAAATATAGAAAAAATTAAATTTACAGGTAAAAAATTTACTAATAAAAAATATTATAGACACTCTGGACATCCTGGTGGACTTAAAACTACAACCCCACTTATATTAATGAAAAAAAAACCGGAAGAAATTTTAAAATTGGCTGTTAGAAGAATGTTGCCTAGCGGTCCATTAGCAAAAAAACAACTCACAAAATTAAAAATTTACAAAGGTGCTTCACATCCACATGAATCGCAAAATCCTAAGATTATAGATTTTGCAAAAATTAATTCAAAAAACTGCATTTCAATAAATTAATATGGAAAACCAATTAAATTCTGAGCCGATTAATAAAAAAATCAAGTTGGATTTTAAAGATTCTAAATATGCTACGGGCAGAAGAAAAAAGGCTATTGCTAAGGTTTGGCTCAAAAAAGGCTCAGGTATTATTCATGTCAATGGAAAAAAAATGGTTGATTACTTCAAAAAACCAAATTTACAAATTTCAATATGTAGACCTTTAACCTTAGTTAAAAGAGAAAATGAATTTGATATTAGATGTTCAGTAAAAGGTGGTGGTTTATCTGGACAAGCTGGAGCAATAATTCATGGTTTGGCTAGAGCTATTGTACTATTCGAGCCTGACCTTAAGCTTACGTTAAAAAAAGAAAAACTTACCACAAGAGACTCTAGAGCTGTTGAGCGTAAAAAATACGGTCATAAAAAAGCGAGAAAAAGCTTTCAGTTTTCTAAAAGATAATTCTCTATTAGAATATCTCTTAATATTATTAGCTGATACAATCTGAAAAATGAAAGATCCTATTAATATAGCAATTGCTGGGGCCACTGGATATATTGGACTTGAATTAATAAAAATTTTATCCAAACATCCAAAAGTAAAAATTTTATATTTATGTGCTAATAAATCAGCAGGCAAATCAATTTATACCTTCGATAAAAGAATTAACAAAAAAAATCTTCCAAAAATCTCGAGAATTGAAAATGTCAATTGGAATGAGTTAAATGTTCTTTTTACGTCATTGCCAAATGGTAAAGCACAAAAAATTGCGAAAGTTCTACCGGATCACATAAAATTGATTGATTTATCAGCTGATTTTAGGCTGGATGATTATAAGCTTTATAAAAAATGGTATGGAATTAATCATAAATGTAAAAAATTGATAAATAAATCTATTTATGCAATTACAGAATTTTCAAGAAATCATTTAGACAAATATAATATAATTTCTTGTCCTGGATGTTATCCAACATCTGTACAGATTCCATTAGTACCACTAATTCAAAAAAAGGCGATAAATACAAAAAATATTATTATTGATTCTAAGTCGGGTTACTCTGGGGCGGGCAAAAATATAAAAAAAAGATTTAAATTTAAAAATTTATTTAATTCCGTTTCAGCTTATGGGGTTGGTTCTCATAGACACATGATAGAAATTGATCAAGAATTATCAAAAATATCTAAAAATAAAATCAAAGTGCTCTTTACACCACATCTTATACCTATGTTTAGAGGGATTTTATCTACTATTTATTTAGAAACACGAAAAAAATATAATGCTAAAAAAATCTATAAGTTATTAAAAAACTATCATAGAAATAACTTTTTTGTAAAAGTTGCTAAATACAACACTCCAATTGGTACCGGAGATATAATGAACACAAATTACTGTAAAATTTCTGTATGTGAAGACAGAAAAAAAAATAGAGTCATAATCATTTCTGCAATAGATAATCTTATTAAAGGTGGATCTGGTCAGGCCGTTCAAAATATGAATGTGGCTTTTAAAATGAGAGAAACTATGGGATTAGTATGAAAAATCTATTTTTTCTATTTATATTATTTATATTATTTATAATTATTAGTTGTAGTCCTAATAGAGGTGTTTACTGGTGTGGAGATCATCCTTGTATTAATAAAAAAGAAAAAGAAGCGTACTTTAAAAAAACAATGATAGTTGAAGTAAAAAGTTCAAAAAATAAAAACTATAAGAATATTTCTGAAATTGAAAAAATTATGCAAGAAGCTCAGTCAAAAGAAAAAAAGAGAATTAAAGATGAAAAAGATTTAACAAAACAAATAAAGTTAGAACAAAAAAAACAAATTAAAGAAGAAAAAAATTTAGCAAAACAGCTTAAATTGGAAGAAAAAAAGCAAATTAAAGAAGAAAAAAATTTAGCAAAACAGGTTAAATTGGAAGAAAAAAGACGAATTAAAGATGAAAAAAAATCATCTAAAAGAAAAATTATTGTTAGTCAAAAAAAACAATTAAAAAAAAAAGTTGATTTAGATGCTGGTATTACAAATACAGAAATTAAGTTAGGTAAATTTAGCGAGTTGGTTGAAAAAATTACTAAGAAAAATACTTTTAGACCATATCCTGACATTAATGATGTACCAAACTGATTATGAAGCCTGAAAAAATTAATATAGCAATCGCAGGATTTGGAAATATAGGTAGTTATTTTTATAAAATTCTAGAAAAAAATAAAATAAATATATTTAATAAAACTGGAAAAGTACCTTTTGTTAAATATATATCCGCTAGAAATATAAACAAAAAAAGACTAATTAAAATTCCAAAGTCAAAATGGGTAAAAAATCCTTTAAATATACCTTCAATGGACAACGTAGATATTGTTTTTGAATTAATTGGCGGTTCTGAAGGCGTCGCAAAAAAATTAGTATTTTCTGCTTTAAAAAATAAAATCCATGTAATTACTGCAAACAAAGCATTAATGGCAAAATACGGAGATCAACTTGCTTACTTGGCAGAAAAAAATAAAGTTAACCTTGAATATGAAGCATCTGTTGCTGGTGGTGTTCCAATCATAAGATCAATAAAAGATGGCCTAATAGCAAATAAAATTAATAAAATTTATGGCATTCTTAATGGTACAACGAATTTTATTTTATCATCAATGGATATTAGTAAAAAAAAATTTTCTGAAGTTCTTGATAAAGCAAAAAAATTAGGTTTTGCTGAAAATAATCCAATCTCAGATTTAAATGGGAATGATTCTGCTGCTAAATTAAGAATTTTATCGTCAATTGCTTTTAATAAAACTATTTCTAAAAATAAAATCTTAACCGAAGGTATACAAAATATTAATTTAACTGATATTTTGCATGCAAAAAAATTAGGTTATAAAATAAAATTATTGTCGATTTCAGAAATTAAAAACAAAAAATTAATCGAACGTGTTCATCCATGTTTGATTTCAAAACATTCTCATTTAGCTAATATTGATGGCGTATTAAATGCTGTTGTAATCGATGGTTTGCCGATTGGAAGATCGATTTTGCAAGGGGAGGGTGCTGGACCAGGACCAACTTCCTCCGCTCTGATATCTGATTTATGTTCTGTATTAAAAGGAAATATACAATACCCGTTTGGAGTTTCTTATCTTTTGAGAAAAAAGATTGCTAAATTTGATGTATCTAAGCACTTATGCTCTTCTTATTTAAGAATTGAGGTAAAAGATCTTCCGGGAGTTTTATCTTCTGTAACTAAAACTTTTGCAAATAATAAAATTTCAATCAAGAATTTAATACAAAACCCCTATAAAAAAAATAAAAAGGCTTCAATAATAATAATCACTCATGAGAATTTAGAGCAAAATTATAATAATCTACTTTTAAGCTTAAGCAAAAATAAATTTGTACTTAAAAAACCTACCTTTATAAGAATAGAAAAAGTATAGATGATTATAGACAAGTTTCTTATAGACTCTTTTGTTAAGACAACCGAAAGGGCAGCGTATGGTGCTTCTCTTTTTAAAGGCAAAAATGATAAAATAGCAGCTGATCAGGCAGCTGTTGATGAAATGAGAAAAGAGCTAAACACAATTAATATGAAAGGCAAAATTGTTATTGGGGAAGGTGAGCTAGATGAAGCTCCAATGCTATACATAAATGAGGAGGTTGGAACAAGAATCGGAGAAGAATTTGATATAGCTGTTGATCCTTTAGAGGGAACTAATTTTACAGCAAAAAATCTACCAAACGCCTTATCTGTATTAGCTGTCACTAGAAGAGGCAATCTGTTTCATGCTCCTGATATTTATATGGAAAAAATTGCAATCGGACCTGGTTTTCCAAAAAATTTGATAGATCTTGATTATGGTATAGAAAAAAATATTAAATTGTTATCAGAAGCTAAAAATACTAAACCGGAAAAATTATCAGCTTGTCTATTAGAACGGCCCAGACATGATTCAATAATAAAATCATTAAATTCAATGGGTGTAAAAATTAATTTCATTAGCGATGGAGATGTTTTAGGTGTAATCTCAGTAGCAATTCCAAAATCAAATATTGATATATATGTTGGAATAGGCGGAGCGCCGGAAGGTGTTTTGGCGGCAGCAGCATTAAATTGTTTGGAATGTCAAATGCAAACTAGACTAGTATTTCAAAATACTAACCAAAAAAATAGAGCAATGGAATTAGGTATTAAAGATTTAAATAAAAAATATAATGTTGAAGATATGGTTAAAAGTGATGTTATTTTTTGCGCCACTGGAGTTACGGATGGTGATTTGGTTAAAGGGATAAAGGATCTTGGAGCCTCTTTTCAATCAGAAACTTTTGTTCTTCATAAAAGCAGCAAAATTAACAAAATAATCAAAAATCAATTAAAAAAATGAGTTTTTCTTCAGTTAGTGGAAAAAACTGGCTATTTAAAGAATTTGATTCATCTGACGTTACAAAATTATCGGAAAGTTATGCACTAACAGAAATTGTAGCTAAACTTTTATCTATAAGAAAAAAAAATATTGAAAATATTAATCTCTTTTTAAATCCGAAAATTAAAAATCTTTTACCAAATCCCTTACATTTAAAAGATATGAAAAATGGAGTAGATAGAGTTTATAATAGTATTAATAAAAGAGAGTTAATAGGTATTTTTGGTGACTATGACGTCGATGGCGCATCTTCAACAGCTTTATTAACGCGCTATTTTTTGTCAATAAACCAAAAAGTACAAACTTATATACCAGATAGACAGAAAGAAGGTTATGGACCAAATATTGATGGATTTAACGCTCTTATTCACCAAGGTGCAAAAATTATTTTTACTGTTGATTGTGGAACTTTAGCATTTGAACCTATCAAAATAGCCCAAGACTCAAATGTTGATGTTATAGTGTTAGATCATCATCAATCAGATATCAAACTTCCTAACGCTTGCGCAATTATAAATCCAAATAGGTACGATGATACTTCAGGGCTTAATTATCTTTGTGCGGCTGGAGTATGTTTTGTTTTTTTAGTTGGTTTAAATAAGAAATTGCGTGACGTAAATTGGTTTAAAAAAAATAAAATAAATGAACCAAATATTTTAAATTTTTTAGATTTGGTGTCTCTAGGTACTGTGTGCGATGTTGTTCCTTTAATTGGTTTAAATAGAGCTATCGTAAAACAAGGACTTAAGGTTATTAAAAAAAGGTCAAATTTAGGTTTAAAAACTTTATATGACTTATGTAAAATTGAATCTCTACCTACGACATTTGACTTAGGTTTCATATTAGGTCCAAGAATAAATGCCGGGGGGAGAGTCGGTAAGGCTTCGCATGGAGCGGAACTATTAACTTCTGATGATCCACAAAAAACGTATAAAATTGCCATCGATTTAGATAAGTCTAATAAAGAAAGACAAAGTATTGAATTGATGTTATCTGAACAAGTAAATTCTGAAGTAAAAAAATACCACAACCATCCCGTATTAGTAATGTCAGGAAATTATTGGCATGAAGGAATAATAGGAATTGTTGCATCAAGAATTAAAGAAAAATACAACAAACCAACAATATTAATTTCTTTAAATAAAAAAATAGGAAAAGGTTCTGCTAGATCAGTTATTGGTTTTGACATAGGAAGTCAAATCATTAAGGCTGTTCAATCAGGTATTCTTGAAAAGGGAGGCGGACACAAAATGGCTGGAGGATTTACTCTAAAAAAAGAAAAAATACCTATCCTTAGAGATTTTTTAATCAAGAATTTTGAGAAATCATGTCCAGGCTATTCAAAAAATATAAATTTGTATCTAGATACAATAATTGCTCCTAGCGCTTTAAATGAAGAATTTTTTCAGGAGGTAAATTGTTTAGCCCCTTTCGGTTCAGGTAATAGTGAACCTAAATTTGTAATAGAAAATATAAAAGTAGTTTCATCTAATATAATTGGCAACAATCATATAAAGTCTATTTTAAGTGGAAAAGATGGCTCAACATTTAAAGCATTTGCATGGAATGCTAAAAATAGCCCTCTAGAACCTTTTCTCAATAAAAAAAATAAAAAAAAAATAAATATAGCTGGAAAAATGAGATTAAATGAATGGAAGGGAAAAAGAAATATTGAATTTCTGATCGAGGATATTTCGCTTAATTAATTTTTCAATTTTGTAAAGTATTTATTTAAATATTTTTCATAATTTTTCCAAGAATCTATTGAGCTGTTATAAATTTTACTTCGTGCCTGAACAGCACTAGCTGTTTTGATTGGCCTTTTATTATTATGAAAATTTAAGCAATCATTACTCCAATCTAAATCGCAATTGCTTAATAAATTTTGAATTTCAGTCTCAGTATTAGAAATTAAATTTTCGTACTTTATATCGTAAATAAAATCAGGCAAAAAATTGCTCCAATATTTCATCAAATCGTCATAAAGGTTGTAATATTCAACAATTTCACTGATATCATAAGCAAATTTAATTTTTCCGCTACTAAACTGATTTTTAAATATTGATAAACAGTTATCTTTAGCATTTCTATAACAATGCACAATTTTAGATTTAGGTAATATAAGTTTAATGAATCCAACGTATAAAAAATTTATGGGCAATTTATCTGTAGTTCTATCTGAATCATTAGAAATATTTTTCATTTTAGCAATATATTCCTCACCGATTTTTTTTAAATTATCCTTGTCAAAATTTGGTATTTCTTCAAAAAATAGATGTAAATTATTATCTCCAAAATTTTTTTTAATCAGATGTGGAATAAAATCTACCTCTTCAGCACCGTATACTTTAAAATGGCTGGATAATATTTGCTCAACTAATGTAGTACAAGAACGTGGCATACCAATAATAAATATTGGAGAATAATCTGAACATCCGTTATTTTTATACTTATCAAACAACTTTTTATTATATATTCTTTTGATGTTTTCAAATTTTTCCTTTTCTAATCTTAATGAAAAATCAATTTTTTTTCTTTGAAGGAAATTTGCTTCTTTGTAATGAGCAAAAGATTTATCAAAATTTTTAGTATCTTCATAAGCTTTTCCTAAGGCAAATCCAAGCTCTATTCTTTTTTCCGAATCATTAATATTAATATTTTTATATATTTTTTTTAGCTTATTAAAATGAGCATTATTATCTGTATATTTCGTTATTCTACTTAACGATCTATGTGTGACTGTAAAATTAGGATTCAATTTTAGAGATTCTTCAAAATGTTTTTTAGCCTCATTAAATTTTCCTATCGTCACATAAGCTGTACCTAAATTATGATGTGCATATGAAAATCTTGGATTTATATCTATTGCCTTTTTATAACAATCTATAGCGTCTTCAACCTTGTCAAGATAATCATATAAATTTCCTAAATTATTGTGCGGTTCAGATATTTTTTTATCTAAAGAAATTGCTTTTTTGTAATAGTTCTCCGCTTTTTTAATATTGTCAGCTGTTTTTTGTTTGTAAAATAAAAGTCCTATATTATTGTAAATCATACCAAAATTTGGATCAATACTAATGCCTTTTTCATAACATTTCATTGCTTGATCAGTTTTTTTTTGTTCTGCTAAGACAAGACCTAGAAGATTATACAAAAAAACTACTTTAGGATTATTATTAATAAGTTTTTTCGTAAGAAGTTCAGCTTTTGATAAATTTCCTGTGTTAAAAACATCTACGACAGATTGAATATGTTCTTTTAATTTTTCCATTAATTACTTTGTTACTATTTTAATTCATGCAACTAGTCGTTCTTTTCAAAAAAATCAAACCTTTTGATCATTGAAACAACTTTGAATATATAATAAATACTAGATGAATTTAATAGGTCCCATCGTCTAACGGTTAGGACAGGTGGTTTTCAATCACCTAATCGGGGTTCGATTCCCCGTGGGACCGCCAAAAATTACTAGTTCCAAATCTAATTAATGACTTATTTTGTTTATCTAATAGGAAATTATAAAAATTCACGATTAATAACTTATGTTGGATATACTAATAATCTCAAAAAAAGGCTTGGTTTGCATAATTGTGGGAAAGGCGCAAAATTTACTAGAGGAAGAACTTGGAAGTTATTATATTCTGAAAAATGTAAAACAAAAAGAGAGGCAATTTTAAGAGAATATTATATAAAGAAAAATAGAAAATTCAGAGATTCAATTAAAAATAAATTTAGATGAAAATTTCAATTTTACTACCATATAAAGAAAACTTCTCTCCAACATATGCTGGAGCTGTGTCTTTATTTGTTAAGGACATAACTAAAATTAGTAAATTTAAAAAATACATTACTATTTATGGTAATACAAATTTTAAAAAGACTTTTAATCTTAATTATAAAAATATTTTCTTAAAAAAAAGCATAGTTCAAAGTGGTAGTAGAAATTATGTAAACGAATTTTTAAAATTTGAAAAAAGGACTCCATCTAACATTATAGAAATTCATAATAGACCAAATTATTTTCATTTAATTTTTTCTGCTTTAAAGAAACAAAAAATAATTTTATATTTTCATAACGATCCACTTTCAATGACAGGTTCAAAATCTATTACCGATAGGAAAAAGTTACTAACAGATGCTACGAAAATAATTTTTAACAGTCACTGGTCTAGAAAAAGATTTTTAGAAGGTATTGAAGGCCTGAATATAAATTCTGAGAAAATGAATGTTATTTACCAATCTACGTCTCTTGCAAAGGTCAATATAAATAAAAAAAAAAATTGGATTACTTTTGTTGGTAAATTAAATCGAGCTAAAGGCTACGACTTATTTGGAAAAGCTGTATTAAAAATACTTAAAAAATATAAAGCTTGGAAAGCAATTGTTATTGGTGATGAACCAAGAATGCAGTTGAACTTTAAACACAAAAGATTAAGAAATCTTGGTTTTCAAAGTCACGATAAGGTTTTGAAAATTTTTGAAAAAACAAGTATTGCTGTTGCATGTTCAAGATGGGATGAACCATTAGGCAGAACTAGTTTGGAAGCCACTAGCAGAGGATGCGCTACGATTATAAGCAACAAAGGTGGTTTGCCAGAAACTGTAACTCATGGCATAATTCTTAGGGATCTGAATGTTGATTCTGTATATTTGGCTATTAAAGATTTAATAGAAAATAATAATAAAAGATTGGAATTACAATATCTTTCTATAAAGAATTTTTTTCACACTAACCGTGTAAGTGCACAAAATATAGATGATTACAGAGAAAAGCTTTTACAATTTTCATTAACATTAAACAAATTTAAAACTTATGTACCAAAAAGCTTAAGAATTTTGCATGTTACTAATTTTAATGAACGATATGACGGAAGACTTTTTTTTAATACTGGAAGAAGATTAAATAATGGTTTTATTAGGTTAGGTCACAGTGTTTTGGAATTTAGTGACAGAGATATCATCAAACATTACAAAAGCTTTAAAGATTATTCTGGTGCAAAAACTTTAAATGAAAAATTAATTAATACAGTTTATAATTACAAACCAGATTTGTTAATTTTTGGCCACGCTGATTTAATTAACGGAAATACACTATCCTACTTAAAAGAAAATTATAGGGATTTAAAAATTGCTCAATGGTTTCTTGATCCATTGATAAAAGATGGACCCGATTATCAAAAAAATAAATCTAGAATATTAGATAAAATTGAATTTACCGATTCAAACTTTATTACAACTTCGCCCGATGTATTAGATTTTTTACCAAAAAAAAAATTATGCTTATTTATGCCAAATCCAACGGACTCTTCTTTTGAAGTTTTAAGCAACTATGAAAATAACCATTGTTCCATGGATGTGTTTTTTGCATTAAGCCATGGAGTCCATAGAGGTAAATTAAAAAAAGGTAAACATGATGAAAGAGCAGATTTTGTTAATCGTTTAGTTGAAATTACTCCTAATGTAAAATTTGATTTGTATGGAATAAATAATATTCAACCAATTTGGGCTGACTCATTTCTTAAATCAATTTCAAATGCTAAAATGGGGGTTAATTTAAGTAGGGGGCATCCAGTAAAATATTATAGTAGTGATAGAATTACTCAACTGATAGGGAATGGACTTTTAACTTTTATACATCGCGATACTCTCTACAATAATTTTTTTACAAAAAATGAAGTAATATTTTATAATAGTTTAGACAATCTATCAGAAAAAATCCAAAAATTTGCAAAGGATGATTATTCAAGAAAAAAAATAGCAAGAAATGGCAAAGAAAAATACATGAAGTACTTCAATTCTACTGTAGTAGCCGATTATATTATTAATAACACCTTTGATATAAGTTATAAAAAAAATAAATATATGTGGGACAGTAAATAATCCACAGATTCTAAATGGTTAATAATATATTGATATTTAGGACTGATAAAATTGGAGATTTACTTATTACATGTCCCGTAGTTCTTACAATAAAAAAACATCTAACAAATTCTAAAATTACTTTAATTACTTCAAAAAATAATCACAATTACGCTAAAAGTTTCGGATTTATTGACGATATTGTAATGTTTCCGCAAGGTAATTTATTGGAAAAATTTAAGTTTATAATAAGTTTATCAAAAAAAAAATATAACTACATTCTAATCTTAGATGGTAAAGACAGATCAATAATATCCTCTATATTTATTTCTTCACAAAAAAAAGAAACGGTGAAAACATATTTGCCCTATTTTTTTGCAATATCGCTTTGTAATAAGTTATATGTTCCTGCTGAACCGCAGCAAATATGACCATCTGGAATTTCTAGAACTTCGTTTCCTGTTTTTTTTATTAAATTCATTGGTTCAGCATGAACTTTTTGTCCATGTTGCATAGAGCACGGCGAATGATATGCAATTTTGTAATTTTTATCTTT
>CATMHL010000015.1 GCA_950068185.1 uncultured Pelagibacteraceae bacterium | reverse complement strand
TGGCGCGCCCTACAAGATTCGAACTTGTGACCCTCGGTTTAGAAAACCGATGCTCTATCCAACTGAGCTAAGGGCGCTCTTTGCTAATATTTAAACTTATTTAAACCCGTTGCTGAAAAGACGCAATAGAAAAATAAAATGTCTATTTTAAGATCTCGCTAGCTACTTGTATAATTATTTATGTTTTTTTCTTAAATCTTTTTTGAGTTCTTCATGATCACCAATAGCAATGTGATATTGGCTTTTCGTTATGTTTTTTTCTAAAAATGGTACAAATATTAATGGTAACAAACCACCAATAACAATTCCCAAGGCAGCTGACCTAATATCAGGGTCTAATGTTGCAGCTATATAATCTGCTACAACATGAGCTATAACAACGCCAATAATACCTGCTATAAATCCATTAGAAACTATTTTTAATAATCGATTAATACTCCAACCAGTATAAAAACCTATAAGCATAATACCGACATGAACAAGCCCAAAGACAAATCCTCTTAAAAAAATCCTATCCTGTAGCCATCCAATTTGATCAATTAAATTTTCCATAATTAATATATGTCAAGATTAATTATACAATACAACTAGACAAAAGTTAAAAATATTATTAATGATGGAAGTTTCGTTCTCACGATTCATAAAAAATCTAATTTTTCACTAGATTAATTTTGAACAAAGACCTATATAAAAACAATCACTAAAATGGCTATATGGAACTAACATTATTTTACACAATTGTCGGTTTTGCATTAGCAGGTTGGTCAGTAATCGCAAATGATTCTATTCAAACTTTAGGTACCTTCATTGCTTCTAAACAAAAATGGTTTAAATGGTACACGTTAGCTGGTTCAGCATCCTTGGCTATGATCGTTACAGTAAGTTATGGTTGGTGGACTTATGATGGAGATATTTCATACGGAAGATTAACACGAATTCCTTATCAAGAAATTCAATGGTACCACGCTGTGGCTCCTGCAATATTATTATTATTAACAAGAATTGGAATTCCAGTTTCAACAACGTTTTTAGTATTGTCTGCGTTTGCTTCAACGGTTGTTTTAGAAGAAATGCTAATAAAAAGTGTTGTTGGTTATGGTGTCGCCACTATTGCTGCTTATGTTTGTTGGATCGCTATTTCCAAATTCATTAATGAAAAGTTTGATGAAATTACCACTGGATGGAAAATTGCTTTTTGGCGAAATGCAGTTTGGGTAACTGCAGCTTTTTTATGGGCTACTTGGTTAATGCACGATGTTGCAAATATTGCTGTTTATTTACCAAGGCAACTTGATGCTTCATTATTAGCGATTGTTCTTATTTATTTTTCAATTCTTATTTTTTATATTTTTTACATTCATGGCGGACCCATACAGAAAGTTGTTTTAGATAAAACAGGTACAAGATACGCACGATCAGCAACTATCATTAATATAATTTACGCAATAGTGCTTTATTACTTTAGAGAATTGAATGATCTTCCTATGTCTACCACATGGGTTTTTGTCGGGTTATTATGTGGAAGAGAGCTAGCAATTTCTACGATGAATAAAGAGTATAAATTTAAATACGTGTTTCCACTTATCGGTAAAGACTTCGTTAAAATGATCTTTGGATTAAGTGTTTCTGTTGGTATCGTGTTAGCAATCCATTATATAATTATTCCTAGTGGATTTGGTTTATAGATCGTTATTGAATTAAAGTTCTCCTTATCGCCTGAGACCATCCCTTTAATAAATTTAATCTTTCAGAACTTTTCATAACTTTGCTTAATTCTATCGAGGCCCACTTGATGCCTTTGGAGATGACCGCAACCACAACAAGATCGACTTTTTTATTAATTTCTTCTCCTAATTTTTCAAATTTTGAAAATTTTACACTTTTTGGAACATCACAATTTAATGCTGGATGTTTCTTTTTAGAATTAATTTGATCAATAAAATCATTTTCTAAATGGGTTCCTGTAATAAAAACAACATGATTATTATCTGAACAAGGAAATGAAAAAGTCATTCCCATAGAGCCAGCACCCAAAATTAAGATATTCGCCATAAACTACTCTCTAAAAATAGACCTTTTAATTAAGTATACCACTGCAATTATTTCAATTTTACTCAATATCATAAAAAGGATTAATGACATCTTTGTAAAGTTGTTTAAATCAAAAAAACTTAAACTATCCATGCCATATAATGCCGAACTTACTGTGTTAGTAAGTGTCAGTATGGATAATTTAAAAGAATTTTCGAAAGTTAAATTATCCAACGTTAATATGCCTGATAAAATAAATACAGAAATGATAAAAGAAATAAAAACTAGAAAAGCAATTTTTACATCCTGATCATCAATCTTAGCTTCTGAATTATACAAATTTTTATCAATAACATTAATTGGTTTAACAAGTCTGTGAATTTCCTGGTAAGAAATTTTAAGAAGAATATAAATTCTTGTATATTTAAATCCTGAAGATGTGGATATCAAAGATCCGCCAACAATTGTTAATAAAATAAAAAATAAAGATAAATCAACATTTGATGAGTAGGTTGTTATTCCCGACGTAGAAATTGATGAAGTAATTGCAAAAACCACATTAGCAAATTCTTCATTTGGAATTACAAAAAAATAAATGAGTAAAACCAGTGATATGATTAATGAAGCCAAATGTAGGTCTTCTTGGTGATATCTAAATGAAAATTGTCTTGTGATAACATCGTGTATTAAAAAGAAATTAAATATTGGAAATAATAAAGTAATTGATAAAACAAAAACCTGTAGGTTGGTTTCTATGATATTAGATAAATTATCCGTTGGTATAAATCCGCCCGAAGATATAGTTGTGAAAGCCAGATTAAAGGCATCAAGAAGTCTTACATCAATTAAGCTATATAAAAAAATAACAAAAACTGTTGAAAAAAAATAAATGAAAAAAATTTTAATAAAATTGTAATTAAAATTATTGTAAAAATTTCTACCTGAGGCACCTCCTGAAATTAAATAAGCTGGTTTTATTTTAATTTGTTTTGAGCCTATTGTTCCAATGGTAGCTAATAAAAAAAACAACCCCCCTAACCATTGAGAACTGGATCTCCATAATAAGAGCGGCTCATCAATATTTTTAACATTTTCTATAATGGTAAAACCTGTAGTGGTAAATCCTGATACAGATTCGAAATAAGAATTTAATAAACTAATATTATAAATGCTAAAAAAATAAGGAATACTAAACAATAGAGGTATTAGGAAAAAACTTAATACGATAAAGGTGATTTGATCCACCAAAGTAATATTTTTACTAGAGTTACGACCTACATACCAAAATGAAGATCCAATTATCAAAGAAGTTATAAGTGTTATTAAATAGGAATTGAGATCTAAAACAAAATCAAAATAAATCGAATACAAAATATTTAAAATAGAAAAAAACGAAACAAATAAGGAATTAATTCCTAAAAAAAATAGTACACTTTTATAATTCATTAAACCAATGAACTTATTCTAAATAAACTTTCTACTTTTTCTAGATGTTCTCTCTTACTTAAAAATACAACTAAGTCTTTTTTTTCAAATTTAAAATCAGATTTTGGTATAATTACATCTTTATTCCTAACAACCGCGCCAATTCTTATTTCTTTGGGAAGATTAGAGTCTTTTATAGATTTACTTATTAGTTCTGATGTTTCTAACACTTCAGCTTCTATAAATTCATATTCACCATCTAAGAGTGTATAAACTGTTTCTATAGTCCCTTTATGAACATGTTTTAATATTGTTGATACAGTAGTAAGTCTTGGATCTACCAAGTCATCAATTTTTAAGGAAGTTTGTAATAAACTATAATTTTGCTTATTTACCAAGGCAATAGTTCTTTTATTGGGATTATTTTTTTCAGCAAGAACACAAACCATAATATTATTTTCATCATCATTGGTAAGGGATAAAATCGTTTCAGCTTCTTCAATGTTAGCCTCCTTCAAAACATCTTCATCTAATCCATCGCCATTAATTACAATTGTATTATTAAGTTCATTTGCAATAAATTCGGCTCTATCTTTATTTTTTTCAATAATTTTTACTCTAACTCCCTCAGAATCAGTCTCTAAATTCTTTGCCAAATAAAAACCGATATTTCCTCCTCCGACAATTAGAATTTTTTTCGCCATTTTCTCCTCATGACCAAAAGCTGAAAGAGTAGCCTTTATTTGCGAAGCATTAATAACCACAAATGCTTTATCGTTAATTAACATCTTGTCTTTTTTCTTAAGTATCACAAATTTTTCACCTCTTATTACTCCGAGTACATTTGCTCTTAAATCTGGAAATTGTTCTGTAAGTTTACCTAATTCAGTATTAACTAAAGGACAATTTTTACCAATGTTAATCTCTAAAACTTTTATTTTTCCATTCACAAAAGGCACGCTATCTAACGCACCTGGTGCATCTAATTTTCTCTGTAATGATTTGGCAACCTCTAATTCAGGAGAAATTATAACATCAATCGGAAGATTAGATTCTCCGAATAATTTACCCCACTTTTTGCCTAAAAATTCTTGTCCTCTTATTCTGGCGATTTTTTTGCTTATTTTAAAAATAGAATAAGCTACTTGGCAAATAACCATATTTGTTTCGTCATTTTGAGTCACTGCAATAATCATATCAGCATCTTCTGCTCCAGCTTTTTCTAAAACAGAAGGGAAAGTAGCTCTTCCCACAACACCTTTTACATCTTGGGTGTTATTAATTTTTTCTATAAACTCACTAGACTGATCTATTACTGTTATTGAGTGACCTTGAGCTGACAATTGTTTTGAAATTGAAAAGCCGACTCTCCCAGCTCCACATATAATTATGTTCATTTAATTGACGCCTTTTATACCTAAAGTTTTAAGTTTTCTATGAAGAGCAGATCTCTCCATTCCAATAAATTCTGCAGTTTTGGATATATTGCCTTTATGTATTTTTAGTTGTGAAGTTAAATAATCTTTTTCAAATTTTTCTCTAGCTTGTTTTAAAGGATATGAAAGTACATTTTCATATGAATCGCTGTTTTTAGAAACATTTTTTTGTGACAAAGAATCGTGTACCAATTGATTAATATTATTTGTATTTTCGTTGAGTGATAATATTGATACTCTTTCAACTAAATTTCTTAATTCTCTAACATTGCCAGGCCAATCGTATTGATAATATAGATCAAAATTAGTATCTAACTTAGTTTCACTAATTCCATTTGATTCAGCAATTTTTTTAGAAAAATAATTTAGTAAAAGAGGAATATCTTCGCTTCTATCTTTTAATGCTGGTAAAAAAATTGGAACAACATTTAATCTATGATACAAATCTTCTCTAAAATTTCCTTTATCGACCTCTTCTCTAATATTTTTACTCGAAGTACTTATGATTCTTACATTAACATTAATTTCTTTAGATCCATTAACTCTCCGAAATTTCTGATCAATTAAAACCCTTAAAATCTTTGCTTGTGTTTCTAAAGGAATTTCTGTCACTTCATCTATCAATAAAGATCCGTCTTTTGCCTTTTCAAAAAAACCATAATTTATTGTTTCGTTGGCATTTTCTGAACCAAAAAGTTCTAATTCATATTTTTGTGGATCTAACAGTGCACCATTTACTACTACGAAAGGTTTATTTGACCTTGATGACTGTTTATGAATTTGCCTTGCCACGAGTTCTTTACCAGATCCTGCTGGTCCTGAAACAAAAACTCTACTTTCAGTGTTGCTAAGTTTAGTAATTAAATTTCTAATTTTCTCTATTGCTTGACCTTTTCCTATAATATCATATGAATGAAAAAGCTTATTTTCCAGTGCACTTTTTTCTTTTTTTAGATCTATATTTTCTATAGCTCTATTAACAAAATTTAACAATCTTTCGGATGAGAAAGGTTTTTGTATAAATTCAAATGCCCCAAGTTTTAAGGAATCAACAGCCATTTGAACATTCGCATGACCGGATATCATTATAACGGGAATATCCTCATCGATTTTTTTTATATGAACCAGCAACTCGATACCATCATTATCGCCTTTATCTAATTTAACATCTACGACAGCAACATCAGGTAATTTTTTATTAATTTCTAGCAAAGCTTGGTCAAAATTAGCTGCTTCTCTGACTATCATTCCTCGGTCTTTTAAAATAACTGAAATTAATTTTCTTATATCTAAATTATCATCTATAACTAGGATCTCATTAGCCATAATATTTTGGTAATACAATATCTACCTTTGCTCCATTTTTAATAGAATTAAATAAAATTGTGCCGTTATGATCGCTTATTACTTTAGTTACAATAGCCAGACCTAAGCCTGTACCTTTTTTTTTTGTCGTATAATAAGGTGTAAGCATTTTTGTTTTGTCAACTTGCTCGAAACCCACTCCATTATCAATAATGGTTACGTATATATAGTCACTATCTGCTTTAATATCTATGCTAATTTCTCCTTTAAAATCATCCTTTTTGCTTTTCTTCTCATCAATTGACTCTATTGAATTTTTAATCAAATTTATGAAAACTCTGTTAAGTTGTTCTTCATCACCACTTACATCACTAGATAATTTTCCTTTTGATAATCTAAAAGTTTTGTCTGTGTTTGACATCTCATGTAAATTCACAGATCTAGAAATTATTTTATTTAGATCAACTTTTTTTAAGATAGGTTTTGGCATTCTAGCAAAATCTGAAAATTCGTTTAACAAGTATTCAATATCTTTGATTTGCTTTGTTATAGTATTTAAGTAGTTTGAAAAATCTTTATCACCATCTATTTTATTTAGGTATTTTTCTTTAATTCTATCAATAGATAGTTGGATTGGAGTAAGGGGATTTTTTATTTCATGTGCCAACTTTCTTGCAACGCTTTCCCATGCTGCATGCCTTTCCGACAAAAGTAATTTATCTTGTTGTTTTCTTAGTTTTTCAATCATTGAATTAAAGTTTAAATTTAACTTTTTAAAATCTTTATCTGTCTCAATTTGTGCCACCTTAGCATTTAAATCTCCGGAACTTATTTTTTCTGAAGCAGTAATTAAATTTATAATTGGTGTAGTTAATCTTGAGGCAAAATTAATTGAAAGAATAATTGAAAGAAAAAGAAGTAGAGAAACAATTAATAAATAGATAACTGCAAATGTAATTTTTATTCCTGTTTTTCTTTCTTGAACACTATAATAAAAACTAACTGCTTCGCCAGTTTGTTTAAGATAATTTATCACTTTAGGATCCATAAACTTTACAATATAAAGGTATGTATCGATAAAATTATTCAGTTTAACTAGAGCCGATGTTCTGTTAGTACGAGGATCAACTATTCTTACCGGTCTACCATCTAATGACATTATAAAAGCCTCTTCTGGAGGAGGCACAAAATTCATAGAAATATCCACAATATTGGACATAATTATGTTGCCAGAACTATCTAATAAATGAACTTCATCTAATCTTCTCAACAATCTTTGAGACGAAAGTACATTTAAAAACTGTTTAGGTTTTTCATAGTACAAGGCTGATTGATTATTAACATCTAAAACCATTAACGAAATATCAGCCTCAATGGAACTTCTGATCTGATCAACATAATTTTTTGCTACTTCTGCAGAATTGCTAACTACTGTTTTAATTTTACTATCAAAATACTTTTGTAGACCTACATTAAATAAAATAAGAGAAAATATTGCTATTATAATTGAAGGCAACAGAGTGGTTGTTGAAAAAAAAAGTATATATCTTAAGCTTGTTTCAGAGCCTAATTTTCCTTTCCTTCTTTCACTTAAAATCTTATATATTTTATAAATAATTAACGTAAAAAATAAAATCAACAAAATTAGGTCGGCAACAAGTAGTATTTGTAGGTTAAAATCATTTAGTTTAATAAATCCTTGATTGATAAAAGTAAAAAATGTTAACAGCCCAAATACTATGCAAATCAAAAATGTTGCTATTACCCATTTATAATTTTTAATGGTATGAATCATTTAATAAATAATAGTTAACATTTAAAATAAATATATGGCAATTTTAAAAAAATGACCTTATTTCTTATACTATTGGCTGCTGGAGATAGCAAAAGGCTTAAATCCAATACTCCTAAACCCTACAACAAGGTTAATAATAAAACATTATTGGAGCATTCATTAGATGCATTTCAAAATTTTAGTAAAATTAAAAAAACTGTAATCGTTTATAATAAAAAGCATAAAAAATACCTTAATAAATTAAATCTTAAATACACTTTAAAGATAGTAGGCGGCAAAACCAGGCAAGAATCTACCTTTGAAGCCTTAAAAAAGATTAAAAAAATGAATTGTAAAAAAGTATTAATTCACGATGCTGCTAGACCTTTTCCTTCCAAAAAAATTATAAATGAAATAATTAACAACCTTAAAAGAAATCATGCTGTAGTACCTATAATAAAAATAAATGACGCGACAAAGCGTGTCAAAAAAAAAATGATTTTTAAAAATATTCAACGTAACAGTTTAAGATTTTCTCAAACTCCCCAAGGTTTCACTTTTAAGGAAATTTATGAAAAACATAAGAAAAATATAAATATACCTTTTGATGATGACTCTGCATTATTTACTAAAGATGGTGAAAAAGTATTAACGATAAGTGGCAGTAAAACAAATTTAAAAATAACTGATAAAGAAGATTTAAATATATTTAAATCTTTAAAAAGAGGAAAAACCTATTCTGGTATTGGTTTTGATATTCACAGATTAATCAAAGGAAAAAAACTTTACTTGGGAGGAATAAAAATATCTTCTACGCTAGAACTAAAAGGTCATTCTGATGCTGACCCAGTACTTCATGCTCTTATTGATAGTTTGCTTGGCGCATGCAGATTGGGTGATATTGGAAAATTATTTTCAGATAAAAATGAAAAATATAAAAATGTTAGATCTACAATATTACTTAAAAAAGTAATTAAACTAATTAAACTTAAAAACTTTTCAATAAATAATATTGATATCAATGTTATTTCTCAAAAGCCTAAAATAAAAAAATATTCAAAAAAAATGACAGATGTAATAAGCAAGATATGTGAAATAAATCCTAATCAAATAAATATCAAAGGCAAGACAACAGAAAAACTTGGTTTAATTGGAAAAGAAAAAGCTATAGCGTCAGAGGTTATAGCTTCGGTAACAAATAATGATTAAGAAATTTAATTTATTTTTTCTAACATTTTTTATGATTGGAAAAATAAAATATGCACCTGGAACGGTTGCCTCTTTTATAACATGCTTAGCATTTTTATTGTTAATTAATATTTTTAATTTATCTGTTATACTTTTATTTACTCTAATAATTTTTTGTTACTCTTTGGTGGCAATAAATAATTCCTTTGAAAACTTTGATACAGAAGATCCTCAAGAAATTGTTATAGATGAAGTTGTGGGTCAAATGTTGCCTTTATTGGCTATACCAATCTACGAAACTTTATACCCTCTTCCTAAGATATACTATTGCGTTGCTGCTTTTTTAGCATTTAGGTTATTTGATATATGGAAACCTTATCCTATTAGCTACGTAGATAATAACGTTAAGGGAGCTTTAGGAATTATGCTTGATGATATTCTTGCAAGTAATTACTCAATTATTTCCTTAACCATAATATTTTTCTTTTTAGGTGGATAAATTAATGAAAGTGCTTGGTAAAAGTATAGTTAATAGGTTGACTAAAAAAAAATTAACAATTTCTATTGCAGAATCTTGTACTGGAGGGTTACTCTCAAGCGCTATTACTTCTGTTGTCGGTTCTTCTAAAGTATTTATACTTGGTTTAGTTACGTATTCCAATCAATCTAAAATTAAAGTTCTTAAAGTTTTAAAAAATATCATAAGGAAATATGGAGCTGTTAGTGAACAAGTTTGCTTAGCAATGGTAATGAACTTAAATAAAATCAGCAAAACTAACATATCTATTTCCATAACAGGGATAGCAGGTCCTGGTGGAGGAACAAAGAAAAAGCCTGTGGGTTTAGTTTACATTGGTATAAAAAAGCGGAATAAAATTAGTGTTAGGAAATATTTATTTAAAAATAAAGGACGTACTTTTATTCAAAAAGCCGCAGTAAATAAATCTCTAAGATTAATTCTAAGTTCTCTTGAATAACTCTATTGCTCTTTTTTCAAAAGCATTAGCTATTTTTTTTAATCCAATATCAAAAGACTTAATCATTAATAAATTTAAAATTTTATTTTTTAACTCAAAATCAATGTGAAAATCTACCTCGCTATTATTTCCTTTTTGCTTAAAAAACCACTTGTTTTCTAAATGTTTCAATGGACCTCCCATATTAGTCACATGTATTGAATCTGAGGATTTATCGTAAATAACGAAACTATTATATGTTTCGTTAAAAAAACTTTTTCCAATAGTAAGATCGGCTGTAATCTCAACTTTATCTCCTTTATCATTTTTATTGTGGATTTTGCTGTTAAGACACCATGGTATAAATTCTGGATATTTTTCTATATCAAGAACCATTTTGATTAAATTTTCTTTAGAACAGGGAATCTCTTTTTTTATTGAAGCGGATGGCATTGAGATTGTTTATCTCTCAATTTTTTCATTTCAGAAAAATCTTCGTCAGCATGGTAAGATGATCTTGTAAGAGGTGAAGAAGCAACAATTAAAAAACCTTTTGATAATGCCAATTCTTTAAATTCTTGAAATTCATCTGGGTGAATATAACGTTTTAATGGATAGTGTTTTACTGAAGGTTGGAGATATTGGCCAATTGTTAAAAAATCTACATTTGCAGATAATAAATCATCCATAACTTGAAGAACTTCATCTCTGGTTTCTCCAAGACCCAGCATAATACCAGATTTAGTAAATATTGTTTTATTTATTTCCTTAATTGATTTTAATAAACTAACTGACGCAAAATATCTAGAACCTGGCCTAACACTTCTATACAAACTAGGAACAGTCTCAATGTTATGGTTAAAAACATCAGGATTAGCATCAACAACTACTTTATAAGATTTTCCTTTTCTTAAAAAATCCGGTGTCAAAACTTCTATGGTTGTTTTTTTATTCATTTTTCTCGTTTCTAATATTACTTTAGAAAAATGATTAGCACCTCCATCTTCAAGATCATCTCTGTCAACAGAAGTGATTACGACATGGTTTAAATTTAATTCCTTGGTTGCTAGGGCTATTTTTGATGGCTCTAACGGATCCAAAAAAGTGGGTTTACCCGTCTTAACATTGCAAAAAGAACATGCTCTAGTACAAATATCTCCCATTATCATAAATGTTGCATGTCTCTTGCTCCAACATTCTGAAATGTTAGGACAACTAGCTTCTTGGCAAACAGTATGAAGTTTTTTTTTATCAATAATCTCTTTAGTCTTAAAATAATTCTGAGTATTAGTAATTTTAGTTCTTATCCAAATTGGTTTTTTTTTTATTGGACTTATTGGATTATTAATTTTTTCTGGATGTCTTAGATTCATTGCTATTCACATAAATTTTTTCATTTACTTTACCAACCATAAATTTTATTCTATATAATATTTCTAGATAATCAAGATTTAGTCTATCGGTAAGTAAATTGATTTTTTTTTCAAATAAATTCAACTGTGTGACATGTGATTTTTTTTCTTGAATAAGTTGTTCTTTTATTTTTTGTTTTTCATAATATGAAATGAGACCTCTTTCTCCGTCTAAAAGATTGAATATGACATAAAGAAATAAGAAAATACTAATTAAAGTAAATTTTTTGTGATTAATTATTTCTACAAATTTCATATATTCAAACTTTAGCCATTTTTACAGAATTTCCAAGTTCATCTTCTATTCTTAATAAACGGTTATATTTGGCCACTCTTTCAGACCTAGCCAGAGATCCTGTCTTAATTTGAGATGAATTTGTAGCTACCGCCAAATCAGCTATAAATGTATCTTCAGAATCTCCCGATCTGTGAGAAATAATTGTCTTATAACTATTTTGATGAGCTAAATGAATTACCTCTATAGTTTCTGTTAAAGTTCCTATTTGATTTGGTTTAACTAATATTGCATTGGCAGCTTTTGATTTTATGCCATTTAGAAGGCGTTCTTTATTGGTAACAAATAAATCATCACCAACTATTTGAATATCTTTATTAACAAGTTTAGTTAAATTAATCCAGGCATTCCAATCATCTTCAGAAAATGGGTCTTCTATGGATTTGATTGGATACTTTTTAATCAAATCTAAATAATATTCGATCGTTTTTTCTAATGATATAAATTTTGAAGAATTTACAGCATATTTTTTTTCTTTAAATAATTCATTGGCAGCTACATCTAAACACAGAGAAATATCTGTGCCAGCTTTAAATCCAGCTCTTTCTATTGCTGTTAAAATAATTTCAATCGCTTGTTCATTACTTGCAAGTGATGGTGCAAAACCACCTTCGTCTCCAACATTTGTTGAAAGGTTTTTATCATTTAAAAGAGATTTTAATTTTTGTATCACTAAAAAACATATGTTGAGAGCTTCTTTAAAGGTTTTTGCTTTATCAGGTCGCATAATAAATTCTTGAATCCTTAATGAATTGTTAGCATGAGTTCCACCATTAATAATATTCATTAGAGGCAAGGGTAATGTTTTTCCACTACCTATATTTTCAAATAAGGGTATTTTTTTTGAAAGCGCTGCTGCTTTACACGAGGCTAATGAAACTGACAAAATAGCATTTGCACCCAATCTCTTTTTTTGCTTAGTTCCATCAAGTTTAATTAAAGTTTCATCGATTTTTTTTTGATCTTCTATATCAAAACCTGTCAATTCTTTGGATATTTCTCCATTTACTTTTCCTATTGCTTTTAGAACACTCTTTCCTAAATATTTTTTATTTTCAACATCTCTTAACTCGAATGCTTCATGTGTCCCTACAGACGCACCCGATGGAATAATAGCTGAAGCTTTATTACCGTCTTCTAAATAAATTTCGGATTCTATTGTAGGATTCCCCCTGCTATCAAAAACTTGCCGAGCTTTGATATTACTGATTTTTGACATTTTTAACCAATTTATCAATTTCAACTAATTGTTTTAATAAATTTGACATTTTTGATAACGGAACCATAGTGGGACCATCTGATGGTGCATTATCTGGATCCGGATGTGTTTCCATAAAGACCGCAGCAACACCCACAGCAACAGCTGCTCGAGCAAGATATTCTACAAATTCTCTTTGTCCTCCACTTTTATCTCCCATACCACCAGGTTGCTGAACTGAATGTGTTGCATCAAAAACTACAGGGTAACCATTTTTTGCCATTATCGGTATTGATCTCATATCAGAAACCAAAGTGTTGTAGCCAAAACTAACTCCTCTTTCTGTAACTAAAATATTATTATTTCCCGACTCTTCTATTTTTTTTGTTACATTAATCATGTCCCATGGTGCTAAAAATTGACCTTTTTTAACATTAATAATTTTCCCTGTTTTGGCCGCCGCAACTAACAAATCTGTTTGTCGACACAAGAATGCTGGTATTTGTAAAATGTCTACATGTTTGGAAACTACTTGGCATTGATCTATTGTGTGAATGTCAGTTAATACTGGTATATTTAAATTTTTTCTAATCTTATCAAAAACAGGTAGAGAATTTTCAAGACCAACTCCTCTTTTGCCTTTAATGCTAGTTCTGTTTGCTTTGTCAAAAGATGTTTTATAAATCAAACCTATTTTATGTTCTTCAGTAATTTCTTTTAATTTTTCTGCAACATTAATTGCATGCCTTTCATTTTCTAATTGGCAAGGCCCAGCTATCAAAGTAAATTGACTAGTATTTGAAATACTCAATTTGCCGCATTTAACTATTTTATTTTGCATCAATTTCTTCCTTTATTTATTTCTGCCGCTTTAACAAAAGACGAAAATAAAGGATGAGGTGTAAAAGGTCTTGATTTAAATTCGGGATGAAACTGAACTCCAACAAACCATGGATGGTTTTTTAATTCAATTATCTCAGGCAACATTCCATCCGGCGATAAAGCAGAAAAAATCAATCCTTTTTTTTCAAATTCCTCTTTATATTTTATATTCACTTCGTATCTATGTCT
>CATMHL010000014.1 GCA_950068185.1 uncultured Pelagibacteraceae bacterium | reverse complement strand
AACATGTTAATGCAATGCCAGGACAAGGGGTGACCAGCATGTTTAATTTTGGTCAATCTTTTGGCGTAATCAAAGGTATTTGTTCAGCTTTAAGTTTGCCTATCTATTTTGTTAGACCGACTAAATGGAAAAAGCATTTTAATTTGATTAAAACTAATAAAGACGCAAGTAGAACAAAAGTAATTGAAGTTTATCCCGAAATATCAAGTAAACTTTCTAGAAAAAAAGATGCAAATAAAGCTGATGCAATTTTAATTGCTAGATATTTCAACGATACGCAAGTTTAATTCCTATAAAAATTTAGTTTTAGTGCCAAATTCATGACACATTTAGATGCACATTAGCTCTAATGGAACAGGAAGTAGCAACACAAGTTGTTGGATTAGGTGGTTCAACAGATTTTTCTTTAATTCAACTTTTTCTTAGAGCAGATTTTGTTGTCAAAAGTGTAATTGTCATTTTAATTGCTGCATCAGTTTATTCTTGGGCATTGATTTTTGAAAAATATAGACTTTTCAAAAGAATAGAAAAAAGTACCAATAGTTTTGAAGAAAAATTTTGGAAATCGAAATCGGCAGAAAGCTTTTATAATTCTCTTACAAATAAAGATCATGATCCAATGGCAAATGTATTTCAATCTGCAATGGATGAATTAATTAAAACTAAATCCAAATCGTCTTCTGTTCAATCTACTAGAGTAAGCAGAGTTATTGAAATTTCCGCTGATAAAGAAATTAAATTAATTGAAAAACATTTTACTTTTTTAGCCACAGTAGGTTCAACTGCTCCTTTTATTGGTTTGTTCGGAACAGTTTGGGGGATAATGAATTCTTTCCAATCAATTGCTATTTCAAGAAACACAAGCTTAGCAATAGTTGCGCCTGGAATAGCAGAAGCACTTTTTGCAACGGCTTTAGGTTTGCTTGCGGCTGTACCTGCTGTAATTGCTTATAATAAGTTTAATAGTGATTCTAGAAAATATAGTGGACGCATAGAAAATTTTTCTAAAAGATTTATATCAATTATTTAAAATATACTAATGAGCTTTCAATTAAATCGTTCATCCAAAGAACCAATGAGCGAAATTAATGTTACACCTTTTGTTGATGTAATGTTGGTTTTGCTTATAATTTTTATGGTTACAGCCCCTTTATTAACCGTGGGTGTTCAAGTGGATTTACCAGAAACTGCAGCTGACTCTTTATCAGAGGATCAAGAACCCTTGACATTATCAATTAATTCTAAAGGAGAAGTTTTTATCCAAGAACATCAGGTTGAGTTTGAAAAAATAGTCCCAAAAATTTTGGCAATATCGAACAATAGAACAGATACTAGGATATATGTGAGAGGAGATAGAACAATTAATTACGGTCGAGTACTAGAAATCATGGGAAAGTTATCTGGAGCTGGATTTTCAAAGGTCGCTTTAATTTCTGAACCATATAAAAATTGATATGACCAGAAGTATCTTTCTATCTTTGATCTTTCACTCAGCTATGATTGTTATTACAGCCATAACTTTGCCGTTTATGAAAAGAGCTCCAATTGATTTGCCTCCAATAATATCTGTTGATTTAATTCAAATTGCTGACAAAACTAATATTCCATTTGCAGCTAAGGCTGCAAAAACTCTTGAAAAAATAAAAAAAAAAATGGAAGAAAGAGTAGTTTCTGAACAGGCGCCTCCAGCAGAAATGAAAAAAGAGAAACCCGATAGAATTCCTTTACCGGAGGATTTAAACAAAGAGAAGAAACAAATAGTAAAAAAAAAACAAAATCCTGAAGAAATTAAAGAGCAGATTAGGCAGGTTTCTGAATTTGAAAAAAAGGAGCTTTTTGATCCTAATCAAATAGCCGCACTTATTGATAAATCAAAGGAAGAGACTGCAGAAACTTTAAAGAAAAATAAAAAACTTACACAAAGCAGTGTTAAGACTTCTTTTGCTAATGCTTTAACTTTAAACCAAGAGGATGCTTTAAAGGCCCAGATTTTTGGTTGCTGGAGCTTACCTTTAGGTTTACCTTATAAAGATAATTTATTGGTAAGAATTAAACTAAGGTTAAAACCAGATGGTACAGTTTTAAGATCAGAAATATTAGATCATGCTCGTATGAATAAACCTGGGCAAGGCTTTTATAAAGTTTTAGCAGAGAGTGCGCTTAGAGCAATAAGAATCTGCCAGCCACTTAGAGTTCCGCCGACTGGTTATGAAAAATGGAAAGATTTACAACTAAACTTTGATGCAAACGAAATGGTAAAAGGATAGCATGAAAAAATTAATATTAGTTATTTTTTATGTATTTATCTTTAATAGTTCGGCAATTGCATTAGTTGAAGTTGATATAACAAGAGGAAATCTCAATCCTTTACCTATAGCTGTTTCTCCGCTTTATATTGAATCGGGTTCAAAAGATCTAAAAGAAGGTGACAAGGTTATTAAAAATGTGGGAGCAAGAATTTCTGAAATAGTCGAAGCAAATTTTAGAAGATCTGGTTTATTTAATCCTTTAAAAAAGGACTCTTTTGTTCAAAAACCTGATATTGCCCACGTTAAACCGAGATTTGAAGATTGGAGATTAATAAAAGCACAAGCCCTCGTTACTGGAAAAGTAACAGTTTCTGATGATAAATTAAGAGTTGAGTTTAGACTATGGGACGTGGTAGCAGCAAAAGAAATGATAGCTTTAGCTTTTTCCACTACGCCCGGAAATTGGAGAAGAGTAGCTCATATAATTTCAGATAAAATTTATCAAAGACTAACAGGTGAAGAAGGATATTTTGATACACGCATTATTTACGTTTCTGAAACTGGCAAAAAAACTCAAAGATATAAAAAACTTGCGATAATGGATCAAGATGGCGCGAATGTAAAATATTTAACTTTAGGAAATGAATTGGTACTAACACCCAGATTTAGTCCAAAGAATCAATTAGTAACTTATTTATCCTATTTTAGAAATCTACCTAGAGTGTATTTACTTGATATTGAAACAGGAGTTCAAGAAGTTGTTGGCGATTTCCCCGGAATGACTTTCGCTCCGAGATTTTCTCCTGATGGTAAAAAAATTATTATGAGTTTTGCAAAAGATGGGAACTCAGATATTTATACAATGGATATGAGTACGAGAGTGGTTGAAAAAATTACTGACCACACTTCTATTGATACTTCGCCCTCATATTCACCTGATGGAAAATATATCTGCTTTAATTCCGACAGAAGTGGTTTACAGCAAATTTATGTAATGAGAAGTGATGGCTCTAATGTTAAGAGAATAACTTTTGGAAAAGGTTTATACGGAACCCCTGTTTGGTCACCAAGAGGCGATCTTATTGCATTTACAAAAGTTCACAAAAGTAGATTTTATATTGGAGTAATGAGACCTGATGGAAGTGGAGAAAGATTATTAACTGAAAATTTTTATCAAGAAGCACCTTCATGGTCACCTAATGGTAGAGTTCTAATTTTTTATAGAGAAACAAAATCAGATTCAGAAGGAAAAGGCTTTTCAGCTAAACTTTGGTCAATCGACTTAACAGGGTATAATGAGAGACTTATAGAGACTGAAACTGATGGGTCAGACCCGTCCTGGTCTTCTTTGTTGTCAAAGTAAGCTTTTTTAAAGAAAATTTAACTTGCAACTTGAATGTTATTTTGAAATATTCTATAGCGATCGAATAAATTTCGAAAGGATTAGTAATAATTAGGGAGAAATACATGAGTTTAGCAATAAATTTAAAAAAATTTTTAGTGATAATTTTTGCAGGAGTGGCTCTTACAGCCTGCGCAACACAGGTTAAAAAACAAACGGGTATGATGCAAGGGGATGTTTATACAGGAACAGAAACTGTTGAATATCTAGCAACCGGAGTTAAAGATAGAGTATTCTTTGCAACTAACAAATCTGTATTGACAACTGCATCAAGGGACACTTTACGTAAGCAAGCAGCTTATATGAGAAAGCAAGGAGATCTTACGTTCAGTATCGAAGGACATGCTGATGAAAGAGGAACAAGAGAGTACAACTTGGCTCTAGGCGAAAGAAGAGCTAATGCAGTGAAAGATTATTTAATGACTTATGGAATTTCTGGAAACAGATTATCAGTTATAAGTTATGGAAAAGAAAGACCAGTAAATTCTGGGTCTGATCCTTTGGCGTGGTCTCAAAATAGAAGATCAGTAACAGTCAAAGCTAATTAAAGTTTAAAATAAAATTTCAAGAAAGACCCACAAAATTACGTTTTGTGGGTCTTTTTTTTGCCTTATTTTTCTTTAAATATAAAAAATCAATGAATAGAATACTTACCTTTTCAGTTAAAATATTATTAATTTTCACCTTAATTAGTTTTTACTCATATAAAGTTTATGCTGAAGAAACAGAGCTAATATTAGAGCAATTACAAATTTTGCAAAAAGATATTAAAACTTTGGAAAAAGCAGTTTATAATCAAGATGTAAAAACTACGTTTAATAACGAAGAGTTATCAAGTGAAGGCAGTGACATTTTAACAAGGCATTTGCTTAAATTATCTGAACTTGAGGAACAATTTAAAATTTTGACAAATAACTTTGAAGAAATTAATTTTAAAATAGATAAATTATCTAACAGAATTACAAAAGTTCAGACAGATAATCAAATGCGATTTCAAGATTTAGAAAGATCTGACTCAAGTATGGGAGACAAAGCTGTTCTTAGTGAACCCGAAAAATTACCAGGTAGTGGTGAGTCACAAGACTTGGGAAGCGTATCAGATTCTGATATTGCAGCCGCTGAACAAATTCAAAAAACACAATCTATAGAATCAGTGGGTACAGTTGTTACTGAAGCTGCTGCAAGAACTGAAAAAATTCTTCCTGACACCACTCCGGAGGAACAATATAAATTTGCCCTAAGTTTTATTAAAGTAGGAGATTATGAAACGGCAGAGTTTGCTTTAAGGGAATTTGTGGATAATAATTCCAAACACCAGCTCGCAGGAAATGCTCAATATTGGTACGGAGAAACTTTCAGAATTAGACAACTTTATCAAGATGCCGCTACAGCTTATTTAGATGGTTACCAAAATTATCCAAAAAGTAATAAAGCGCCGGTAAACCTTCTCAAATTAGGTGTTATGTTAGTTCAAATTGGCGAAAAAGAACAAGGTTGCTCTATGATTTTAGGGATAAAAGATCAATATCCACAGGCAAATCAGTCTGTTATTCAAAAAGCTGAGTATGAAAAGAAAAAATTCAATTGCGAGAAAAAAAGTTAAAAAAAAAAAGTTATTATTTAAAGATCCTAAAATTCTAAATTTTTACACAAAGTTTAAATCTATAATTTATAAAAATATTAAAGATAAAAGTTTTGCACTAGCAGTTTCTGGAGGCTCAGACAGTTTGTGTTTAGCTTATTTTACAAAAGTGTACGCATCTGAATTTGGTAATAAAATTCATGTTTTAATTGTAGATCATAATCTAAGAGAAGAATCTTACCAAGAAGCATTAAAAGTTAAAGCAATGTTAGGAAAAAGAAAAATATTAAGCAAAATTCTTAGCTGGAAAGGCAAAGTGCCAACAAGTAATATACAAAAAAAAGCCAGAGATATAAGATATACCATGTTATCTAATTATTGCTTGAAAAATAAAGTAAAATATTTAATTACCGCACATCATGGAGACGATCAAATTGAAAATTTTTTTATAAGATTATTAAGAGGAAGTGGATTGACTGGTTTATCATCAATGCCAGTAAAAGCAAAATATAATAACAATTTAAAAATTATAAGACCTTTTCTAAGCTTAGAAAAAAAGGATTTAAAATATGTAACTTTAAATTATTTTAAAACTTATATTAAAGATCCAACAAACTACGATGAAAAATTTTTACGCGTTAGGATAAGAAAATATAGAAAAAATATGGAAAAAGAAGGGCTAGATACAAGAAAAATTATCAAAACGGTAGACAACCTTGTCTCTGCTAATCAAGCCTTAAATTTTTATAAAAATAAAGCTTTACACAAACATGCATCTTTTGTGTCAAAAAATAAATGTTTAATAAATAAAAAAATATTTTCTGATGAAGCTGGAGAGATTGTTTTTAAATCTTTTTCCGATATTTTATCGCTTGTGTCAGGAACATATTATCCTCCAAGATCTAAAAAAGTTATAAATTTAATCAATCGAGTAAAAAAAAGTAAATTTACTAAATCTACTTTAGGAGGCTGCATTGTGGAGGAAAAAGATAATTTTATTTTAATTTCTAAAGAATTAAAAATAAGAAAAGTGTCATATCAGCCACAAAAGTAACAGCTTTATTATAATAAAACGATAAAATGTCACTTGTTTACCTAAAAATAATGGTTATCTTAAATAGAGCATGAATTTAAAGAACTTAATGATGTGGAGTGTAATAATTCTACTTGTAGTAGGGCTTTTTCAATTATTCAAAAATCCAAAAAGTTCTATGGTTTCAGACAAAATGCCTTTCTCTGAATTTTTAAAAAACATTGATGATGGTAGAGTTGTCCAAGTGGAAATTAAGGGTAATGATATTCAAGGTATTTTATCAGATGGAACAGCTTTTAACACTTATGCTCCTAACGATCCAAATTTAGTAGAGAAGCTAGCTTCAAAAGGAGTAAGCATAACAGCTTCACCACTTGAAGACAAAATGCCTTCACTATTAGGAATTCTTCTCTCTTGGTTTCCAATGCTTTTACTTATTGGTGTATGGGTATTTTTTATGCGTCAAATGCAAGGTGGAAAAGGTGGGGCTATGGGATTTGGAAAATCTAAAGCAAAATTATTATCAGAAGCTAGAGGCTTGGTAACATTTAACGATGTTGCCGGCATCGATGAAGCTAAAGAAGAAGTCGAAGAAATAGTAGAATTTTTAAGAGACCCGAAAAAGTTTAGAAGACTCGGAGGAAAAATTCCAAAAGGAGCACTTTTAATTGGACCGCCGGGAACAGGTAAAACTTTACTGGCAAGAGCAATAGCAGGAGAAGCTGATGTGCCTTTTTTTACAATTTCGGGATCAGATTTTGTTGAAATGTTTGTTGGTGTTGGTGCTGCAAGAGTTAGGGATATGATGGAGCAAGGAAAAAAGAATGCTCCATGTATAATTTTTATAGATGAGATCGATGCTGTTGGAAGAAGTAGAGGAGCCGGGCTTGGTGGGGGAAATGACGAAAGAGAGCAAACGTTAAATCAATTACTGGTCGAAATGGATGGTTTCGATACAAATGAAGGCGTAATAATAGTAGCTGCGACTAATAGACCAGATGTTTTAGATCCTGCTTTAATAAGACCTGGACGATTTGATAGACAGGTAGTTTTATCAAATCCTGATATTATAGGAAGAGAAGCTATTCTAAAAATTCATATTAAACAAATTAACATTGGTCCTGATGTAAAATTAAGAATAATTGCTCGTGGAACTCCTGGATTTTCTGGAGCTGACCTGGCTAATTTAGCGAATGAAGCTGCATTGTTAGCAGCCAGAAAAAATAAAAGAATTGTAACTATGGAAGATATTGAGGAAGCCAAGGATAAAGTAATGATGGGGGCAGAAAGAAGATCTATGGTTATGACTGAAGATGACAAAAAATTAACTGCATATCATGAAGGTGGTCATGCAATCGTTGCTTTAAACGAAAAAGCATCAGATCCTATACATAAGGCGACAATTATACCGAGGGGAAGAGCTTTAGGTCTAGTTTGGACGTTGCCAGAAAGAGATAAATATTCTCACACAAGAGAATATCTGGAAGCGAATATATCAAAGGCTATGGGTGGTAGAGTTTCTGAAGAAATGATTTTTGGTCACGCAAAAGTAACCTCAGGAGCTTCTTCTGATATTGAAATGGCTACTAAATTAGCAAAAGATATGGTTACAAAATATGGAATGAGTAAAGATCTTGGTCCATTAAGTTATGGAGCTAATGAGGACGAAGTTTTTCTCGGAAAACAAATTACTAGACAAGAACATATGTCTGAGGAAACTGCAAAAAAGGTTGATTCAGAAGTTAAAAAAATCGTTGATGCGGGGTATCAAAGAGCAAAGAAAATTCTTACAGAAAAGTTAGAAGATTTACATAAATTAGCAAAAGCTCTCTTGATGTATGAAACACTAAGTGGAGAAGAAATAAAAAATTTAATTTTCAAGAATATTCAACCAAAAAGATCAACCGATGAAGATGATGACAAACACAAAGAAGTATCTTCGGCACTTGGCTCTTTAGGTTTAAAACCAAAACCTGCTACTTAATATTTTTAATGCGCGAATGTTACACAAGACCGTGTAATTTCTATTATGGAAATTACGCCAGAAGGCTTATTGCAAAGAAAAAAGGTCTTCCTCTAGCTGGAAATCCAAACATAGCGTTTGATCAACTAGAAATTTTTCAAAGAAAAAAAAGAAAGATTATTAAAAGTAATTCATGTTCAATATTTGAAATTAATTCATTAAGTAAGGAAAAAAAAACTGTAATCAAGGCTGACTTAAAAAAAATAACTTCCAAAAGAAAAAATATTCGAGGTTTAAAATTTAATAGTACCCAAATTATGGGTATTCTTAACGTAACACCTGATAGTTTTTCTGATGGCGGATTATTCCTTGAAGAATCAAAGGCATACAATCAAGCTAAGCTAATGATAGAGAGCGGTGCAACAATTATAGATATTGGAGGCGAGTCAACTCGGCCAGGTTCAAAAACTATAAATGATCAAGGCGAATGGGATAGAATAAAAAATATTGTTATTAAATTTAAAAAAGATTTTCCTAATATACCTTTATCCCTAGATACAAGAAAATCATATGTGATGCGAAAAGGTATCGAACAAGGAGTTGATATTATTAACGATGTATCTAGCTTAAACTTTGACAACAAATCTTTTGATGTCATTAATTCAAAAAATACTCCTTTTATTTTGCATCATATGCAAGGGACACCAGATATTATGCAAAAAAATCCTAAGTATAATGATGCTTTATTAGATATTTTTGACTTTTTTGAAGAAAAAATTAATTTTTGTATAAAAAAAAATTTTAAAAAAAAATTTATTTTAATAGACCCTGGAATAGGTTTTGGAAAAAACTTAGAACATAACCTAAGAATTATGTCTAAAATTTCCACATTTCATAGTTTGGGATGTCCAATATTAATTGGGACCTCAAGGAAAAAATTTATAGAACATATAGTAACAAAATTTGATACCCCAGATCGAACTGGTGGCACATTAGCATCAGTGCTATATGGACTTTTGCAGGGAGTTCAGTTATTCAGAGTTCACAATGTTAAAGAAATTAATCAAGGAATATTAGTTTTCAATAAAATTTTAAATACAAATTAATTCATGAGCAATAAATATTTTGGAACGGACGGTATAAGAGGTACCGTCAACCAAGGCAATATTACGGGAGAAAAATTTTTTAAGTTTGGATTAGCTGCAGGAACTTATTTTAAAAACCAAAAAAAAACTAAGCAAATAGCAATAATTGCCAAAGATACAAGATTATCTGGTTATACATTAGAACCGGCTTTGGTATCAGGTTTAGTTTCAGGCGGGATGCATATTTTTACATTGGGGCCTCTACCTACTAATGGACTTGCAATGTTAACAAGATCAATGAAGGCAAACATGGGAATTATGATTACCGCATCTCACAATCCTTATTACGATAACGGTCTTAAATTATTTGGTCCGGATGGCATGAAATTATCAGACAGAATAGAAAGAAAAATTGAAAGATTAATAGATGCCAAAAATACAAAACAGCTTACAAAGCCAAAAATGTTGGGTAGAGTTAAAAGACTTGAGGATGGTAACGATAAGTATATCGAAATATTAAAAAAAAATTTTCCACAAAATTTTAAACTAAAAGGAACCAAGATAGTTTTAGATTGTGCTAATGGAGCAGGATACATAGCTGCTCCTAAATTACTAAAAAATCTTGGAGCAAAGGTTATGTCAATTGGTGTAGAACCTAATGGCTTTAATATTAACGATAAATGCGGATCTACCTATCCATCTAAAATTCAAATAGCTGTAAAAAAATACAAGGCTCATGTTGGTATTTCATTTGATGGTGATGCCGACAGAATTATTATGTGTGACGAAAACAGCAAAGTTATAGATGGCGATCAAATTATTGCGATGCTTGCTCGTAGATGGAAGTTAAAAAAAATTTTAAAAGGTGGTGTAATAGGAACTTTAATGTCGAACTATGGATTAGGGAATTTTTTAAGAAAAGAAAAAATTAGATTTCTTAGATCAAAAGTTGGAGACAGATACGTAAAAGAAAAAATGAAAAAATTAAATTTTAATTTAGGTGGTGAACAATCTGGACATATAATTCTTGGTAAATTTGCAACTACCGGAGATGGTTTGATGGTCGCATTAGAGGTTTTGTTTTCATTAAGAAAGGGAAAAAAAGCTAGTCAATTACTTAATGTTTTTCGACCTTTGCCACAAATATTAGAAAACGTAGCAGTCAAAGATAAAAATGTTATCACTAAAACCAAATGCAAAAATGCAATTAAAAAAGCAAATAAATTAATGAACGGGTATGGAAGATTATTAATAAGAAAATCAGGTACAGAGCCAAAGATAAGAATTATGGGCGAGTCTTATGATAAAAATTTAATTTTGAAATGTATAAATATAATTAAGAGATCAGTAAAAAGATGAAACCCAAGTCAAAAGTATTAATAATTGCTGGCTCTGACTCTTCAGGTGGAGCTGGTATACAAGCAGACATTAAAACTGTAACAGCACTAGGCTCTTATGCAATGACTGCTATAACCGCAGTTACAGCGCAAAATACTAAAGGCGTAAAAAAAATTATCTCAATTCCCACAGAAATTGTTCAAAAACAAATAACAATGATTTTGGATGATATTGGAACCCATGCTGTAAAAATAGGCATGCTCCATAATGCAGACATAATAAAAAGTGTTTATAAAACTTTAAAAAAATATAAATTAAAAAATGTTGTTCTTGATCCAGTAATGATTGCTAAAAGTGGAACAAAATTAATTAGTAATAGCTCAATTAAGCATTTAAAAAAACTACTTCTTCCCTTATGTACTCTAGTTACACCGAACATTCCGGAAGCAGAAATATTAACTGGATATTCAATTTCAAATAAAGAAGATATGATTAAAGCGGCAAAAACAATTCTCAACATGGGATCAAAAAATGTGCTATTAAAAAGCGGTCATCTAAAAAATAAAATGATTTTTGATGTTTTAGCTACAAAAAAAGGAATAAAGATTTTTAAAAAAAGAAAAATTAGAACGAAAAATACACATGGAACCGGTTGCACTTTATCTTCTGCTCTCGCTACATGTTTATCCCAAAAGAAAAATATAGTTAAATCATGTAAAATCTCTCTAAGATATGTAGATAAAGCAATAATTTCAGCACCGGGTTATGGAAAAGGATTTGGACCGTTAAATCATTTAGTTTCATTTAATTTAAAAAATCTCAATGTCTAATGTAGTGGTCGTAGGTTCCCAATGGGGAGATGAGGGAAAAGGAAAAATTGTTGATTGGCTTTCAGAAAAAGCTGATGTGGTAGCAAGATTCCAAGGTGGTCATAATGCAGGCCACACACTTGTAGTAAACAATATCACGTATAAGTTAAAATTATTACCTTCAGGAATAGTTAGAAAAAATAAGATTTCGATTATTGGAAATGGTGTTGTCATAGATCCATGGGCTCTGTTAGATGAAATTAAGCAAGTGAAAAAGTTAGGGATAAAAATTACAAATAAAAATTTATACATAGCCGAAAATGCAACATTAATTTTACCTCAGCACAAAGAGTTGGATGGAATAAGAGAAGATGTAAAAAATATAGATAAAATAGGAACAACAAGAAGAGGAATAGGTCCGGCTTATGAAGATAAAGTAGGAAGAAGAGCAATTCGGGTAATGGATCTTGCAAACAAAAAAAATTTATCAAAGAGAATTGATATGATGCTATTTCATCATAACTCAATAAGGAAAAGTTTGGGAAAAAGTAAAATAAATAAAAGAAAATTAATTAATGATTTAACAAAAATTTCTTCAAAAATTCTCAAATATGCAAAACCAGTTTGGAAAAAACTAGAAGAATTTAAGAAGAAGAAAAAGATAATTCTTTTTGAAGGAGCTCAAGGTGTGCTTTTAGATGTTGACCATGGAACATATCCATTTGTAACATCTTCAAACACTGTTGCAGGAGAGGCTTCTGCAGGAACAGGATGTGGTCCTAATACAATTAATTATATTCTCGGTATAGTTAAAGCATATACAACGAGAGTGGGTGAAGGCTCATTTCCCACAGAGCTAAAAAATGAAATAGGAAATAAAATTGGAAGAAGAGGTAAAGAATTTGGAACTGTTACGAATAGAAAAAGAAGATGCGGGTGGTTTGATGCTGTATTGGTTAAGCAATCATGTGCTATATCCGGCATCAATGGAATAGCTTTGACAAAAATTGACGTTCTAGACGAATTTAAAAATTTATATATTTGCGTAGCGTACCGGCTTAACGGAAAAAAAATTGATTATTTTCCTAGTTCTTTACATGATCAGATTAGAGTACAGCCAATATATAAGCGATTTGATGGATGGTTAAAAAATACAAAAGGTATAAAAAAATGGAAAAACCTACCAAAAAATGCAAAAAAATATATTAATTTTATTAAAAATTATTGTGGTGTTAAAATGTCTAGCATTTCAACAAGTCCGAAAAGGGAAGATACTATACTTTTAGAAAATCCTTTTAAATAAAAATTAATTTCTTGGAAGCAAATTATTTGATTTTGCTGCGTTGAGCATAGCTTTTTGTAACTTTTCAAAAGCCTTTGTTTCTATTTGTCTAATTCTTTCTCTGCTAACTTTATATATTTTGCTTAAATCTTCTAAGGTCACAATATCTTCTGACAATCTTCGCGCGGTTAATATTTCTTTCTCTCTTGGATTCAAAATGCTCATTGAGTTATCCATTAATTTTTTTTTCTTAGCAAACTCTTGCTTGTGGGACAATTTTAATTCTTGGTCTGTTCTATTATCAACTAACCAATCTTGCCATTCTGCACCATCTTCATCTTTTATTGGGTCATTAAGTGATTTTTCTTTTCCGAGCAATCGTCTATTCATTGAGACAACTTCTTCTTTTTTTACATTTAATCTTTTTGATATTTCATCAACATGTTCGGTCCTTAGGTCGCCAGCATTATTAGCAGATAATTGATTTTTTATTTTCTTTAAATTGAAAAAAAGTTTTTTTTGAGCTGCAGTTGTACCCATTTTCACTAAGCTCCAGGATCTTAATATGTATTCTTGAATTGAAGCCTTTATCCACCATATTGCATACGTGGCCAATCTAAAACCTTTTTCAGGTTCAAATTTTTTGACTGCTTGCATTAAACCAATATTTCCTTCAGAAACCATTTCGCTTACTGGCAATCCATATCCTCTATATCCCATAGCAATTTTTGCAACTAATCTTAAATGGCTAGTAATTAATTTTTGTGCAGATTTTAAATCTCCTCTGTTGCGCCAATTTTTGGCTAACATATATTCTTCTTCCGAGCTTAGAATTGGAAATTTTTTTATCTGTGTTAAATAGCTAACTAAGCTTCCCTCTAATCCTATAGATGGTAAATTTGAATTAATTGTTTTTGTGTTCATAAATTTAAAGAATATGTATTATCAAATTAAGGCAAATACAAGATGGCTAAATACTAGCTTTTTTGAGGTTTTTAATCAATGAGTCAAAATCTTTGGGTCTCTTTGCTTCAAAAAAAATTTCTCTTTTTGTTTTTGGATGAACAAAACCTAAACTCTTTGCATGTAAGGCTTGTCTATTAAAATTATTAATTTTTTTTTCTAAACATAGATCAATTTTTCTAAATTTTTTTTTTGTTTTACCATAAGATTTGTCTCCTAAAATTGGATTTCCCTTAAAATTCATATGAACTCTTATTTGATGAGTTCTTCCCGTTTCTAATTGGCATTCTACAAGACTAATTTTGGGAAGGTTTAAATTTTGAAAAACTTTCAAGGTTTTGTAATTCGTTATTGCTATTTTACCCTTTTCTTTTCTCACAGCCATGAGCTGTCTATTTTTTACACTTCTTGATATTTTTTCACTTAT
>CATMHL010000013.1 GCA_950068185.1 uncultured Pelagibacteraceae bacterium | reverse complement strand
AAAAAAAAAAAAAAAATACTTTTTGTAGGGGGGAGGGGGGGTACCCCATAGGCCTTAATTTCATAAGAAAACGTGTCCGAGAGCAAATCTACTGGGGTACTGTATGATGGGGGGGGTGGGGGGGTGTCCTGAGATCCTTATGCAATTAAGCGATTTCTTATGCAATTAAGGGTAAATAGGGGGAAACTTTAAAAAACATAGAATTAAGCAGTTACAGTTAGTGCGCGCTATGCACTTGCGCCAGCAGAACCACAGAACAACCAAAAACCAAATAATTGGCAACCGCTATTATGGTATGGATATGTATCGAACTCATACCGTAGATGTAGGTTGTTCTAGTTAGTTTGTGAACAAATCGGGTGAGTTTTGAAAGTGGAAGGAATGGTCGGAATGGTCAGGAATCGTTCCTTGCATGCTCTAAAGTCCTGTTAGTTTAAAGCCTCAACACCACGGCACGGTCAGACTTCATTCGTTGAGGTTTCGAGGTTTGGGTCAGGTTGTTACCTCGGGTACTGATCTACTGAGCCAATAGTAGACCAACCGCGGACCTGGGTTTAAAAACCGCACAGCGCTCTAGCGACCTGTGCACACTTTGAGTCTAAACACACTGCTCCCACGTTCTAGAGCTTTTAAATACAATGTATTTTAATTTAAAGTTTTTTAATGATGCCAAGTCAGGCAACTTAATTTCCAGATTAATAAATGACACATATTTTTTACGTATTGCAATTGTGAAAACAGTGACAGGAGTTATCAAGGATGTTCTTGTTATTATTTTTTTATTGGGCAATATGTTTTATCAAAGTTGGGAATTGACAATTTTTGCCTTTTTTGCCTTTCCTCTTGCTTTGTGGCCAATAAAGAAGATTGGTAAAAGCATAAGAAAAATAACTAGTACAATTCAAAGTAAAATAGCTGTTTTTTCTAATATGCTAGCTGAGAGCGTTAAAGGCATTAGGCAAGTAAAAGCTTATAATCAAGAAGAACATGAAAAAATCAAAACTTATGGCGAAGAGATAAACGAAGAAACGAGAAATAAATATAAATGAAAAAAAATTATAAAAAATTCAATAGCGATTGAACTATTGATCTTTGAGTATCAAATAGCAAAATCAAAGAGCCGACAATTAGAAAAGTCCAACAAAAGAATATAAAAATATAAAAATAAATAGAACGCATTGAGCGTCTATGTAGTCTTAAATGTGTTTAAAACAAATAATATTGTGTCGCAGGACAGGTGTTTTTTTTGCGAAATGAACTCTGCTTTCGGCAGGGTTTCGGCAGAAATTTCTTGAACGCTAAATTTTGGTTGCGGGGGCCGGATTTGAACCAGCGACCTTCAGGTTATGAGCCTGACGAGCTACCAGACTGCTCCACCCCGCGATAAATTTATTATTTTAATATTATATTTTAACTTTTTTATTAGAAAATAAAATTAAAAATTATTTCTCATTCTTTGAATTTTTTTTGCTCTTTTAATATTTTCTGATTTTTCTCTTTTCTTTCTTTCAGATGGTTTTTCGTAATTGCTTTTAATCTTTAATATTTTAAAGAAGCCCTCTCTTTGAAGTTTTCTTTTAAGAATCCTTAGGGCTTGATCAACATTGTTATCTTTAACCTCTATTTTAATAAATATCTCCTATTACAAGAGGCATTAACTAACACTAAAAAAAAAGATTGTCTACCTTCTTTTAAAACGGTCTTTTAGGTACTTTTTTTTCAAAATTACCCCTATACACCCTAAGTTTATTTTGAATTTTTTTATATCTTACTGATAAAATAGAAATGGCTAACAAAGCCGCGTTTATAGCTCCAGCTTTTCCAATAGCTAGTGTTCCAACAGGAATACCGCTGGGCATTTGAACGGTAGACAATAAACTATCCAAGCCTTTAAGCTTGCTTTCAATGGGTACACCTAATACTGGCAGTGTAGTTAATGATGCTGCTACACCAGCTAAATGAGCTGCTCCTCCAGCACCCGCAATTATGACTTCAGTCTTATTTTTTTTTGTCTCATTCAGATATTTGCGAAGCCTAGCCGGAGTTCTATGTGCAGAAATTACTTTTACTTCGTGCTTTATTCCAAATTTTTTTAATGTGTCACTACAGTGAATCATAGTTTTCCAATCGGATTTGCTACCCATAATAATACTTACTAAGCTATGAGTTTTGACTTTCATTATTTTAATTTTATTAATTCAATTACTGAACTTCAATCTTTTCAGTTTGTTTTTCAATTTCTTTTTTTTTGGCAGCCTTTTTATCGGCTTTATCAGCTGCATTTTTAATTTCGGCTTGGGAGCAAAAATTAAAAACCACGGGATCTTTTGGAGATAAGTTTGAAGAATTCCAATAACTTTTATTTCTTATTGCAGATACAGTATTTTTTGTACATCCAACAAGCTTTACTATTTGTCCATCTGACAGTTGGGGGTAATTTCTTGTTAACCACAGCACAGCTTCAGGTCTATCCTGTCTTTTTGATAAAGGAACATACCTATTAATTTTTTTTTCAGATTTTATATCTAAAATTTTTTTGTTTAAAGTAAGTGGCCTATTGATATCTTTGGAGGATGACTCGATTTCTTCTCTTGTCAATTGTCCAGCCAATATGGGGTTATAAGCCTTTATTCCCTTCGCCACGTCTCCATCAGCTATACCTTTAACCTCAAGTTCATGAAGATCGCAAAAATCTGCTATTTGCTTAAAACTTATTTTGGTATTTTCTACTAGCCAAACAGCAGTAGCTTTTGGCATAAAAGGTTTATCACTCATCTTATTTTTTATTTGTTGATCTTAAATTTTTAAATTTTCTAAAGAATTTACTTACTCTTCCTTTATCCAATATTTTTTGAGATCCACCTATCCAAGCGGGATGTGATTTAGAATCGATATCGAGCTTTAATGTTTCACCTTCTTCTCCCCAAGTTGACATTGTTTCAAATTGACTGCCATCAGTCATGACGACTTTTATTTTATGATAATTTGGATGTATATTTTTTTTCATATCGACAATTTAATATAATAAAATAAAATAATTAACAACAACAAATTAACTACTTAAAACCTCAATCATTTCTTTATCAATTTTAGAATTGGTAACTAATATAGTTTTGTTTTGGATATATTCATTATTTCCATAAAAATCAGTAACAAATCCTCCGGCCTCTTTAACAAGGATTATACCAGCAGCAATATCCCAATAATTTAAATTTCTTTGCCAAAAACCGTCACATCTTCCCGCGGCAACATATGCCATATCAAGCGAAGCGCTTCCTAATTTCCTTATAGGAATATGTATTTTGGATGAGAAACTATTGTGCTCTTTCAAAGCTAAATCTCTATCTTTTGACTCACGCTTGGGACCTCCTGTAAAAATAATACAATCTTTTAATTTTGATCGAGACGAAACTCGCATTCGTTGATTATTTAAATAAGATCCTTCACCTTTTTCGGCAGTAAACATTTCATCTTTAATTGGGTCGTAAATAATTCCACAGATTATTTCTTTGTTATGTTCTAAACCTACTGATATTGCAAAGTGAGGTATTCCATGTAAAAAGTTTGCTGTTCCATCTATAGGATCAATAATCCACTTAAACGATTCATCATTATTTATTTCCCCAATTTCTTCACTTAAAATCGAATAGTTTGGCCTAGCCTTTTGAAGTTCTTCAATAAGAATTTTTTCAACTTTTTTATCAGAGACAGTTACAAAATCGCCCGGTCCTTTAATCGAAACTTGAAGTTTTTCTATTTCTCCAAAATCTCTTATCAAAGTTTTAGAAGCTTTTCTACAAGCCTTTACAATTACATTTATATTTGCTGAATTAAGTTTCATTTATTTAGCCTTTTTTACATATTCTAATGTTCTTGTATCTAAAACTATTTTATCATCAGAATTAATAAATGGAGGAACCATAATTTTAATTCCGTTTTCTAGAGTTGCAGGTTTGTAGGAAGAAGAGGCAGTTTGCCCCTTGATTGCAGCATCAGTGTTTTCAATTTTTAATTCTACTGAAACAGGTAAATCAATCAACAAAGGTTGATCATCATGAAATTGAACATTTACTTCCATATTTTCTTTAAGCAATTTACTTTTTTCTCCTAATAAAGATTTATTAATTTGAATTTGTTCAAAAGTAGTCAGATCCATAAAGTGACAGTTGTTTTCATCTTCATAAAGAAAACTAAATTTTTTGTCATCCAAAATCGCTCTTTCAACAGTATCGCTGGATCTAAATCTTTGATTTAATTTGGTTCCTTTTTTTACACTTTTAAGCTCTACTTGATTAAAGGCTCCACCTTTTCCAGGTTTAACATGTTGAGCTTTTAAAACTGACCACAAATCATTTTTGTGTTCAATTATCATTCCTGGTTTAATCTCATTACCTAATATTTTCATTTTTATTTAAATTTGCTTATTGCTGAAACAGGATCTAATTTTTTGTTATTCCAAATATAACTCGAACAAGCAATAAAATTTGCTCCGTTGGATAATATTTTTTTATAATTGGAATTATTGATTCCGCCAATTGCAACGATCGGCATATTAATTTTTTTTTTAGCCCAACGCAATATTGCTAAGTTGGCTTTAAAAGCAGATTTTTTTGTTGAAGATTTAAAAAATGAACCAAAGGCAATATAATTAGCACCATGTATTTTGGCTTTTATCGCTAATTTTTTAGAATTATGACATGTTATTCCAATGATTTTATTTTTTCCCAAAATTTTTCTGCTTTTTTTAAAATCCATATCTTTTTGACCAATATGGCAACCATCGGCACCAATTGTCTTTGCTACAAATGGTTTGTCATTAATTAAAAATTTAACATTATTTTTTTTTGTTATTTTTTCAATTTTTCTTGATATTTTTAATAAATTTTGTGTGGATATATTTTTCAATCTTAATTGGAAATATTTAACTTTATTAGTTTTTAAAACTTGATGAAGTTCTTTGTAAAACTTAACCTCTCTTATTCTTTGAGGTGATATTAAATAAATATATCTTTTCAATTTTTTTAGATGTTTATTTGATTTTCTAAATCCATGGTCCATTTCGCAGAGGTGGAAAGACCATTCATTCTAGATCTATGATTAAAGATTTTTTGAGTTTTCACTACGTCTTTTATATCTTTTGCCCAATTTTTTAGGGCACTTTGTTGTAGAGCTCTCCCATAAGAAAAACTTAAAATAAAATTTGTATCATTAATTTTATTAATTTCGTTTAAATTTTGCGTTGCTTCAATTTCAGTTTGACCGCCTGACAAAAAAGCTATTCCAGGGACTTCAGTAGGTACATTTTCTTTTAAACATTTAAGTGTCATTTTAGCAATTTCTTTAGCGTTACTTTTATTTTTCGATTTGTTGCCTGGTAAAATCATATTAGGTTTTAATATTGTTCCTTTAAAATTTACATTATGTAACTTTAATTCCTTGTAACATTTTTTCAAAACTTTAGCGGTTACCTCGTAGCATTTATCAATATTATGTTCACCGTCCATTAATACTTCAGGCTCAACTATAGGAACCATTTTTGCTTCTTGTACTAAAGCGGCATATCTTGCTAAAGCATGTGCATTTGACCTAATTGCTAATTCTGAAGGATATTTTTCTGAAATGTTATATACAGCTCTCCATTTTGTAAATCTTGCCCCTAATTTATAATATTCGGCTAATCTTTCTCTTAGCCCATCTAATCCTTCGGTAACTTTTTCATCAGGAGATCCTGCTAACTTTTTTGCACCAGTATCTACTTTGATTCCAGGAATTGATCCAAAGCCTTTGATTAATTCAGGTATAGTTTTTCCAGAGAAACTTTTTTGTTTTATAGTTTCGTCATAAAGTATTACGCCACCAATATAATTTTTCATACCTTCTGCGGAAAATAAAGTTTCTCTAAATTTTAATCTATTTTCTAAAGTTGACTTAACATTTACACTGGATAATCTTTTTGTCATGGTTCCAGTGCTTTCATCGGCAGCTAATATACCTTTGCCCTTGGCTACTATTTGTTTTGCAATGTTTTCTATTTCACTCATTTACCTCTAAAGCTTTTATACCAGGTAATACTTTTCCTTCAAGAAGTTCTAAAAAAGCTCCACCCGCAGTTGACAGGTAAGTAAATCCATTAGAACATTTAAATTTATTTATTGCTGCCACTGTGTCACCTCCACCGGCAATAGAAACGAGAGATTTAGCTTTAGTATTTTCAGATATTTTGTTTGCAATTTTTCTACTTCCAGCAGAAAACTCATCAATTTCAAAATAACCAACTGGGCCATTCCACAAAATTGTTTTTGATTCATCTATTACGTTAATTATATTTTGTAAGGTTTTTTCACCAATATCTAAAATTAAATCATTATCATTGATTTGATCTAGGCTCTTTAAAACTCCTTTTGAATTATGATTTTTTGATGCTATTACATCTTCGGGTAATAGAAGATTGCAGTTATTTTTTTTAGATTCTTGAATTATATTTTCTATCAAGTTTTCTTGATTTTTTTCGAATACAGATTGCCCAATATTATAACCCTTATGTTTTATAAAAATGTTTGCCATGGCACCAGCAATGACAATATTTTGCATTTTTTTTATAAGCTCAACTAAAATACCTGATTTGGTTGAAATTTTTGAACCCCCTATGATGCAAGTCGTGGGTTTTTTTGCATTGTTCGTTAACAATTTTATAACATTTACTTCTTTCAATAGCTGTTTACCCGCAAAAGAATTAATGTGTTTTGTTATTTCACAAACAGAAGCATGAGCTCTGTGAGAACATGGAAACGCTTCATTTATATATATATCACCGATTTTTGAAAGCTCTTTAGCAAAAGATACTGAGTTTAATTCTTCTTCTTTATGAAAACGTATGTTTTCTAAGAGTATGATTTTTCCATTAGGAATTTTTTTTGAATTTTGAATTACTAATGAACCAACACTTTCACTTAAAAACACTACATCTTGATTAAGATAATTAGATAATTTTTTTGCAATTGGTTTTAGAGTTAATTCAGGAACGATTTTTCCTTTGGGTCTTCCGAGATGTGCAATAATTATTATTTTTGCTTTTTTGTTTATTAGAAATTTTATAGTCGGTAAAACTTTTTCAATGCGGGAATCTTCTGTTATAGCTCCATCATTTATTGGAACATTAAAATCAACTCTTAATAAGACTCTTTTTCCTTCAATGTTAAGATTATCATCTAATCGTTTTATTTTGATCATGACTAAATTAAATCTTACCGAGATAATTAGCCAGATCACACATTCTACAAGCAAAACCCCATTCGTTATCATACCAAGCCGAAACCTTTGCCATTTTCGCTTCTATTACTTTTGTCAATGAAAGATCGATTATGGCTGAATGAGCATTATGGTTAAAATCAGTCGAAATAAGTTGTTCATGGGTCGTATCTAAAATATTTTTTAATTCTGATTTTGAAGCTTTTGATAATGAATTATTTATTTTTTCTACAGAAAGATTTTTTTTAGATGAAAAAACAAATTCTACCAAAGAAACATTTGGTGTTGGAACTCTGATCGAAATTCCTTCTACTTTACCTTTTAGTTCAGGAATAACATCACCGAGAGATTTCGTTGCCCCAGTAGTCGTTGGTATAATTGAATTAGGAGCACTTCTTGCTCTTCTTAAATCTTTATGCGAATTATCTAATAATTTTTGATCAGCTGTGTATGAGTGAATTGTTGTCATAAAACCTGTTTCAATTCCGAAATTATCATTTATTACCTTGGCAACTGGAGCTAGACAGTTTGTAGTACAAGAAGCTGCAGAAATTACTTGATCGCTATTTTTTAAAGTTTTTTGATTTATCCCGAAAATAATGTTTATTGCTCCCTTGCAAGGGGCTGAAACAAGAACTTTTTTTGCACCAGATTTAATATGTTGAGCTGATTTTTCTTTTGTATTAAATTTGCCTGTGCATTCCAAAACAACATCTACTTTATATTTTTTCCAGTCAATTTTTGAAATTTCTGTTTCATGAATCATACTTATTTTTTTTCCATTAATTTCAATTGCTTTTTCCGAGTGGCTTATTTTGGCATTTAATTTTCCATGTATGGTATCATGTTTTAGTAAAAAACTGCTGACCTCAGAGTTACCTCTGTTATTAATAACTACAATCTCAAGATCTTTTCTATTATTTTCAATAACGGATCTAAGAACCATTCTTCCAATTCTACCAAATCCATTTATACCAACTTTTAAAGCCATAATTATTTACCCAATATTTTTTTGGCAATCGTAACAACACTATTGCTAGTTAAATTAAAATCTTCGTAAATTGTTTTATAGGGAGCACTTTTTCCAAAAGATTTCATTCCTAAAGAGCTTCCTTCAGAACCAACATACTTTTCCCACCCAAATATGCTGCTTGCTTCTATGGATATTTTTTTAGAGTTTTTTTCAATAACTTTTTCTCTATATTCTTTCGACTGTTTGTCGAATAATTCTTGGCAAGGCATAGAAACTACTTTTGAATTAATGTTAGCCTCTTTTAACTTGTTTAATGCATCAATGGCGATTTGTACTTCTGAACCAGATGCAATTAAAGTAATTTCAGGATTAGAATTAGCTTTTTTAAGCTCGTAGCCTCCAAGGCTACTCATATTTTTACTTGTGAGCGTTTCGGTGACAAATGGAATTTTTTGTCTTGATAAGGCTATCACGCTGGGATTAGTACTACTCTTTAAGGCAATTTCCCAACATTCAAGTGTCTCAATTATGTCTGCTGGCCTAAATACATTTAAGTTTGGTATTGCCCTCAAATGAGCTAAATGTTCGATTGGTTGATGCGTCGGTCCGTCTTCTCCTAATCCAATGGAGTCATGAGAAAATATATAAATAACTTTCAGGCCCATAAAGGCTGACAATCTTAGTGAAGGCTTACAATAGTCCAAAAAAATCAAAAAAGTTCCACCATACGGGAGCACGCCTCCATGGAGAGCCATGCCATTCATAATCCCTGCCATACCGTGCTCTCTCACTCCATAATGAATATAATTCCCACTAAAGTTTGCGGACTTGAGTATTGTTGAGTGTTTTGTTTTAGTATTGCTTGAACCACTTAAATCTGCAGATCCACCCACAAGTTCTGGTAAATTTTTTGTCATTTCTTCTAAAAAATTAGCAGAAGCTTGCCTTGAAGCTATATTCGGTTTTAAATCAAAAAATTTTTTCTTCAGTTCTTTTATAATTTTGTCAAAATCTTTGGGCAGTTTATTATTGATTATTCTTGAAAATTCGTCTTTTATTTTTTTACTTTTTTTACCGTAAACAGCATTCCAATTTTTTTCCTGTAAAATTCCTTTTTCTCCAATTCTTCTCCATTCGTTCAGGATTTCTTCTGGAATTACAAAGGGTTCAAACTTCCAATTTAATTTTTTTCTAACAAGCTGAACTTCTTTTTCTCCAAGAGCTGCACCATGTGAAGATGCCTTACCTGATTTATTGGGAGAGCCATATCCGATAATAGTTTTACAAGAAATTAAATTTGGTTTCTTTGAATTTAAACTTTTTTTAATAGCTTTTGATATTTGTTTTTCGTTATGGCCATTTATTTCTTGGAAGGACCAACCATAACTTTCAAATCTTTTTTTGTAATTATCAGATACCGTTAATTTTGTAGAACCATCAATGGATGTTTTATTGTTGTCAAATAACACTATGAGATTCTTTAATTTTAAATGCCCGGCCAAACTCATAACTTCGTGACTTATTCCCTCCATGAAGTCACCATCGCTCGCAATAACATAAGTTTTATGATTGATTAAACTTGAACCAAATTTCTTTTTCATAATTTCTTCTGCAATTGCCATACCAACTGCATTTGACAAACCTTGCCCAAGCGGTCCTGTAGTAGTTTCTATTCCAGAATTTTTTTCGTATTCTGGATGACCAGCACAAATAGAATTTAGTTGTCTAAAATTTTGAATATCTCTTATAGAAATACTTTTATATCCTGTTAAGTAGAGCAAAGAATATAAAAGCATTGAACCATGACCAGCCGAAAGTACAAAACGATCACGGTTAATCCAGCTAGGATTTTTTGGATTAAACCTTAGGTAGTATTTAAATAACACAGTTGCTACATCTGCCATACCCATCGGTAAACCTGGATGACCCGAGTTGGCTTTTTGAACAGCGTCGATCGAAAGAAATCTTATTGCATTTGCTAAATCTTTGAAGACTGGACTCACTATTAAACCTATATAGACTTGAACGTATCAAATCAATAATATGATTTTTAGATAAATCAAATGAAAAATTACGAAGAAAAAGAAAAAAAATTAGAACATGTTCTTAAAAAATTGGGCACAATGTCAAATAGAGTCACTAAAATGAACAATGACATCGATTCTCTGAATTTAGAAAAAAATCAATTATTAAGTGAAAAAGCAGAATCGGAGAAAAACTTTAAAAATCTTTTAAAACAGCATCAAGAATTAAAATCTAAATTAGAAAAAATCGACAAAGAAGTAAGTCATAAATTTGGTAATCGAGACAATTTTAATCAAAAAATTGATGAACTTAATCAGGAAACAGAAACTCTAATTTATGAAATAGAAAAATGGCAAACGTAAATATAAAATTTAATAACAAGGATTATTTGTTATCCTGTGATGATGGGCAAGAAGAAAATCTAAAGGAATTGGCAATGCACTTAGACTCCAAGTATAACGAACTTAAAAAAAATCTTGGAAATATTGGAGAGAGCAAACTATTACTAATTACAGCAATACAAATGGTTGATGACTATTTTGCTTTGAACAAGAAGGTAAATAGTAAAAAGAATGAATTTGAAAAGCTATCAATCAAGTTTAAAGAACTTAGATCTTTAGCACTAAATTATAAAGATGAGAAAGAGAAAGAAATTGAAAAATTAAGGAGTGAACTAAATAAATTTGAAACGTTGATTGAAGAAAACAGAAGTTCTTATGAAGAAATTTTAGATAAAACGACAAAATCAATAGAAAAATTTATTGAAAACGCTGAAACTGCTCAAGAACAAAATGTTCAATAAATGAAATATGATAAGTCATATTTAAGAAAAAAATATCTTATACAAAGAAAGAAAAAATACTTAACAGCAAATAAGTTTAATTTTAATTTAATATTCAAATTAATAAGAGAGCATTTTTATAAAAAAAAAATAACTATTGCCGGCTATTATCCATCAAATTATGAGGTAAATATTTTAAGTTTTCTTGAAAAAGTTTCAAAAAAGAAATTTAAAATTGCATTACCGGTTATAAATGCATCTGGTGGAATGAGTTTTAGTTCATGGATTTTTAAAGAACCTCTTTATGTAAATAAGTTTGGTATATTAGAACCAAAAAGTTCAAAAAAAAAAATTATCCCAGATCTAACCATGGTTCCTCTCGTGGCTTTTGATAGTCGATTAAACCGTATTGGCTACGGTAAAGGTTACTACGATAGAAGTCTAAAAAAAATTAATAAAATAAAAAAAAATGCAATTTCTTTAGGAATAGCTTATTCATTTCAAAAGTGCCAAAAAATACCCACAAATAAACATGACTTTAAATTAGATTATATTTTTACAGAAAAAGGAATTATAAACTCAAATTAATCGACTATGAACATTTTAATACTTGGCGATATTGTGGGACCTTCAGGAAGGGAAGCTATAGTTAAAAAACTACCTAACCTAATAAAAAAAAAAAAGTTAGATTTTGTAATTATAAATGGTGAGAATGCTGCAGATCCTGGAGTTGGAATAACCAAAAAAAATACTGAAGAATTTTTTGAGGCTGGAACCGATGTAATTACAACTGGTAATCATGTTTGGGATCAAAAAGAAACAATGGAATTTATTACTTCAGAGAAAAGATTATTAAGACCTGAAAATTTAATTAAAGGTTCTCCAGGTGTAGGGACCGGTATTTTTAATTCAAAAAATAATAAAAAGGTTGCTGTAATAAATTTAATGGGAAATATTTTTATGAAGAAATGCGAGGATGTTTTTGAAGCAGCAAAAAAATTTATTCAAACAGTAAAGTTAATAAAAGATGCAGACTTTATAATTGTTGATTTACATGGTGAAATCACTAGCGAAAAAATGGCTATGGGATACCTGTTTGATGGCAAAGCTACTATGGTTGTTGGAACCCATACTCATGTTCCTACTTCGGATCATAGGATTATGGAAAAAGGTACAGCATATCAAACTGATATAGGGATGTGCGGGGATTATAATTCCGTTATCGGAATGAACAGAGACAATTCCTTAAAAAGATTTTTAAAAGATTCTTCAGTAACGAAACATTATCCTGCGCTCGGCGAAGCCACTATTTCAGGTTTAATGGTGCAGGCTGATGACAAAACGGGTTTAGCTAAAAAAATTGAACCTATTATTGTTGGTGGCGTTTTAGAAAATAGAATGTAATTTATGGCAGGTCATTCACATTGGGCTGGTATTAAACATAGAAAAGGACGAGCAGATAAACAACGCTCGAAAATTTTTTCTAAACTTTCAAAAGAAATTACTATGGCTTCTAAATTAGGTTCGAAAGATCCTGAAACGAATCCAAGGTTAAGATTAGCAGTACAAGCTGCTAGAATAGCAAATATGCCTAAGGATAATATTGAAAGAGCAATAAATAAATCAGAGACAAATAAAAATTTAAGTTACAACAATCTTATGTACGAAGGTTTTGGTCCAGAAAAAATAGCAATTATTATTGAGGCTTTAACTGATAATAAAAATAGAACAGCTTCAAATATCAGAACAATATTTCAAAAATTTGGAGGAAATTTGGGAGAGTCTGGCGTGGCTTCACATCAATTTAAACAGGTAGGTGTTATTAGAATTGATAAAAAAAAAATTTTAGATAATGAGATTTTAGAATTAGCAATTAATGGTGGAGCCGAAGATTGCTCATCAAATGGCTTATATCATGAAGTAATTACTACAAAAGATAATTTTTATAAAGTTAAACTTGAAATAGAAAAAAAAAATCAAGAGTTCATTTCATCAGGCATTGAATGGGTACCTTTAAATAAAATTGCACTAGATAAGGAAAAAACAAAATCTGTACTAAATTTTTTGGAGGCGTTAAAAGATAATGACGATGTTCAACATATATATACAAATTTAGAAATTGATAACAATCTGGCAGAAAAAATTTAAACAGCATGTTAATTTTTGGAATAGATCCTGGAATAAGTGGCGCAATTAGTATTTTGGAAAACAAAAAAGTTATTGAAGTTTTTGATATGCCTACCATGATTGATGGGAAAAAAAATAAAAGACAAGTAAACGGCTCTCAAGTAACAAATATAATAAAAGAAAGATTGAACAATGGTAAAGAAATTATTATCGTTGTTGAACATGTAAATGCAATGCCAGGACAAGGGGTGACCAGCATGTTTAATTTTGGTCAATCTTTTGGTGTGATCAAGGGTATTTGCTCGGCTTTAAGTTTACCAATATATTTTGTTAGACCGACTAAATGGAAAAAACACTTTAATTTGATTAAAACTAATAAGGACGCGAGTAGAACAAAAGTAATTGAAACTTATCCCGAAATATCGAGCAAACTTTCCAGAAAGAAAGACTCAAATAAAGCTGACGCAATTTTAATTGCTAGATATTTCAACGATACACAACTTTAATCCTCATAAAAATTTGGCTTTAGTGCCAAATTCATGACACATTTAGATGCACATTAGCTTTCATGGAACAAGAAGTAGCTACACAAGTTGTTGGATTAGGAGGGTCTACAGATTTTTCTATAATTCAACTTTTTTTGAGAGCTGATTTTATAGTTAAAAGTGTAATAATTATATTAATTGCTGCATCAGTTTATTCCTGGGCATTAATTTTTGAAAAATACAGTAGGTTTCTTCTGCATTCGTTTTTAAAATTTTGTCTCAAAATCCTATGATCGTTTACTGTATTCGGTAAATCCAATAATTTTAGATCGAAAACACCTGGAAAACCTGAAAATAATGATTTGCGAAGAGTAAAGCGTTAAAAAATACTTTTGAAATACATATTCTTTGGGGTTTACATAAAAACCTGTGATTCTCTAGTGGAAATTTGATATTCATGATTTGCGAAAATAGAAAAATAAAATCGTGTTTTTCTTCAAAAAAAGTTCAGTTTACCGGTAGAAAACTGCACATGACAAAAAATACGTGTTTTCAGCAGGAAATTACAGAAAATGATGAAATTTCTGATTCATGCTTTTGTATGACCTCTGGCATCAACACCATACATCACTTTTTGGCAATTTTATTGTGCAAAATACAAATATTTCATAGCATTCTGCATTCGTATTTTCAGGATTCTCTGAAAGCACGCCAGAATCCTTCTAAAAAACAGTATTTTAGAGCAAATTTACACTATTTTGAGCCTGCTTGTGCAAGACGGATTTAAGATACCAACTGCAAAAACGTTAGATTTTGGCTCAAAACGGGATCAGTTCCGAGCACGAAGTAGGCACCGATCGGACTGCCGTCTGGGCGCCAGTTTCGGCGCAAGTTTTGGTCTGGTTGCGGAACGGACATTTAAGATACCAAGTGCAAAAACGTGAGATTTGGGCTCAAAACGAGGCGCTGTAAGTGACAAATTGGATTCGACGCAGATTCTTGCGAAAAAAGTCAGATAGAGTTGTTCAGAAACCTTGTTTTGCGAATGAAATCTGGACCCAAACCGTTTTTACCTCGATTTCAAACAAGTTCATGACAGATACCAACGCATTTTCCCAAATTTGCTGATTTTTTTAGTGTTTAGCAGGTCAAAAAAACTGCTCAGAATGAGTTTTGTCGAATGAAAATAAAAGATAATCGGTAAATTATATGATGTGGTAC
>CATMHL010000012.1 GCA_950068185.1 uncultured Pelagibacteraceae bacterium | reverse complement strand
CTGATGGAGATGATAGTTATGACTTTACTGAGTTAGGTAAATTTATTCAAAAAGCAAGAGAAGGCTATGAATTTATCCAGGGTTGTAGATTTGAAAAATATGGAGGAAAAATTATGCATGGAGCAATGCCTTTTTTGCACAAATATATTGGCAATCCTTTCTTGAGCTTGATGACAAAGCTTTTTTTCGGAATTAAGACTAACGATGTTTATTGTGGATTTAGGATGTATAAAAGATTTATTTATGACAAGAATTTTTATTTTAGTACTGGAATGGAATTTAATATAGAAAGCGTAATAAAACTTTATCAATCTACAGCAAAATACGTTGAAATACCCATTACTCTTCATAAAGACAAAAGGGAAACTTCTACAAGTCACATGAGAACTTTTGCAGACGGCATCAAAACATTGAAATTTATTTTATTAGTAGGTAGCCAAATACCTACGTTGATCATTTCTTTAATATTTATGTTAATTTCTATTTACTATTTTTTTAAAGTTGATTTTGCTATCACATCTTATACGGATATAAATTTTTTAATTTCCATAGTTTTTTTTTTTTCCTCAATTCAGTTTATTTTTTTTAGTCTTTTTGCAAATTTAGCTTCAATATATTTGGGTTTTAAAAAAAACAATTTTGTTCTTAAAATTTATAAATTTTTAAATTTTAACAAAGCTTTAATACTGTCAGTACTATTATTAATTTTTTCTTTATTATTATTGTCAAATATAAAATTACAAATTTTAAATATTGGCAACTATTCATTAATATTTGGCCTAGTTGTTTTAGGAATATCTATACAACTAATTATGAATGTTTTAATTGTGTCTATACTAGATTTTTTTAAAAGAGTTTAGAAAATTTAAAGAATATTTTATATTTAATTAGATTTAATTTTTTAACTCTTCACATGGTTGTAATAAATAACCATCTAATATCTCAGTTATTCTTATTTTTTTCATACAATTTTTGCTTAAACCTTCTTCAAATACTTCATTACTTTGCCAAAGGGGTTTAATTACATACGCTATTTCAATTTTGTTTTCTTTAAGTTGATTAATAAACAACCGTTTATATTTTTTAAAATATTTTGACTCTTTTTTTTGATGAACAACGTGGTTAATAAACCAAGATTGACTAGGCGAAAAATCGTATGACGATAAAATTACTGATATGAATTGATAATCAGTTATTATACTTTTATTTCTTCCGTCATTCTTAATAATATCAATTGCTTCTAAGAGCTGTGATATTTCTTTTTTTGGATTATCTGGTTTCAAGCAAGATATCCACTTTAGTCCACGTAATTTATTATGCAATATTTTTGCATCTATAGCATTCTCCATTTTAGCCTTTCTTAAATCCATAAAATCTCTTTTGTGGATATATTTGTATCCATAATATGCAGTAGATGAAAAAGCTAAAAATATTAAAAAATATAAAATATGTATCTTATTATTAAAATGTTTTAAGTAATAAATATGAGAAAAACCAGTTAAAATGGGAATGATAAAGAATATAAAAATTCCATTAATTGTCATTAGCTGGTGAGCAATTAAGGCATATGAAGAACCTATTAATGATAATGTAATTAAAAATTCATTACTTTTAAAATATTTTAAATTATGAATTATATTTTTAATACTTACAATTATAAGAATGATAGATGATAAGTGAATTAGTTTAAATCGCAAAACTATTCTTGAAAATTCTAACGGAAAAAGAAAATATTCGTATCTATCTTTACCTATCGATAATGGAAATGAAATATATTGATCATAAAAAGATATAAATGAGATTTTACTAGCAAATAAAGTTATTAAGAAAACAGAGATAATAGTTATTGATCCCAATATTCCATAAATAATTTTATTAATATTAAAATTGAAAATGAAATAAATAATAGATAAAAATCCTATTATTAAAAAAATATATCCTGTTGGTGTTTGCTTTGATAAAAATGCTATTAGAAAAAAAATAGGTAAGAAAAACCAATAGATTTTCGAATTAGTTTTTAAAGCTAAAATGAAGCAAAATATTGAAATTATGGAAATAATAGAAGCATGCTGATCAACAAATGGAGTTCCTGCAGAGGGATAAGCTAAAATTGAAACTAATAAAGCATAGAAAAAACAATAACGTACATTTAGTTTCAATTTATAAAACGTATAAAAAGTAGCTATAGAAATTAAAAAATTATATATAGAAGCGTGGAAGACATAACTGAACCACGAAACACCAAATATTTTAAAAAGGAGAGCTTGAGTATAAGTAATAAACGGTCCTGCTATTGTCCAATAATCTTTAAAAGGATAGTGACCATTTAAAACATCATATCCTGAATTAAAGAACCAAAAACTATCAATAGGACAAACTCCCAAATTTCCATAGTATTGATTAAAAGAAATTGAAAAAAGTAATAAAAATATTAAGTAAAATATTTTCTCTTGTTTTTTAAAGTTGAATTTTCTGAATAACATTTTTAAAAAAATTATTTTGCATTTATATATTATGATATCTGAACTTTTAAATTATTACGCTCTCTTTCAATAAATATTGATTTTTATTATTGTCAAACTATCATATTACCTTTCTAAGTAGCAAGATTAGTTGTGACGTGTTATTGTTTTTTACTAGAATTTTATGAAAATAAAATTTAAAAAATATTGGAGAAAACAAGCTTAAAAAACAAGAAAGATGGAGATTTTCTTTTAAATCATATCGAAAAAGTAAAACCTAAGAATTTTTTAGAAATAGGGGTGTTTCATGTCTTATGTACCTGGAGTAAGGAAAGCTATCGATGAATATGTAGTTAGTAAGAATTATAATTTAAAAATTCTTAATTCGAAATTTGCTGAAATAACTAAAAAATTTCATAACTCATAATTGGTATTTATCATATTGGTATTCTAAGAAATTTTCTTTAAAGGAGGATAATTTATAATAATTTCTGGTATCCAATTTTTTAAAGACTCTATTCTTTTTGCGCTTGAAGGATGTGTGCTCATCCATTCGGGTGGCTCCTGACCTTTGTGTGCCTCCTTCATTCTTTCCCAAACTTTTACTGATTCTCTAATATCAAATCCTGCAAGAGATGAAAAAATTAAACCTAAATAGTCGGCTTCGCTTTCCTGTTTTCTTCCAAAAGGATTATCAATACCAAACCTTCTTAACATTCCAGCAACATCAACCCCGGTAGTTCTTCGAGTGTTAGAAATAGCTCCTCCAGTAAATATATCTAATGCAGCAGTTCCAACGTTTAAAACTAAGGCTCGACTTGCTCTTTCAATTGAATGTTTAGCTACGGCATGTGCAATTTCATGACCCATTACGGCAGCCAAACCATCTTTATTCTTGGTAATCTTAAGTATACCGGTGTAAATTGCAATTTTACCTCCAGGCATGCACCAAGCATTTTTTATCTTGTCATCATCAACAAGAATATATTCCCATTGAAAATTATAAGTAGGATCTTTTGCATTTATTGAATTAAAATATGCACTTACAGATTCCTCAATTTTAGATCCTATTTCTTTAATTTCCTGAAGTTGCTTTTTATCGTCGCTTAATTTTGTTTTTCTTTTTACATTTTCGTATATTTGTGCAGCTTGTCTGTTTAAAGAACTTTCTGGTAATAATCTTAATTGTTTTCTTTCTGTTATTGGTGCAGTTGTACAAGCAGAAATTATTAATGAACAGGTACAACCACCAAATATTTCAAGAAATTTTCTTCTATTTATGTTATTAACTTTACTCATTATTAAATAGGTATTTTAATGGCAAAAACAGAAAAAAAAAGAAGTATTTTTACGAGAGTTAGGAATTATTTTATTGCAGGAGTGGTTGTTTTAATACCTATAGGTATGACTATTTACCTAACGCTCTTTTTAGTATCAATTTCATCAAAAATTTTGCCCAAAGAAATAAATCCAAATCATTATTTGCCATATAACATTCCTGGAGTTGAAATAGTCACGTCAATAATTTTAATTACGTTAATTGGTTGGTTATCATTATCATTCATTGGAAAAAAAATGTTAGATATATTTAATAACGTTTTAAAGAGAATACCTATTCTAAGAACTTTTTATTCAGCAATTGTACAAATGACTGAAACATTTACAAAAACAGACAAAAGTCAAAAAAATGTTGTTTTAGTTGAGTATCCAAGAAAAGGTACCTGGGCAGTCGGATTTGCAACGAAAGAAAATTTTGGTGAGATGAGCAATAAAACAAAAAAAAATTTAATAAATGTTTTTGTGCCGACTACTCCAAATCCAACAAGTGGGTTTTTACTTATGTTTCCTAAAGACGAAGTAATTTATCTTGATTTAACTTTTGAAGAAGCATCAAAATTTATTATATCCGCAGGAACGTCAAATCCTAATTAATCTTTTTTAATTTATTTGATTTAATATATCTGCCTTATCAAATAATTTGAGCAAAAAATAATATTTTTTAAAACTACTTTCATCATGTTCAATATCTTTTATATTTCGTTCCGCTATTTTAAAAAGATCTTCATGTTGGATGGGGTCAGCCAACTTAAAATCTTTAATCCCACTTTGTTGATAGCCTAGTATATCACCAAATCCTCTTAATTTCATATCTTCTTCGGCAATAAAAAAACCGTCATTTGATGACTTTAATATTTGGATTCTTTTTTTTGCATTTCCACTTAAATTTTTTTTATAAAGTAAAATACAAGTGCTTTGAACAGCTCCTCTACCAACCCGACCTCTTAGTTGATGAAGTTGAGAAAGACCAAATTTATTGGAATTTTCAATAACTATTACGCTTGCGTCTGGAAAATCAATACCCACTTCAATAACAGTTGTTGATACTAATATGTCGATCGATTTTCTTAAAAAATTATTTAAAACTTTATCTTTTTCGTCTTTTTGTAAATTACCATGAATTAAACCAACTTTTTTAGCAAATGTTTTCGATAAATAATTATATTTTTTTACAGCCGCCGAATAATCTAATTTTTTTGACTCTTCAATTAGTGGACAAACCCAAAAAACTTGATTTCCATTTTTAATTTGTTTTTTTATAAAAACTAAAATTTCATCAATTTTTTCTTCTGGTTTGCTTAGAGTAATAACACTTTTTCTGTACATGGGTTTTTCTATAAGTCTAGAAACATCCATGTCTCCATAAATAGCTAAAACTAGCGTACGTGGAATAGGAGTGGCAGACATTAAAAGTATATCACAATCTCTACCACCCTTATTCGAAAGCTCTATTCTTTGCTTTACACCGAATTTGTGCTGTTCGTCTATAATAATTAATCCTAAATTACTAAAAAAAATATTTTTTTGAAATAAGGCATGAGTTCCAATTAAAAATTTTATTTTTCCATTTATTAAATTTTCTTGAATTAATTTTTTTTCTTTTGTATCAGATTTACCAGTTAAAAATTCAATAGTAACACCAGTTGATTTAAATATTTTCTTAGCAAGATTATAATGTTGTTTAGCAAGAATTTCCGTGGGAGCCATTAATGCTACCTGACAATTAGACCTAATTGCATTTGATGCAGCTATTAATGAAACTATTGTTTTTCCACTTCCCACATCTCCTTGTAAAAGTCTAAACATTTTAAAATTGGATTTTAGGTCTTTGTTAATTTCTTCGATAATTTTTGCTTGGTTGGCTGTTAAAGAAAAGATGAAATTCTTGGCAATTTTTTTTGATAGGTAATCATCAAACTTTTTGTTTTTTTTTTTGAATTTTTTTATCCTTTTTCTTACTTGAGATAAGACTAATAGGTTAGCTAAAATTTCATCATAAGCCAATCTTTTATAGAACTTTGAATTAAGATCATTTTCCTTATTTTTATGAATATAAATTATGGACTCAGACCAGCTAACATTACCAATTTTTTTTAGTATTTCTTCATTATGCCATTCCGTTAAATCGGTAATATTTTTTAATACCTTTTCTATCAATTTTCTATATACTTTTTCAGTCAATCCTTCAGTTAATGAATATTTTGGAATTATTTTATTTACATAATTCTCCATATCAATAGGTACTACATATGTGGGATTTGTGATTTGGTATTTTTTTCTATAATAATTAATTTTACCACTAATTATTACCAATGAATTTAAGGGAAGAATTTTTCTTATGTATCCTTCTCTGCTATTAAAAAAAACAATATCTATTTTGCCCATTTTATCTTCACATGTTACTTTGTTAGGAAGATTTCTTATTCGTGGAAAGTTATATTTCGTAACTTTAACTTTTATCGTAGTTATTTTTCCTATTTCAAGTTTATCAAGCGTTTGCACATTTGATCGATCTGTAAAACCCTGAGGAAGATTCCATAGTAAGTCAGATATTTTTTCAATTTTCTTTTTTTTTAATAGTTTATTTATTTTTATACCCACACCATCCAAAGCAGATACATTCTGAATTAGGAAATTGTGTATTTTTGACTGATTCATTGCTTTATAATATATAATAAATTTTGTTCGATGATGACAAATAAAGAAATTTTAAAGAAACAAATTATCTACAGATCTATGCATAGAGGAACAAAAGAGATGGATTTACTGTTAGGTAATTTTGTTAAAAAATATATTGATGAACTGAACGTTGCTGAACTTAAAGATTTGACAAAATTATTATTTATTGAAGATGAAGTTATATATAAATGGTATTTTGAAAAGAATTCTGACAGGCTTATACCAAAAACAAAAGTAACAATAATGCTCAAAAATTTTAAATTATAATTTTATGGCGGAAGGGGTGGGATTCGAACCCACGAATGAGTTGCCCCATTGCTGGTTTTCAAGACCAGTGCTTTTAACCGCTCAGCCACCCTTCCAAGTTATATGGAATAAGACTTTAATATATTTTAGTAAATAAAATTACAACTTTATTTTAAAAATTTAATATGTTTAATTTAAACTCCAAATGCCATTAAAAATAGAAGATATTAAGGCCAAGGGTTATGAAAGAGTAATTCATGCAACAAATGAAACTACTAAACTTGATTGTATAATAGTAATCCATAATACAAAACTGGGACCTGCCCTTGGTGGTGTCCGATCTTGGGAATATAGTAGTTTTGAAGATCAAAAAAGAGATGCGCTGAGACTTTCAGAGGCTATGACTCTGAAAAATAGTATTTGCGGTATAAATTTTGGTGGTGGCAAGGCAGCATTAAATTTAAAAAATGTAAAAAAAACACCTGAACTCTACCAAAGCTATGGAGAACTTGTCGAGTTTTTAAAGGGCAAATACTTAACAGCAGGTGACGTTAATACTTTTAAGGAAGATTTAGTTGAGTGCTCTAAAGCGACAAAATATGTTTATGGAATCAATGTTGAAACTTCGGGACCCACTTCGAGAGGTTTGTTTCACGCAATAAAATCAACAAACGATTTTATTAATAATAGTAACGATTTAAAAAATGTTCATATTTCAATTAGCGGCGTTGGAAAGGTTGGCGGAAAGCTAGCGATCTTATTGGCTAAGGCAGGAGCTAAAATCACAGCAGCAAGCATAAATTATGAACTTATTAAAAAGTTGAAAAAAGAAATTGATTTAGTTGAAGTAAAACCGGAAGATTTATTTAAAACTAATTGTGATATTATTTCACCCTGTGCTTTAGGTGGAGCTATTAACCGATCAAATCAGCATCAACTTAAATGTAAAGCAATAGCCGGTGCAGCAAATAATCAACTTGAGAATACAACAATAGCTGAATGGTTACTAAAAAATGAAATTGTATATTCACCCGATTACCTTGTTAATTCTGGTGGGGTAATAGCAATTGCGTGTGAAATAAATAATACTGAGAATTTATTAGAAAAGTATTTGGAAAAAATTGCCGATCGTCTTAAACCTGTTCTTCAAGAAAGTAAAAAAAATAATGAATCGACTGATTTAGTTGCTAGACGTATGGCATGGAAAAGAATCAATAGTTAAATTTAAGTACTTATGATAAAAAAGTTCATGTCAACAATCTATAAAATTTTAACCTTTTTTCTAATGTTCCAAATTTTAGTTGTTGGTTTTTCTTTTAAAATCAATGCTGAAGAAAATTTTGAAACGTGGCTTTCATCGTATAAAAAATCTGCCTTAGTAAAAGGCGTGTCACAGAAAACTATAGATATCGCATTCAAGAATGTAAAATTTTTAGAACAAGTAATTAAATACGATAGAAAACAACCAGAATTTTTTGAGGATACAAAAACATATGTTGACAAAAGAGCTAACATTACAAGAGTTAGAACCGCAAGAAAATTATTAAAAGAAAATAAAATACTATTTGTTGATGTGGAAAATAAATTTTTCGTAGAAAAAGAAATTTTGCTTGCATTGTGGGGGATAGAAACTAACTTTGGTAAACATGTTGGAAAAATGGACATAATTTCTTCTTTAGCAACATTAAGTTATGATAAGCGCAGAAGAGATTTTTTTTCATCACAACTACTTACTCTATTACAATTAATTGATGATAAGCTAATAAATCCAAACACACTTTATGGTTCCTGGGCGGGCGCTTATGGAAATTTTCAATTTATGCCTTCTTCTATTAAACGCTATGCAATTGATTATGATAATAATAATAAAATTGAATTAAAATCTTCGCTTGATGACTCTTTAGCGTCTGCTGCAAATTATATTAATAGTATTGGTTGGAAGAAGGGACAGCCATGTTTCTTTAGGGTTAAGTTGACAAATAATATAAAAGATAAATACATAAATTTATCAGCCAGAACAATCTCTAATAGACTTAAAATTAAAAAATGGAAAAAAAAAGGTGTTATTAATTTTGATGGAACTGAATTAAAAACCAACCTTAAAGCGGCGCTAATTTTACCTGATGGTAAACCAGGTAGTCCAGCTTTTTTAGTTTTCAAAAATTACGAAAAAATATTAAAATGGAATAGATCTCTAAGATTCGGTATTAGTGTTTGTACTTTAGCGAATATGATAAGAATATGAATTTAAAAAGAATAATTTCAACTTTTGTTTGTATTATCACTCTATATTCGTGTGCTGACTATAACGTAAAAGACGGCATGAAAAAAAAGGAGAGACAGTATTATTCATCAAGTGGATTTGCATTAATTTATGAAGATAATCTTTATTTGCAAAAGGTAGTAAATAAAAAGATTAACAATGATGATATAAAGGTAATGCACAGCTTATTAAAAACAAATACTCCAATAAAAATTATTAATCCTGCTAATTCAAAAGTTGTAGAAACTACAATTTATAAAAAAGCTAATTACCCAAAAATTTTTACTATCGTTGTTAGTGAGAAAATTGCCTCAATTTTAGAATTAGATCTTGATAATCCATTTGTAGAAGTCGTTGAAGTTAAGAAAAATAAAACTTTCATTGCTAAAAAAACTAATATGTTTGAAGAGGAAAAAAAAGTTGCCGAAATACTTCCAGTTAATGAAGTTAAAATGGATGATTTGACAAAGGTAGAAGTTAAAGCCAAAAAAAAATTAAATAAAAAAAGTAATTTTATATTAGTCGTATCTGATTTTTATTACGAAGATTCAGCAAATAATTTAATGAAAGAGTTAGTTAAAAAAACTAAAATTAATAATATTTCAGTAAAAAAAATTAATGATAAAAAATATAGACTTTTTGCGGGACCTTTTAAAAATTTTAATGCTTTAAAAACTACTTATATTAGTTTAAATAAATTAGGTTTTGAAAACTTAAACATATATAGAGAATAAAATGAAACTTTTTAAAATTTTTTTTATTATTTTAATTTTTTTATTATTTCAACAAAAATCCTACTCACAAATAGAAGTTGATGCGAATTACGTAATTTTACAAGATCATCTTTCTGGTAAAATTCTTTACGAAAAAAATGCAGATGATAAAATTTATCCTGCATCTATGACCAAAATAATGACAGCAATTGTTACTTTTGATTTGTTAAAAAAGGGAGAAACATCTTTGGATGAAATGATAACAGTATCAGAAAAAGCATGGAGATTATCTCAAAGTGGTTACTCATCAATGTTTATAATGTTGAATGATCAAGTATCAGTTGAAGATTTGCTTAAAGGAATAATTATAATATCAGGCAATGACGCTTGTGTTGCTTTAGCCGAAGGTTTGTCTGGTACTGAAAAGGACTTTGTTATGTTAATGAATGAAAAAGCAGAAGAAATTGGTTTAGAAAATACTAATTTCAATAATTCATCAGGTATTAATGATGTGAACAATTATTCAACAGTTAGGGATATTTTAAAGATGTCACGATATATGATCCAAAATTATCCTGAATATTATTCTTATTTTAAAGAAACTTCCTTTACCTGGGATAGAACGGGAGGAGATCCTATCACTCAAGGAAATAGAAATCCTTTGTTATATAAAGATGTTGGAGTAGATGGAATAAAAACAGGATTTTTAACTGTAGAAAAATATTCTTTAGCATCTTCAATAAAAACTGGGGAAAGAAGAATGAGTGCTGTTGCTAGTGGATTTAAAACAAAAAGTTCTAGATCAAGAGAGTCCATGAAATTATTGAACTGGGGATTAAGGAAGTTTGATACTATTCAAATTGCTAAAAAAGACGAAATTATGACCAGTTTAAACGTTTGGTTAGGAAAAAAAAGTAAAGTCGAAATACTTCCGTCAGAAGATGTATATTTAACAATTCCTAAAAGAAAGAAAAAAATTATCAAAGTAGTATTTGAGTACGAAGGACCAATTCCAGCACCCATTAAAAAAGGTGACACTTTAGGATTATTAAATGTATATGTCTCTGATGAGTTAAAAAAGCAAATTAATATTTTGGCAGCTGAAGATATAGAAAAATCAAATATTTTTTCAAGAATATTCAAATCATTGAATTACTTGGTTTGGGGAGATGTATAAAAAAAAACCCCTTTTTGTTACGTTTGAAGGAATTGAAGGCTCAGGAAAATCTTATCAAAGCAAAAAATTATACAAAAGTATTAAAAAAAGGAGAATTCCTGTAATACTTACAAGAGAGCCAGGGGGCACAAGAGGTGCCGAAAAAATAAGAAAAATTATACTTGAGGATTATTTTTATCTACATTCTAAAATAAGATTTAACAAATATACAGATACTTTACTTTATCTAGCTGCAAGAAGTGAACACATAGAAAATAAAATAAAACCGGCAATTTCTAAAAAAAAAATTATTATATGTGATCGATTTATCGATTCTACATTAGCTTATCAAGTTTATGGCAAAGGAGTGAGCAAAGCTCTGGTTGATTCAGTTCATAAATATATTTTAGGAAGTATAAGACCTGATCTGACTTTTATACTGAAAGTTAATATATCGAAGGCTCTGGAAAGATTAAAAAAAAGAAAAAAGAAGAATAGGTATGATAAATTTTCTAAATACTTTTATATTAAAGCTCAAAAAGCTTTTATTAAAATAGCGAAGAAGAATAAAACAAGATATTTTGTTTTGGATAATTCAAAAGATTCTGAGGAAACGGAAAAAATCATATTAAATAAGTTTATTCAGGTTTTGTCTAAATGAAGATTGATACTGAAAATGTAGAAATTTTATCTCCGAAAAATCAATTACAGCTTTTTGGTTATGATGATTACTTTAATTCGTTTGTTAAACTTTTTTATAAAAGCAAATTACCAAATACAATTTTATTAAGCGGGCTAAAAGGCTCTGGAAAGGCTACCTTTGCTTATCACTTTATCAATTATTTATTTTCATATAAAGAACAAGACAAATATTCTGTTAATAATTTTACTATTAATCCAGATAACAAAAGTTACAAAAGTTTATGTAATTATATACATCCAAATTTTTTTTTGCTTGAAAATAATTCTCATGAGGAAAATATTAAAATTGATAATGTAAGAAATATTTTGAAATTTCTAAACAAGACAACTTATAATTCAAATATTAAAATTGTAATGATAGATAATGCAGAATATTTAAACATTAATTCATCTAATGCATTACTTAAAGTTCTGGAAGAACATAATGCTAATACATTTTTCTTTATTATTCATAATAGCTCAAATAGAATTTTGGACACTATAAAATCTCGTTGTATTCAATTTAAATTCTTTTTTACCTTATCTGAAAGGAAAAGTATTTTAAAAAACATTATTAAACAGTATAGGAATAATTTTAACATTGATGAAATTAATGATAATTTTTATTTTGATACACCAGGAAATATTTTAAAATATTTAGAGATTTTAAGTGAAAGCAATGTTGATTATACTAAAGATAAATTATCTTGTATTTCTTATTTAATTGATAAATACAGACAGAAAAAAGACTCCCAATTATTAACTTTTATTTCTTTGATGATAGAACTTTTCTATAATGAATTGTCTTTAAAGAATAATAAAAAGTTGCACATTTATTTTTATCACAAATTTAAGATACTAAAACAAATTAATGACGTGAAAAAATTTAATTTAGATAAAAATAATCTGTTTATTTCATTACAAGGAATGCTCAAAAATGATTCATAAAAATTTTTATATTACTACACCTATTTATTATCCTTCAGGGAAACCCCATATGGGGCATGCCTATTCAAGCATTCTCGCCGATGTTTTTGCTAGATTTAAGCGAAATGATAATTACAAAGTCCATTTTTTAACAGGAACAGATGAGCACGGCCTGAAGATTCAAAGAGCTGCTGAAAAAAATAATTTAGATCCTTTAACTTACTGCAATAAAATTTCTAAGATATTTAAAGACTTAACAAAAAAATTAAATTTATCTAACGATGATTTCATTAGAACGACAGAAAAAAGGCATTACAAATCTGTTAATGATATATGGAATAGGCTAGTCAAATCAGGTGATATTTATTTATCAAAATATAAAGGGTGGTATTCTGTTTCTGATGAAGCCTATTATAACTCTGATGAAATTATAGAAAAAAACAAAAAAAAATTTTCAACTTTTTCTGGTTCAACTGTAGAGTGGGTTGAAGAAGATTCTTTTTTTTTTAAGTTATCAACTTGGGAAAAAAAACTATTAGAGTTTTATGATAAAAATGAAAAATTCATACTCCCTATTTCCAGAAGAAATGAAGTCATTAATTTTGTAAAAAGTGGTCTTAAAGATTTATCGGTAAGTAGAACTTCATTTACTTGGGGCATTAAGGTGCCTAACAACAATAAACATGTTATTTATGTTTGGTTAGATGCCTTAATAAATTATTTAAGTGCTCTCAATTTTCCTAATACTAATGATAAGTTATATAAAAATTTTTGGCCGGCATCCTTGCACGTTATTGGAAAAGATATTTTAAGATTTCATGCAATTTACTGGCCAGCATTTTTACTTGCTGCTGATGTAGAGCCACCAACTAGAATTTTCAGTCATGGTTGGATATTGTCTGGTGAAAAAAAGATGTCCAAATCCAGGGGCAATATTTTAAACCCATTAGAAATAATTAAAACTTATGGCATTGATGAACTCCGATATTATTTAATGAAAGAGGTGCCTCATGGATCTGATGGAAGTATTTCTCTAAAAAATCTTGAAAATTGTATTAACAGTGATTTAGCTAACAACTATGGAAATTTATGTCAGAGAGTTTTCTCTTTTATAAAAAATAATTGCGGAAATAAAGTTAGCAAAAGGAAAAATATATCAGATTCGGATAAGAAATTAATGGAACAAACAAAAAAACTAACAAAAGATTTAAGAAATGAAATGGATAAGCAAAATTTAAATAATTACATAAAATCAGTAATAAATATAAGTTTTTTAACAAACAAATACATCAATGATGAAGAACCTTGGAAACTTAAAAAAAATAATACTGAAAAAATGAACAATATATTGCATATAGCATTGGAACAAATTGTTAAAATTTCTATTTTATTAAACCCAATTATTCCTGAAAAATCGTCAAAAGTTTTAGACGCATTAAATATAAATACTAAATTGAGAAATTTGGCATTTTTAGATGGAAAAAATGTAATAGATGATGAAATCAAGATCAAAAAATTAGATATATTGTTTAAAAAAACAACTTGATGATTACCGATTCACATTGCCATCTAGACTATCCAAAGCTTTACGATCAATTAGATGATATAGTTAAAAGAGCCGAATACAATCAAGTTAAGTATTTGCTTACGATTTGTACGACATTAAAAAGTTTTGAAAGAATTAAATTAATAATAACGAAATATAAAAATATTTATGGAACTTTTGGTATTCACCCCCATGAATCTGCAAAATATACACAAGTAGATTCAAAGTTTATTTTAAATATTAAAAATAAACATAATAAAATTATTGGAATTGGTGAGACTGGACTTGATTTTTATTATAATTATAGTGAAAAAGAAATACAAAAAAAAAGTTTTATTGAACACATATCGGCAGCTTCCCAATTAAATATTCCAATTATTGTTCATTCGCGTAATGCGGAAGTTGATACTTACGAAATATTAAAAAGCGAAAGCAAAAATTCTAATTTAAAAGTATTAATACATTGTTTTACCGGTTCGAGAGATTTTGCAAAAAAGCTTATAGATCTAAATTTTTATATTTCAGTAAGTGGTATTATTACTTTTAAAAAATCGATCGAACTTGCAGATACAGTCTCCTCAATTCCAATGGAAAATCTTTTAGTTGAAACGGATTCACCTTACTTGGCGCCTTTACCATATAGAGGAAAAGATAACGAACCATCATATATAATCCATACTGTGGAAAAATTATCTCAAATAAAAAAACTACCAAATGAATCTATAGTGATTAATACAACTAATAATTTTATGAAACTTTTTAATTTAACCTAATATGAAAGCAAAATTACTAATTTTAGGTTGTGGTAGTTCAGTAGGTGTTCCAAGGATCGATGGTGTTTGGGGAAATTGTAAAAAAAATAATAAAAAAAATATAAGAAGCAGAAGTTCGGCTATTATTATTAAAGGTACAAATTATATATTAATTGATACTTCTCCTGATTTAAAATATCAATTATTATCAAATAAAATTAAAAATATATCTTCAGTTATCTTGACACATGAACACGCTGATCAAACTAACGGGTTGTTTGAACTAAGACCCATTTTTTGGAGACATAAGAAGAAAATAAATATATATGGAGACACACATACAATAAAATTGATCAACAAAAGACATGATTATTTATTTAAAAAAACGGGTAGTTATCCGCCTATTTTTAAATCAAATATAATTAAATCGAAATTTTCATTAGGTGAATCAAATGAAAAAGTTTTTTTCAAATCGATTAAAGTGAGACATGGCAAGATAAATAGTTTAGCTTACATTTTTGAAAAAACTGCTTACATCAGCGATACTAATGATTTGTCAATAATAAAAATGGATGAATTTAAAAATTTAAAATATTTAATTATTGATTGTCTAAAATTTAAAAAACATCCTAGTCACTTTACTTTAAAAGAATCGCTTTTAGTCCATCAAAAACTAAAACCTAAAAAAACAATACTTACCAATCTTAATCATGATCTAGATTATAATTACCTCATTAAAATACTTCCAAGAGATGTAGTCCCAGCTTATGATGGGTTAAAAATAAGTTTATAAAATTTTTAGTTAACTTTAGATTTGTTTTTTTAAAGCTTTAATAAATTTTCTAGATGATGGGTTGGTTATTAAAGTATTATTTTTTATTAGTAGTGATCAATAGTAAAAAATACCCAACAAATGCAGATAATAAAGATCCACATAAAACTCCAATTTTAACTCCAACCATATGTTGTGTGTTCTCCATAAATGCTAAATTTCCAACAAAAAGACTCATAGTGAATCCTATGCCTGTTAAAATTCCAACTCCATAAAGTTTAATCCAATTTGAGTTTGAAGGCATTTCTGCAAATTTCAATTTTATAGATAAGTAAGAAAATAAAAATACACCGATCTGTTTTCCAAAAAATAATCCACATAAAATTCCCAAAGGAACAGGGGCCATCAACGTATTCGTTGATATCCCCTCAAGCGAAACACCGGCATTTGCTAAAGCAAACAGAGGCATAATTCCAAAAGCTACATAGGGTGATAAAATGTGTTCCAATTTTAACAATAGTGAAAAGTCTTTTTCATGAATTCGATGGGGTATTGTGAGAGCTAAGACAACTCCCGATATTGTCGAATGAATTCCAGATTCATGCGTAAAATACCAGAGAAAGAGACCTATTAACAAATAGGGCGCGAATTTTTTCACTCCAAATTTATTAATAATAAGTAAAGCTAAAAAAGATCCTATCATTAAAGTTAAATACATGTATTGAAGGTCAGTTGAATAAAAAAAGGCTATGATTATAATTGCACCCAAGTCATCAATTATTGCCAAAGCCATTAAAAAAATTTTTAAAGAAATTGGAACTCGCTTACCTAATAATGACAAAACACCAATTGAAAAAGCAATATCAGTCGCAGATGGTATTGCCCATCCTCTAAGCGTATTACCAGTTTCAAAGTTGATAATTACATAAATAATTGCAGGTACAGCCATACCACCTATAGCGGCAATTATTGGTAATGAAGCTTGTTTAGGTCTTGAAAGTTCACCATGAATAAATTCTCTTTTAATTTCTAAAGTAACAACAAAGAAAAAAACGCACATTAATACGTCATTGATCCAATGAAGAATACTTAAATCTAAACCAAAATTTTGAGTACCAATTAATATGTGAGTTTTTAATACATCAAAGTAATATCCACTTAAATTTGAATTACTTAGGATCAAAGCAACTACCGCACCTATAAGTAAAACTAAACCAGTTGCTGATTCTAATTTAAAAAACCATCTAAAAGGTGAAGATATATAATTAATCATAAGAATTGATTTTTATGGCATAATACAACATGCTTTTAAGAATTGTTTATATTTGTAAATTATATGAAAATTTATATTTTATCTTATTATAAATACACATCACAGTTTAAATATAATGATAAGTTATTAGATAAATAACAAGAGCACAATATAGTTGAGGTATGATTTTATCCTTTTCTAACATTCCTGATTCCACAAATTTTACATTGAACTCTTTTAACAGTTCCGCCCGGACCAAAACCAAAGGTACTGCTAATTATTTTATAACGATGGATACCCAACCAACAGAGTAATAAACTTAATTTAAACTTCATAAGATTGAGAATATTATCAGGTTAAATAAAATTAAACGACAATAAAATCAGTTTTAAAAAAAAAGCTTTGGGTTGTTTTTGATATGTTTATAAATTATATTTGTACTATATATAAATATATTTCTCTTTAATTGATTAATAATTAAATTACTAAAAATGTTTAAACACATTAGATCATTCGTTGGAAAATTATTTAATGAAAATCAACAAATGTTAGTGGTCATGTATTTATCTCATTTTTATTGGTTTTTACGTAAATACTTTTTAGCTGTAGAAATAATATATCCCGAAGAATTTTTAACCAATTGGTCAATAATTAAGCATTATTCATCACAAGACAGGGAAAGGAATTTCACAGTTTATCAAATGATAAAAGTACACAATGAAATTTTTAAAGATAAAAAAACTAACGTAATTGAATTTGGTGTTGATCGTGGAGGGACACTTACTACAATTTCTAAATTTGTTAAAGACAGTTCAGAAATTTATGCTCTAGATAGTTTTGGTTTTTTTTCGGATGATATCAAAAGTAATGTAACTAAATATGACCAACATTACTTAGGTACATACAGACCTTTTACAAAAAAAACTAGATTTAAGAATTTTAATTATTTAGCTTTGGAGAAACAATTAAATGAAATTTTAATAAAAAAAGAAAGTAATCTTAATATAATTAAATGTTATTTTCCCGAGAAAATTGATGATGAAATCTTTAAAAAAATAAGCTCCATAAAATATTCTTTTGTCCATGTTGACTTTGATTTGTATAAGCCAACACTTGATGTTATTAAATTTGTTATTCCTAGGCATGAAAAAAATGCAATAATTTTATTAGACGATTATAATTTAATTAATCAAGAAGGAGTAAAGTGGGCCGTAAGGGATTCTGGAGTTAATATAAACAAATGCATTCAAACACAAAGTGGACAACTTATTTGTTACACTTAATTTAATTATTTAAATTTAAGTACTCGTTGACGACGTTTTTTAATTAAATAGTTGATAAAAATATTAGTGAAGATTATTTGAAAAGGAATTATATAAATTTTATATCTGGGTTGTATTGCAAAAATA